>CALVLM010000004.1:0-105284 GCA_944338075.1 Candidatus Gallimonas intestinigallinarum | reverse complement strand
AAATAGCAAAAAACCATGAAAAACAGTACGTTTTTCATGGTTTTTTTGTCTTGCAGCCTTTTCGTCTGCAATCATGGAGCTTCTGGCCGGACTTGAACCGGCGACCTATTGATTACGAATCAATCGCTCTACCGACTGAGCCACAGAAGCATAGTTATGCGTTTCAAACAAAGCTTATTCATTATATGAGAAAAGCCACAAAAAAGCAAGCGATTTTACATACTTTTTCAGATTTTTTTCTTGCGCGGGACAAAGAGTTTCATGTGCCCGGGCAGGACGTCGACGCGCAGATCTCCGCGCATTCCCTTCTCGCCGTCCAGATCCCACACGACGTCCCCGTCCGTCTCAATGAGAAAGTGTGAGCCTTTGAGGCGCAGGATATGCCCGCTTCTGCCCTTCCCGCCCATCAGCATGAGAGAGACGAGCGACGCGTATGCTCCCATGCGGCGCGCAAAATTCGGCTCCTTCGTCTGACGGATGAGGGCAAGTTCGATCCTGCCGTCCCGCATGCTGGAATGTTTATTTACCTTGAGCCCCGCGATCGAGCGCCCGTTCATGTTGAGGATGAGCACGGTCGTCTCCTCGATGCGCCTGCCGTCGCAAGTGATCGTCACGGGAAAGACACGGAACTTCATCTCATGCCGCAGCGCCTCCACGGCATAGGCGAGAATGCCCAGCTTCTTTTTTAAGGAGCGCCCCGTGGAATAAGTCGCGCGCGTAAATGCGCCCGCCGCCGCGACATAGACGGCATAGTGCGTCCCGTTGAGCCGCATGACATCGACCGCCGCGCAATTGCCCGCGAGGATGACGCCCAGCGCGCCCTTGACCGAGCGCGGAATGCCGAGTGAGCGCGCGGTATCGTTGGTCGTGCCGCCCGGGATATACCCCAAGCGGACGTCCCTCTCGCCCACGCCCTGCAAGATGCGGTTGAAGGTGCCGTCTCCGCCCGCAAATAAAATGACGTCAAAGAGCGCAGCGCCCTCACGGGCGCGCGCTTCCATATCCTCGGCGCTCTTCGTTTCGACGATCTCCACGACGTCATATGCCTCTTCCAGTCGTCTGCGGATGTACGCCGTCTGTCTGGCGATGCGTCCCTTCCCGCTGGCAGGGTTATAGAGAAACAGACACTTCACGCAAATATTATACCCAAAATTTTACGTTCTGACAACTCATTGGCGCCGTCTGCGCAAAATGTCCCCTTCCGTGAGCGCAACGGGCGACGCAAAGGAGTACGCCCCCTGCACCAGTTTGGCGTCCGCACAGGGCGCGCCGCTCTGATCGCAAAGGTCGGAAAGCGTCACTTCCTGCGCGAGCGGCGCGGTCGGCGAGAGCGCTTCCAGCACCTCGTTTTCAAAGAAACGGTTGCGCATTTCCACATACGTACGCCCGTTTTCGTGACCACGGACGACGGCGACAAACTCGCATGTCCCCGCCTCCTGCGACCCCGCGTAGTGCACGGTCTCGTGATTTTCGCCGAAGGCGTATGCCGTCGTATAGGAGCGATGGTCGACGCACTCCAGCTCCGCCCCGAGCGCAGCGGAGTATCCCTCGTCCAGAATGCGGCGGTAGGCGTTGACGACGGTCGCGAGGTAGTATTCGCTCTTCATTCTGCCCTCGATCTTCAAGGACACGACGCCCGCCTGCGCGAGCTCTGAAAGGTGCGCGCTCATGTTGAGGTCCTTGCTGTTGAGCAGGTATGTCCCCCTGCCGTCCTCCTCCAAATCGCACCATGCGCCATTTTCGCCGCTTTGGACACGGTAACTGCGGCGGCACGCCTGCACGCACGCGCCGCGGTTGGCGGGACGGCCGTCGAGGTAGTCAGAGAGATAGCACCTGCCGCTGTAGGAGATGCACATTGCGCCGTGGACGAACGCCTCCAGTTCCAGCTCGGGGCAGGCGGCGTGAATCTCGGCGATCTCCGCAAGCGAGAGTTCGCGGGCGAGGACGACGCGGCTCGCGCCGAGCGAGGCAAACATCCGGCAGGCTGCGGCATTGGTGACGTTCGCCTGCGTGGAGATATGGACGGGCAGCCCGGGCGCGGCCTGTTTGCAGACGGCGAGCACGCCAAGATCGGAGATGAGGACGGCGTCCGCGCCCATCTCCGCGAGCGCCGCAAAGTAGGAAGAAAGCTTCCCAAGGTCTGCGTTGCGCGCAAAGATATTGACGGCGACGTACACTTTTTTGCCCAACGTATGGGCAAATCCGATGCCATCGGCGAGTTCGTCGTGCGTGAAATTATTGGAAAAGGCGCGCAGGGAGAAGGACTTCCCGCCCGCGTACACGGCGTCCGCGCCGAAGTGCAGCGCGCACCTAAGTTTTGCAAGGCTGCCCGCAGGCGCCAAAAGTTCAGGCTTCATGTTCCTCCTCCCGTTGCACGATCCGGGCGATCTCCCGCGCGGTCTCCTCCGCACTCAGGCCGTCCGTCGCGAGCTTGACGCTCCCCATGTCCTGCGCGTAAAAAGGCAGGTAGGCAATGGAGCGCGCGATCACGTCCTCGTCCCGCAGTCCCGCCGCGATATCCCCGCGCAGGCGGGCAGCGACCGTCTCGGGCGAGGCGGTCAACGTAAACCGAGCGACTGTAGTATTCCCGAGGGACAGGCGCGCAAGAATACTCTCTGCGATCTCCCGCCGCTGCATCACCCAGCAAAAGACGATATTTTCCACGTCCGCGCAGGCAAGGTAGCCGTGCAATATCGTCACAATGTGATCGATGACGCGCCGCTTGCTCTCCTCCGTGACAGAAAACGGATGGACATCCCAGCACCAGTCGCCGTCCAGCAGCGCGCAGGCAGGCAGCAATCGCTGCACTTGCCGGGAGACGGCGCTCTTGCCGACGCCCATCGCGCCGTTGATCATGATGAGCCGCTTCATGATGCGCGCTCCTTTCTCGCCACGGCGAGCCCCTTCCCGACGGGCAGGACAGTCACCGCGAAATCCCCGTCCGCCTGCAAATCTTGCAAAAACTCCCCGATATGCTGCGCGAGCATTCTGCGCTTTTTGGGGACGCCGCTTGAGAAGAGCAGGACGTCGTCCGCGCACAGCACGCCGCCCGCGTGCAGCAGCCGCTTGCAGTCGGGCAGGAAACGGCGGTACTGCACCTTGGCGGCGTCGAGAAAGATGAGATCGTACGCGTCCTCCAGGCAGGGCAGAATGTCCGCCGCGTCGCCCTCGAGAAGGGTCACGCGATCCGCAACGCCGAACAGATCAAAATTCTCCCGTGCCGCGGCGATGCGCGCTTGGTCGCGCTCGATGGTCGTGATGCGGGCGCTTGTGGCAAGCAGCAACGCGATGGACGTAAGCCCCCTGCCCGTGCCGATCTCCAGAATGTGTTTTGCCCCGACGCGCGAGGCTTCCTGCATGAGGACGGCGAGCACGTCGTCCGAGCAGGTCGGGTCGCGCTCCTCCTGTGCCGCCGCCCGCAGCACTGCGAGCCGTTCCTGATTGGTCATATTCTTTCCTTTGAAAGGGACGGCTCGACGCCGTCCCTTTATACATGTTCACGAATTTCTTTTTGAACTGACAAAAAGAAATTCCGTGAGTTTTAGGAAAACCCAACAGTCGCCTGCGGCTTGATGTTCGGTTTTCCTCGCGACACGCAGTCGCAACAAAATAGCGCGCGTCGCTCACCTTTCCGTGAAAGCGCTCCCGCGCAAATTGGGGCGGAAAAGGCATAACAAGTGAAGCCTTTTCCCGTAATTGATAACAAAGGGCGCTGCTCTCTTCTTGCCTCCCCTAAAACTTCGTTTCAGGGGAGGCATACAGGATGTGCCGCCTTTTGCTATGATCACAGATACAAGCAAAATCGCAATTTTGCGCAGTATGCCCCTATTTGCTGCTCATGCAGCTTGGGGGAGGGTGTGAATTGACGCGAACTATAATTGAAAGCCCTGGAGGGTTCGCGTCAAGAGAGGGGTGAGGGCGTGCGTTATGCCGATAGCCGCGGTGCGGCTTCGGCGCATGCCCGAACTTAAGAAATTGCCATTTGTTAGGCAATTTCTTGACCGAGGGCGGGGTCTACCCGCACGAGACGTGCGGTCAACCGCGAAGCGGCGTGCCCGCGACCGCCCTCTCTACTCACGGAATTTTGTCACGCCTTTGCGTGAGAAAATTCGTGAACCCCCTTTCTCATATTTCCTGTACAATCGGCAAGATCATGGGCGACTGCTTGGTCTTTTTGAAGAGGTAATTTTTGACGGCGCGGCGGATAGCGGCGGAAATGTCCGCATTGGTCGCATGCGTCCCGACGCCCTCGATCGCCTTCTCGACGACGTCCTTGAGATCGCGCATATAGTCGCGCTCGTCCGAAAAGACAAAGCCGCGGCTCTCGATGACCGGCTCGCCGAGCAGCACGCCCTTGGAGAGCGCCACGCTGACCACGAACAGACCCTCGCCCGACATGCGGATGCGGTCCTTCAATACCTCGCTCGTGCCGTAGTCCTCGAAGCCCGCGCCGTCGATGAGGCGCGCGCCCGCGGGGAAGCTGTCGCCCTGGCGCAGGGTATCGTCCGTGACCTCAGCGCACATGCCGATATCGGGAATGAAGATCTGCGAGGGACTCATGCCCATCTCCTGTGCGAGCAGCGCGTGCCGCTTTAAGTGGCGGTACTCGCCGTGCACGGGGATAAAGAACTTGGGCTTTAAAAGCGCGTGCATGATCTTGTGCTCTTCCTGGCAGGCGTGACCGGAGACATGGATCTTTTCCAGACTCTCGTAGACGACGTTGGCGCCCTTTTTATACAGATTGTTGATGACGCGGTAGATCATGCGCTCGTTGCCCGGGATGGGGCTTGCGGAAATGACCACCGTATCGTTCGCGCCGATCGTGACCTTGTTGAACTCGCCCGCCGCCATGCGCGTCAGGGCGCTCATCGGCTCGCCCTGCGAGCCCGTGGAGATGATGGCGATCTCCCGGTCGAAGAAGTTCTTGGTCTTTTCCACGTCCACGAGGACGCCCTCGGGGATGGTGATCTCGCCGATCTTTGCCGCCGCCTCGACGACGTTGAACATACTGCGCCCCGAGAGCGCGACCTTGCGGCGGTACTTGACCGCAATGTCCACGATCTGCTGCAATCTGTGCACGTTGGAGGCGAACGTCGCGATGACGATGCGCCTGTCCGCATTCTCGGCAAAGATGTGCTCGAGCGTCGTGCCGACCACCTTCTCACTCATCGTGTACCCCGGGCGCTCGATGTTGGTGGACTCGCCAAGGTATAAAAGCACGCCCTTCTTGCCGTACTCGGCGATCTCCTCAAGATCGATGGGCTTGCCCGCGACGGGGGTTAAATCGATCTTGAAGTCCCCGCTGTGGAAGATGATGCCGTAGGGCGTCTCGATCGCGAGCGCAAGCGAGCCCGCAATGGAGTGATTGACGTTGACGAAATGCACGGTGAACGCACCCGCCTTGATCACGTCCTCTGAGCTGATCGTCTGCTCCACGACGTTGTTCATGCGGTGCTCACGCAGCTTGTTGTCCACGAGCGCGAGCGTGAGTTTGCTGCCGTAGACGGGCGTCGTGGGCAGCAGCTCCTTCATGAGATAGGGCACGCCGCCGATATGGTCCTCATGCCCGTGCGTTAAAAAGACGCCGCGGATCTTCTGGCGGTTGTTGACAAGGTAGGTGATCTCGGGAAATACGAGGTCGATGCCCGGCATCTCCTCGGTCGGGAAGATGATGCCCGCATCGATGACGATGATGTCGTTGCCGTACTCGATGGCGGTCATGTTCTTGCCAATCTCGCCCACGCCGCCGAAGAATAAAATTTTGACGGGCTTCTTCTTTTTGCCCTTTTGTTCCTTCTTCTCGGACTTTGCCGCCTGAGACTTGGGCTTGCGCGCGGCAGGCGTCGCCTTGTCCGTTTTCTCCGCTTTCTCTGCGGGCGCGCTCGCTGCGCTCTCCGATGCGGCGGGCAGCTTTGTGCCCTTGCCCTTGGCGCGCGAGCGGCGGCGGGGCTTGTAACCGGCCTCCTCCATCGCCTCCTTGGAGCGGGACTCATCCCCGCCCTTCTTTGCCCTCTGTTCGCGATTGTACGCCTCGATGCCGTTGAGAATGGCAAGTTCGATGGCGGAATCGACATGCTTTGGTGATTGATTGTTGTTTTCCTGTTTCAAACGATGACTCCTTCTTTGCCCGCAAATACGCATGACGAAAGAGCCGATCACTCAGCTCCCTCTTGCGTATGCGGCATTCTGCTTTGTTTTTAAAAATCAAGATCGGACTTCTCGACGAGCGACGTCTTGATGAGTCCCTCCTGAATAAGTTCTTCCTGACTGCGGAAGGCAAACTCCTCCGCGTAATCGACGGGCGCGCGCTCAATGGGCACCGTGTCCAGGCGCTCCATTAAAATGGCGACGAGCTGCAGCGCGCGCTTTAGAGCGGTCGCGCTCCTGACTTTGACCATCATCGGCGTCTTTTCGTACTGCTTGGTGTCCCCCACGGCGCGCTGATGATAGACGCTCGCAGGGTATGCTGCGGGATCGAGATCGAGATAGAGGCATAGCGTCTTGCCGCGCACACTGATGCGCGCGACCGTCTCGCCCGCCATGAAGAAGCGGTCGTTGGACCAGTTGATCTGCGAATTCACGCCTGCATAGGACAGGAGCGCGTTTTTGAGCGCGAAGTAGCTCTCCTTGACCGCGTCCGCGCTCTCGATGATCTTGGCGCGGAAACTGCGCTTGTAACGCGTTACCATCTCCGCATCGGCCCCGTCGGCGGCGGCGATCTCCGCTTCGGGCAGCTCGGAATCGTCCTCGCTCTCCGAAGGCTCGGCGTCGGCTTCGCTCTCCGGCGTCTCCGCTTCGTCCGTTTGCTCAGACGCTTCTTCGATCGGCTTCGCCTCTTCCGCCTCGGGCGCCTCGCCTTCTGCGGCGGGCACTTCTTCGGGCGCTTCTTCCTCGGGCTGCACTTCCGCTTCGGGCGTCTCTTCTGCGACAGGTTCCTGCTCTTCGGTCATCTCCTGCGCAACTTCCTGTACGGGAAGGCGGGCGGCGAGCAGCGCCGCGACGCGTTCCGCCAGGGCATCGTAATCGAGGGTCTCTGCCACGGCCTGCGCAATGCGCGTGATGCCCTGTTCGTCCACCGTGACGTCAAATTCATGCTCCATGACGGAAGCGACGCGTTCGGCAATGCGGTCATAATCGACGGCGGGCACGCTGAGCGCCACCTTTTCGGCAAGCGCATCCTCGCTCTGCACGGGCAGGGCGGCGACGACGCGCTCTGCAATGAGGTCGTAATCTGTCTCGGGCAGGGCGGCGGCGACATGTTCCGCGAGGTCGTCGTAATCGAACTTTTCCGCATTTTCCGCAGCCGCTTCCCCGTCCTTGCGTTCGGGGTGCTCCGCGCCGAGCAACTCTAAAAGTTCGTCGCGCAGATCGTCGATGCGGGCAGAGAGCTTTTCCTCCGTCTCGCGGATGGTATCGCCGAATACCTGCACGCTCGACTCCGCGCTGGCGCGCACCTGTTCGATGACAGATTCACGCAGCTTGGTAAATTCCTTGCGGTCAGACTCATAGATAGAGCTGTTCTGCTGGGCGAGGTACTTCACCTCGTTGAGAATGGCGTCCATCCCCTCGCGCAGGGTAGCGGCAAGCGACTCATAGACGGACATCTGCTGTGCGGCGCCCGCCTGCAATTCACGGCCGAGCGACTGGCGCACTTCCTCAAGTTTTCCCGTCATGCCGCGATACATGCCTTCCATCACGACGCTTTCCCGCTTGATCTCTTCCATACGCTCCTCCGTAACCATCCAATCTGCGCAATATATGCTGCCTTTCCTCTATTTTACACCAAAATACATGAAAAGTAAATACTTTGCCCCCGTTTTTTTCGGGAAAGCGCGAATTTTCCTTTTTCAAAATGCGGCAATCGGGATTGTCTATGATAAAAATTCCGCAAATACTTGTCATCCGCGGGGAAACATCGTATAATGGACATAATACATATCATTTGATGAGAGGTGAAAAGTATGAGAGCATATAACTTTTCCGCAGGTCCCTCCACGCTTCCCCTGAGCGTGCTGGAGGAGGCGCAGCGCGAGTTTCTGGACTTTGCCGGCACGGGCATGTCGGTAACGGAGATCTCTCACCGCAACAAGGCGTTTGAAGCCATCGTCCTCGAGGGCGAGGCGCTGCTGCGTGAACTCATGCACATTCCCGACGACTATGCCGTTCTCTTTGTGCAGGGCGGCGCGAGCACGCAGTTTGCAGCAGTCCCCCTCAACCTCATGCACAAGGGGAAGGCGGACTACATCGTGACGGGCAACTTCTCCAAGAAGGCATGGCAGGAGGGCAAGATCTACGGCGACGCGGCGTGCGTGGCGTCCAGCGAGGACAAGACGTACACCTATATTCCCGACGTCTCCGCGATCCCCTTCCGCGAGGACACCGACTATGTGCATATCTGCTCCAACAACACCATCTTCGGCACGCGCTACATCGAGTTCCCCGACGTCAAAGCGCCGCTCGTCGCGGATATGTCCTCGGAGATCCTCTCGCGCGAGATCGACGTTTCCAAATTCGCCGTCATCTATGCGGGCGCGCAGAAGAACCTTGCGCCTGCGGGCGTGACCATCGTCATCGCAAAGCGCGACCTCATCCAGAACCCTCTGCCCATGTGCCCGACCATGCTCAAGTGGAAGGTACAGGACGAGAACAAGAGCCTGTACAACACGCCCCCGTGCTTCTCCATCTACATGGCGACGCTGGTGCTGCGCCACCTCAAAAAGCTGGGCGGCGTCAAGGAGATGAACGCCATCAACGAATACAAGGCGGGGCTTTTATACGACTTCATCGACAGCTCGTCCTTCTACACCAACAGAGTGGAAAAGAAGTACCGCTCCATCATGAACGTTCCCTTCGTGACACCCAGCGCCGAACTGGATGCGCAGTTCGTCAAGGAGGCGGCGGCGAACGGGCTTGTTTCCCTGAAGGGACACCGCCTCGTGGGCGGCATGCGCGCCTCCATCTACAACGCGATGCCCGTGGACGGCGTCAAGGCACTCATCGAATTCATGAAGAAGTTTGAACGGGAGAACGCATGATGAAAATCTTGAAACTCAACGCGATCAGCCCCGTCGCAGATAAGGCATTTGCGGGCTATGAATATTCGGACAGCGTCGAAAATCCCGACGGCATCATCCTGCGCTCCTTTGCGATGCATGACTATCCCCTCGGCGACAACCTGCTCGCCGTGGCACGTGCGGGCGCGGGCGTCAACAACATTCCCATCGACAAGTGTACGGAAAAGGGCATCGTCGTCTTTAATACGCCGGGTGCGAACGCCAACGCCGTCAAGGAACTCGTCCTGTGCGAGCTGTTTCTGGGCGGCAGGAAGATTATCGACGGCGCCAACTGGACGCAGACCCTGAAAGGGCAGGAGAATATCTCCAAACTCGTCGAAAAGGGCAAATCCAAGTTTGTCGGACAGGAGATCGCGGGCAAGACGCTGGGCGTCATCGGACTGGGCGCGATCGGCGCCATGGTCGCAAACGACGCGCTGCGCCTCGGCATGGACGTCATCGGATATGACCCCTACCTCTCCGTGCGCAACGCCTGGATGATGGACAGAAGGGTGCAGTTCACGCCCGAGCTTTCCGACCTGTTCCGCAAGTCAGACTTCATCACTGTGCACGTCCCCCTCACGCCCGACACCAAGGGCATGTTCAACCGCGAGAGCCTTGCGCAGTGCAAGGACGGCGTGGTCGTCATCAATAACTCGCGCGGCGACCTCGTCGTGAGCGCGGACATGGTCGAAGCGGTCAAGGCGGGCAAGGTCTCCCGCTATATCACCGACTTCCCCGACGAGACGCTGCTGGGCGTGGAGAACATTCTCTGCGTGCCCCACCTCGGCGCGAGCACGCCCGAAGCAGAGGACAACTGCGCGTACATGGCGGGCAATCAGCTCGTCGACTACCTGGAAAACGGCAATATCACCAACAGCGTGAACTTCCCCGCCGTTTCCATGCCCCGCTCGAGCAAGGCGCGGCTGTGTGTGCTGCATAAGAACGTCAAAGAGATCCTCTCCAAGATCCTCTCCATCGTCGCCTCGCAGGGCATCAATGTGGCGCACATGCTCGACCAGAGCAAGGGCGATTATGCCTACCTCATCCTTGAGTTGGACGACGTCCCGGGAACCGCGAGCATCGACCTCATTCGCTCGATGCCCGATATTCTTCGCGTACGACTCATCTGATCTCCTTTTCTTTTTTCAAAGCAGCAGACCCGCCATCGACGGGTCTGCTGCCATTTTTTTAGTACGTACCCCTATTTTTGTACTGTTTGACGCTGCCTTGTGGGTTTGGTCTGCGCGGCTGCGCACATGCGCAGCCAAATTATTGATCTTGCCGATTCGCGCGCCGCACAAAGACGCGGTGCTTGTTGAAGATGACGCCCGCGACAAAGCAGATCATCAGCCAGTACAGCCATAGCAAAAAGACGATGACCAGCGAGAGCGCGCCATACAGGCGCTCGGGGTTGCTGAAGCGAAAGTAGACTGTGAACGCCGCGGACGCGACGAGCCACGCAAGCGCCGTGAGAAAGCTGCCTAACGCAAGCTGTTTGCCCTGCTTCCGGCAGGGACGGACGTAGAGATTGAGCCCCCACGCCACCAGGAACCCAAGCGCCAGGATCGCGGCGTACTCGAGAAGATACCCGAGCCAGGCGGGGAGCGGACGGGTCAGAAAGGCCAGGGCAATGAGCGCGGCGCCTGCGACGGCAAACGTCAGCATGAGCAGGAGCGTCAGCCCGATCGCCCCCAGCCGCACCTTCCAGCCGCGGCGGGGTCGCGCTTCCGAATAGATGATCTCGCCGCTTCGCCGAAGGTGATAGAAGAACGCCGAACTCGACCAGAGCGTCGTGGCAATGAGGAAGATGCTCGCGCCCGCCGTCGCCCCCTGTGCGTTGGTCTGCAAAAAGCCGAGAAAATCCCGCGCCCAGCCGAACAGCTCCAGTTCCAGAACCCGATCGAGAATGGTTGCGTTTCCGCCGAACAGGAGCGTGAGCCAAAAGACGAAGGGCACGAGCGACATGATGAGAAAAAAGACGAGCGTGCCCGCAACCGTCGTAGCGCGGTGCGCCGAAAACGCCCGCCACGCCGCGCGTCCCCACTGCCATCCGCGCACAAAAATGTTTTCCTTCCCCTCGCTGTTCATCTTCCTTATTGTGCGTCAAAATTTCCAATTCAAGCAAAAAAGCGGGACACTGTCCCGCTTTTCACATTTCCGTTGCTTACTTTTTGCCGCCGGTCAGAAGCTGTACAAGCTGAGCAGGCAAGTCACCGCCGCTCACATTGATGCTGCCCACCTTCTCGCAGATGCGCTCGACATATTCCCACTCCTTGAGTTTATAGAGCGTTTGGTTCTCGTCCATCAGGCGCGCCGTATTGAGCAGCGAGCGCGTGGATGCCACTTCTTCGCGGCGGGCAATGACGTTCGCCTGCGCGCGCTTTTCGGCGACAAGCACGGTGTTCATGATATCGCGGATCTCGCCGGGCAGAATGACATCCCTGACCGCCGCGCACCGGACGTCCAGATAAAGCTCTCTGCCCTTCTCCGCAATGACGTTCGTCAGATATTCCGTAAGCGCTTCCTTGTTTTCCAGGATCTCGTCGATGCGGTATTTGCCGACATATTCGCGAAGCGCAAGCTGGACGGCGGTATGCAGCTGCTTTTCATAGTCGCCCACTTCCTTCGCGAGACGCTCATAGTCGGCGATCTGATAATCGCAGACACAATTAATGCGCAGCGTGACCTTATCCGCCGTCAAAATTTCCTGACCGACAATCTCCTTCTGGACGAGGCAGGCGGGATAGCGTTCGGTCGTGACTTCCGTGCCGTTCTTCCAGAAATAGTACTTGCCCGCTTCCAGAAAGCGCACAAACTTACGGTCAAAGTAGAGCGCCGCACGCTCCCGCGCGCCAACCTCCACAACATCGCAATAGGGCGACAGCTGCTTCAGATAGCTCGGCAGGATGCTCGCGTCCATCTCAGGCGAGGTGACGTCGACCGCACTGAATGTATGCTGAAAGCCTTCCTTCCAAAAGAAGAAGTGTCCCGACACCGTAAGAAGTTGACGAAATACGCCGTCCACGAAGTGCAACACATATTCGCCGTCATGCACATCGACGCGGACGGTCTGCGCCTGAAAATCTGCATCCTGTTCCAAGACGGACATGGGAACGCTTCGCGCGTTCACAGCGGCAAGGTCGCCGACGTCGAGCAGTTCGATCGCGCGCCCACCAAAGGTATGGTACTTCCCCGCGCCCAGCAGGCGCACAAACTTTCCGTTCTTCGTGAGCACGCCCCTCTGATTTTCCTGAATGATGACCTTCATATGACCCCCTTGACGCGAAACACCGCGGTACTTTCAAAAACGCCCGATGGAGCGCGGCGGACTTACGGTTGAGTGCACGGCTTCGCAAGCGGAACGATTGCGTCTGGCTTACGTCGTCATAGCACGGTATCCCCGTCAGCACAGGGCGCGCCACCCCATTTCGGCTGCCCGCCCGAAGGCGGGTGCCGCACGGACGCCGTTGGGGAAATAACTCTTTTTTGGATCACGCCCATATGAACATAACCCGAATGCGAATGCTTAGCAAGCATTTCCGTTAACCACTCCGGTCAACGAGAGATATCTCCCGTGTGGGAATCGAACCCACGAAATCATAATATATGAATGGCAAGTTCACATATTCGGAGGCTTTTTAGGCGGCAGATGGACCTCCGCATCCGCATACGGACGGCATACGCTTTGGGACACCCTCGCGCACCGCGGCGAAAGAATACGCCCGCTCTGTCCGTACACAGACAGTATATCATAACCACCGGCGACTGTCAATCCTCTTGTCACAATTGGTTCTTATTTTGATCATGATCGAATTATTATTTCGATGATTATCAATATTAAATTAGCACAGAAAAAATCCCGCTTTTTCCACAGAAAAAGCACAAGGTATCGTCATAGTTTTCGCTCTCAATGCGCGCAGGCGAGAAAATTTTGAGCAAAACGATATAAAAGGCTTAACTCCCATTCGGCAGACCATATTCGCCCGCCGCGCTTCTGCGCGGCGGGCGATCTGATATTCATAAACGGCAAAAACCGCTGCACAAGTGCAGCGGTTTTTGATTTTCAAGAATTTACTTGACGATCTTGGAGACGACGCCGGAACCGACCGTTCTGCCGCCTTCACGAATCGCGAAGCGGAGACCTTCTTCGATTGCGACAGGCTTGATCAGCTCAACCGTCATCGTGACGTGGTCGCCGGGCATGACCATCTCAACGCCTTCGGGCAGCTCGATGGAACCGGTGACGTCCGTCGTACGGATGAAGAACTGAGGACGATAGTGGTTGAAGAATGCCGTGTGACGGCCGCCTTCTTCCTTGGTCAGAACGTAGACCTGCGCCTCGAAAACGGTAGCGGTGGGAACAGTGCCGGGCTTTGCGATGACCTGGCCCTTCTCAACGTCCGTTCTGTTGATACCACGGAGCAGCGCACCGACGTTATCGCCTGCCATAGCCTCATCAAGAGACTTGTGGAACATTTCAAGACCAGTGATGGTCGTGGAACGAGGCTTGTCGATCAGACCGACGATCTCAGCGGGATCGCCGACGTGCGCAACGCCACGCTCAACTCTGCCCGTAGCAACGGTACCACGGCCGGAGATCGTGAAGACGTCCTCGACGGGAAGCAGGAAAGGCTTCTTGTCGTCGCGCTCGGGCGTAGGAATGTAGCTGTCGATGGTGTCCATGAGCTCGAGGATGCACTGGCACTCGGGAGCAGCAAGAACCTCCTCATTGGAGCAACCGCTGGTCGCCTTCTCAAGTGCCTTGAGCGCAGAACCCTTGATGATCGGGATGTCGTCGCCGGGGAACTCGTAAGAAGAAAGCAGCTCGCGGATCTCCATCTCGACGAGCTCGAGAAGCTCGGGATCGTCAAGCTGGTCGCACTTGTTCAGGAATACGACGATATAAGGCACGCCGACCTGACGAGCGAGCAGGATGTGCTCACGGGTCTGGGGCATGGGACCATCGGTCGCAGCAACGACAAGGATCGCGCCGTCCATCTGCGCAGCGCCCGTAATCATGTTCTTGACATAGTCAGCGTGACCGGGGCAGTCAACGTGCGCATAGTGACGCTTGTCCGTCTCGTACTCAACGTGTGCGGTGTTAATTGTAATACCGCGTGCCTTCTCTTCGGGTGCCTTATCGATCTCGTCGTAACGCATCTTCTGAGCCTGACCCTTGCATGCCATAACCATGGTGATAGCTGCGGTCAAAGTGGTCTTGCCGTGGTCAACGTGGCCAATCGTACCGATGTTGACGTGGGGCTTGCTTCTGTCGAATTTTGCCTTTGCCATTTTGAGTTACTCCTTGATTTTTTTATTTTTTTGATAACCTTTTCCGGCCTCTTGCAGGGCCGAAAGCGCAGCTATCTATCAATCGGATGATATCAAGCTTCACGCTTGCATGAATTATTATACCCCATCGGAAAAAATTTTGCAATAACTTTGCCCTGTTTTTTTGCAAATTTTTGCACTTTTCCCCGCAGGTTGTGTTACGAGTTGTGCTTTGCGCGGGAGGAAACAATCTTTTCAGAGACCGACTTGGGAACTTCCGCATAGTGGTCGGGCTGCATCGTGAACTGACCGCGGCCCTGCGTGCGGGAACGAAGCTCCGTCGCGTAGCCGAACATCTCGGAAAGCGGGACTTCCGCATCGATGACCTTAGCGCCGTTCCGGTCGTCCGTACCGATGATCGTACCGCGGCGGCCGCTGATGTTCCCCATCAGGTCGCCGAAGTAATCCTCGGGCGTAATGATCTGAACCTTCATGATGGGCTCGAGCAACACGACGCCCGCCTTCTCCATACCGTCCTTGAACGCCATCGAACCTGCGATCTTGAACGCCATTTCGGAGGAGTCGACTTCGTGGTAGCTTCCGTCGTAGACCTGAACCTTGAAATCCACAACTTCGTAGCCCGCAAGGAAGCCGTTCTTTGCCGCTTCCTGGATGCCCTTGTCGATCGCGGGGATATATTCCTTTGGAATAGAACCGCCGACGGTGATATCCTCGAACTGATAGCCCTCGCCGGGTTCAAGCGGGATGAGGTGGATCTTGCAGTGACCGTACTGACCTTTACCGCCCGACTGACGCTTGTACATGCCCTCGGCATCGACCGCCTTGCGGAAAGTCTCGCGGTATGCGACCTGCGGTGCGCCGACGTTCGCTTCAACGTGGAACTCTCTGAGAAGTCTGTCGACGATGATATCGAGGTGCAGCTCACCCATACCGGCGATAATGGTCTGACCGGTCTCCTGATCGGTATAGGTCTTGAAAGTGGGATCCTCTTCCGCAAGCTTGATGAGCGCGAGCGTCATCTTTTCCTGACCTGCCTTGGTCTTGGGCTCGAGGGAGAGCTGGATGACGGGCTCGGGGAATACCATCTGCTCGAGAATGATGGGATGTTTTTCATCGCAGAGCGTATCGCCCGTCGTCGTGTTCTTCAGACCCACGATCGCGCAGATATCGCCCGAGCAGACTTCACTGATATCCTTTCTTTCGTTGGAGTGCATCTGGACGAGACGGCCGACGCGTTCCTTTTTGTCCTTGGTGGAGTTGTACGCATACGAACCTGCGGACAGCGTACCCGAGTAGCAGCGGAAGTACGCGAGCGAACCGACGAAGGGGTCGGTCGCGATCTTGAACGCAAGTCCTGCGAAAGGCTCGTCGTCCGAGGTCTTTCTCTCCTCCTCCTCGCCCGTCTTGGGATTGATGCCCTTGACATGATCGACGTCCAGAGGACTGGGAAGGAAGCGGATGACCGCGTCGAGCAGGAACTGCACGCCCTTGTTCTTGTAGGACGAACCGCAGAGCATGGGAACCGCTTCCATCTTGAGGCAGCGCTCGCGAAGGCCTGCGATGATCTCCTCCTGCGTCAGCTCCATCGTCTCGAGGTATTTTTCCATGAGTTCGTCGTTCGCGGAAGCCGCTTCCTCGACGAGCTTCTCATGGTACTTCTCGGCAAGCTCCATCATGTCGGCGGGAATGGGCTCCTTACGGAAATCCTTGCCGAGATCGTCGTAATAGATCTCAGCCTCCATCGCGATGAGGTCAATGATGCCGCGGAAGGTATCCTCCTTGCCAATGGGCAGCTCGATCGGAACGGGGTTCGCGCCGAGACGCTCCTTGATCATCTTCTCCACGCGGAAGAAGTCCGCGCCGTTGATGTCCATCTTGTTGACGTATGCGATACGGGGCACCTTGTAGGTGTCAGCCTGACGCCAGACCGTCTCGGACTGGGGCTCGACGCCGCCCTTTGCGCAGAACGTCGCGACGGCGCCGTCCAGAACGCGCAGGGAGCGCTCGACCTCGACCGTGAAGTCGACGTGACCGGGCGTATCGATAATGTTGAAACGATGCCCCTTCCAGATACAGGTGGTCGCGGCGGACGTGATCGTGATGCCGCGCTCCTGCTCCTGGACCATCCAGTCCATGGTCGCGGCGCCCTCGTGGACTTCGCCCAGCTTGTGCGTCTTGCCCGTGTAGAACAGGATACGCTCGGTGGTCGTCGTCTTGCCGGCGTCGATGTGCGCCATGATACCGAAGTTTCTTGTATGCTGTAAATCGTATTCTCTTGCCATAGCCAACCTCGATTAGAAGCGGAAGTGCGCGAACGCCTTGTTCGCTTCCGCCATTCTGTGGGTATCTTCCTTCTTCTTGACCGAGCCGCCGGTGTTGTTGTAGGCGTCCATGAGCTCGGCTGCGAGCTTCTTGCTCATCTCGCGCTCGCTTCTCTTTCTCGTGTTGATGACGAGCCAGCGGATGGCAAGCGTCTGACGGCGCTCGGGACGGATCTCGACGGGAACCTGATAGTTCGCACCGCCGACACGGCGAGCCTTGACCTCGACAACGGGCGTGATATTTGCAAGCGCCTGCTTGAAGATCTCCATGGGATCCATGTTGAGCTTCTCGCCCATGATCTTGAATGCGTCATAGACGATGCCCTGCGCAACGCTCTTTTCGCCGTCGAGCATGATCTGGTTGATGAGCTTGGTGACGACCTTGCTCCCGTACATAGGATCGGGCAGGACGTCTCTTTTCGGGACTTTCCCTCTTCTGGGCATTGTGATCTCCTCCTTTTTAATTTTACGTTTTGACCGTTTGGGCGGTCACCCTTCAATACGGCTGTCGCTTGCCTTTCGGTAGCGATCCTTCTGTCTTGCGACATACTGCCTACTTCATCGGGGATGATATTCCGAAATCAGTAGGGGTTCAAGCCTTTATCGGCTTACTTAGGGCGCTTTGCGCCGTACTTGCTGCGGGACTGCTTGCGCTTTGCAACGCCTGCCGTATCGAGCGCGCCGCGGATGATGTGATAGCGAACGCCGGGCAGATCCTTGACTCTTCCGCCGCGGATGAGAACGGAGCTGTGCTCCTGAAGATTGTGACCTTCGCCGGGAATGTAAACGGTACCTTCCTGCTTGTTGGTCAGTCTCACCCTTGCGATCTTACGAAGCGCCGAGTTGGGCTTCTTGGGAGAAGTCGTCGTGACGGAAAGGCAAACGCCGCGCTTTTGAGGGCATGCGTCGAGAATGGGGCACTTGGACTTGTTCGCCTCCGTCTCTCTACCTTTCTTGATGAGCTGGTTGATCGTGGGCATCTTGTTACCTCCTTGTAAGATTTCGGAATATCCTCAAACCGTAAAATACGGAGATGAGAAACATAGTTTGTCCTGCGGGCGCGCCGTATCTATAAATGTAGTAAGCGCGACATGGGATTGCGACGGAAATCTTCCTCCTTGGCTTTTGCGGAAAAGTTCCGAGCAAGACGAGGAGCGCGCGGCTTTCCCGACGGGAGTTTACTCTCGTAAATGACCGAGGGAAAACGCAAGCGCGACATGGGATTGCGACGGAAATCTTCCGCAAAAAAAGGTGCACAAAAAAATGAGCCCTATCCACAGGCAACGAGTATTGTAGCAAAGTTAAGCCGCTTTGTCAAATGTTTACAGCAAATTTTTGCAAAAAAATCGCTTATCATGCGTTCTAGAGAGCAGATCGCAAAAAAATTGCTTCATCCGCAAAAAATTCACAACTTTTTTACAACTTTGTGCGGAGGAATTTACACGCTTCTGCTATACTGTAATCAGGTGGGCGGGAAAACGTCTGCCGAAGGGTGCAACCACCCCTTGCACTGCCTCATCGTCGCCGCGGGACTTGCATGAAACCTGCCGCGACAGCCGCAAACGCTACCCCCGTTTTGCGGACCATTTCTTCCCGGGCGCTCTGCTTTTTGCAGGGCGTTTCCCGTTATCGGCAAATCACGCTTGACCCTCCGCCCCTACGGGGGAGACCCTTCCGACGGGCTTCGCCCGCCACCTCCCCTAAAAATCTGCGATTTTCAGGGGAGGCAAGTTTGCCCTTTGTTATAAATTATGCCGCAAGCAGGGTTCCCCTGCGCCAGCGGGACTCAATTTGCCAACCCTTTGGCTTTTGCAGAAAAGTGAGCGGCGCGCGCTATTTTGTTGCGAATGCGCGCCGCGAGAATAACCTGCGGATAGCGTAAACGTGCCCGCGGGTTTTTCTCAATCTCACGAGATTTCTTTTCGTCAGTTCGAAAAGAAATCTGTGAACTATCTATTGACAAATTTCCCCAAAAGCATTACAATAGTATATGGTAAAAAATATCGATAAGGAGATCGGTTTACTATGAACAAAATGACTGTCAAAGACATCAAAGATTGGAAGGGCAAGCGCGTCCTTGTCCGCTGCGACTTCAACGTCCCCATGAAGGACGGCGTCATCACCGACGAGAACCGCATCATCGGCGCACTTCCCACCATCAAATATCTGATGGAGCACGGCGCAAAGGTCATCCTCTGCTCGCACATGGGCAAGCCCCACTCCATCCTCTCCGATGAAGTCAAGCTCACGAAGAAGGATCAGAAGAAGATCGATGCTCTGCCCGAAGCAGAGCGCGAAGCTGCAAAGCAGGCGGTCATCGAGAAGGCAAAGAAGGAAGAGCCCAAGAAGCTCACCCTTGAGCCCGTCGCAAAGCGCCTCAACGAGCTGCTCGGGGACAAGGTCACGTTCGCGCACGACGTCGTCGGCCCCGACGCGCAGGCAAAGGTCGCTGCATGCAAGGAGGGCGAGTGCGTCCTGCTTGAGAACCTCCGCTTCCACTGGGAGGAGGAGAAGAAGGACCTTGAGTTCTGCAAGAAGCTCGCTTCCTACTGCGATATCTACGTCAACGACGCATTCGGCACCGCGCACCGCTCGCACGCATCCACCGCGGCGATCGTCGAGTATGGTCTCGTCAAGACTGCTGTCTGCGGCTTCCTCATCGAGAAGGAACTGACCGTCATGGCGGACTCCCTGGAGCACCCCAACCATCCCTTCGTCGCCATTCTCGGCGGCGCGAAGGTCGCGGACAAGCTGGGCGTCATCAACAACCTGCTTGAGAAGTGCGATACGCTCATCATCGGCGGCGGCATGGCATACACCTTCCTCAAGGCGGAGGGCGGCTCGGTCGGCACCTCGCTCGTGGACGACGAGAAGATCGACTACTGCAAGGAGATGATGCAGAAGGCGAAGGACATGGGCAAGGAACTGCTTCTGCCCATCGATACCGTCATCACCAAGGATTTCCCCGATCCCATCGACGCACCCATCGAGACGAGCGTAGTCGCCTCCAAGGAGATTCCCGCAGACATGATGGGGCTGGACATCGGGCCCAAGACGCGCGAACTGTTCGCGAACAAGATCAAGTCGGCAAAGACGGTCATCTGGAACGGTCCTATGGGCGTGTTCGAGAACCCCATCCTCGCGGCGGGCACGATCGCGGTCGCGCAGGCGCTGGCAGACGCACAGGGCGCAACGACCATCGTCGGCGGCGGCGACTCCGCGGCGGCATGCGCGCAGCTCGGCTTTGCGGACAAGGTCACGCACATTTCGACGGGCGGCGGCGCTTCCCTCGAGCTGTTCGAGGGCAAGGTGCTTCCCGGCATTGCGTGCCTGAACGATAAGAACTGACAAGCATTTATCCCGGCGGGACGGCGATCGCCGTCCCGCTTTCACGGGCAGACGGTGAGATCCGGGGGGAGGCGCCGTTTTCGTCCTGATCGGATGCGTTCGTTCGTTGATTTACTCGGTTTTGAATATACTGAGTGATGCATGGCAGATCGGAATATTTGATCCCACACAAAAATGACAACAAATAATCGCAAGGAGTGAAATATGGTCTACAGAACCCCCATCATTGCAGGCAACTGGAAAATGAACAACACCGCCACGGAGGGCGTTGCGCTCGTCAACGCGCTCAAGCCCATGGTGGCAGATGCAAAGTGCGAGGTCGTCGTATGCGTCCCCGCCATCGATATCCCCGCCGTTGCGGAAGCGATTGCAGGCAGTAATATCAAGCTTGGCGCGCAGAACGTCCACTTCGCCGAAAAGGGCGCCTATACGGGCGAGATCTCGGCAGCAATGCTCAAGGAGTATGGCGTGGAGTACGTCATCATCGGACACAGCGAACGCCGCCAGTACTTCGGCGAGACGGACGAGACGGTCAACAAGCGCACGCTGGCAGCACTCAACGCAGGGCTCACCCCCATCGTCTGCATCGGCGAGACGCTCGCCGAGCGCGAGGGCGGCAAGACGGAAGAGGTGCTCGATAAGCAGATCACCGAGGGACTGAAGGGCATTGACGACATCTCCAAAATCGTCATCGCATACGAGCCCGTCTGGGCGATCGGCACGGGCAAGACGGCGACCTGCGAACAGGCGAACGAAACCATCGGTTATATCCGCAAGAAGTGCGCCGAGGTGTTCTGCCCCAAGTGCGCCGAGAAGGTGCGCATTCAGTACGGCGGCTCGATGAACGCGGGCAACTGCAAGCAGCTGATGGCGATGCCCGAGATCGACGGCGGGCTCATCGGCGGCGCTTCCCTGAAGGCGGCGGATTTTGCTACCATTGCCATGTACGATAAGGGCGGCATGGGAGGCATGACGCTTCGCAAAGATCTGTTATAAGGAGTATATCACTATGAAATCAACTTGCGCGATCATCATCATGGACGGCTACGGGCTTGCGCCTGCGGGCGAGGGCAACGCCATCTCCATGGACGGCAGCAAGAACGTAACGGCATACCGTGAAAACTATCCCTCTGCGACGCTGGGCGCGAGCGGGCTCTCCGTCGGGCTCCCTGACGGGCAGATGGGCAATTCCGAAGTCGGACACCTCAACATGGGCGCGGGGCGCATCGTCTATCAGGATCTGACCAAGATCACCAAGTCCATCCAGGACGGCGACTTCTTTGAAAATCCCGCCCTTCTGAAGGCAATGGAGAACGCCAAGCAGCCCGGCAAGAAGCTGCACCTGTGGGGACTTTTGTCGGACGGCGGCGTCCATAGTCACATTACCCACCTGTACGCGCTGCTGGAAATGGCGAAAAAGCACGGTGTTCCCGAGACGTACGTCCACTGCTTTATGGACGGCAGAGACGTCTCCCCCACCTCGGGCGTACACTTCGTCGAAGCGCTGCAGGCGGAGATAGACAAGCTCGGCTACGGCAAGATCGCGTCTGTCTGCGGCAGATACTACGCAATGGACCGAGACAACAACTGGGACCGTGTCGAAAAGGCATATGACATGCTGACCATCGGCAACGGCGTTCATGCGGAGAATGCGGCGGACGCGCTGCACGCTTCCTACGAGGTGGGCGTCACCGATGAGTTCGTCCTGCCCACCAACGTCGTGGAGAACGACAAGCCCGTCGCGCTCGTCGGCGAGGGCGACTCCGTCATCTTTTTCAACTTCCGCCCCGACCGTGCGCGCGAGATCACGCGTGCGTTCTCGCAGGATCCTTTCGTCGTTCCCAAGGGCACGGCGTTCGAGAGAAAGACGGGATTCTTGCACCCCGTGTACGTCTGCTACACCGTGTACGACGCGGAGTTCAAGAACGTGGAGATCGCCTTCCCCAAGCAGACGCTTGAAAACACGCTGGGCGAATACCTTGCAAAGCTTGGAAAGAAGCAGCTGCGCATTGCCGAGACGGAGAAGTATGCGCACGTCACCTTCTTCTTCAACGGCGGCGTCGAGCAGCCCAACGAGAATGAGGTGCGCGTGCTCATCAACTCGCCCAAGGTCGCGACCTACGACTTAAAGCCCGAGATGAGCGCCTACGAAGTGGCGGACAGAGCGGTCGAGGAGCTCAAGACGGGCGAATACGACGCGATGATTCTGAACTTTGCAAACTGCGACATGGTCGGGCACACGGGCGTCATTCCCGCGGCAGTCAAGGCAGTGCACGCGGTGGACGAGTGCGTAAAGAAGGTCGTCGACCAGATCCTTGCGATGGGCGGCAGCGTGCTTCTCACCGCTGACCACGGCAACGCGGACAGGATGCTGGACACCGACGGTTCCCCCTTCACGGCGCACACAACCAATCCCGTGCCCGTCGTGCTCATCTCTGAGAAGTATAAGAACGCGACGCTGAGAAAGGACGGCATTCTCGCCGACCTCGCGCCCACCCTTCTTGAAGTGATGGGACTTCCCGTGCCCGCAGAGATGACGGGTAAGAGCCTCATCGAAAAGTAATCGGACTGCTATAAAATCGTGACAATATCGCGTGAAAAGCACAGCGCGCGGCGCCCATTCGGGCGCCGCGCGTTTTGTTTCTCGCAAAAATCTTTTCTTCGAAAATATTTTTGCGAGTTATTATTGCTTTTCCATTTTATAATTTCAGGGGAGGCTTTGTTGCCCCTTGTTATAAATTATGCCGCAAGGAAAGTCGCGCCTTTCCGCCTTTTGTTATCATCACGCGAAAAAAGGCTTCACTTGTTATGCCTTTTTTCCCTCAATTTGCGCGGAAGCGCTTGGGGGTGGGTGTGAATTTGTGCGAGGCTATTTTGCAAGCCCTTTTTCGCACAAAGAGAGGGGTGAGGGCGTGCGTTATGCCGATAGCCGCGGTGCGGCTTCGGCGCATGCCCGAACTTAAGAAATTGCCATTTGCAAGGCAATTTCTTGACCGAGGGCGGGGGCTACCCGCACGAGACGTGCGGTCAGCCCGTAGGGCGTGCCCGTAACCTCCCTCTCAGATCACGGAATTTTGTCACGCCTTTGCGTGAGAAAATTCGTGAATACCCTCTTTCACATATTCTCCGTCCCTCTCTTGCCCTTGGAGAGCTTCTTGACCGAGGTGCGGTGTTCCTCGCCCGCAAACAGGCGTACGAGGTTTTTCCGATGCGCAAACCACGTCAGGAAATTGAGCGCGAGCAGCAGCATAAAGCAAGTGATGACCCAGCCGTTTGCAAGCATCCCGTTTGCCGAATAATGAAAGAAGAAGATGAGCCCCTGCCAGATGGAGAGCCCCGTCACGCCAAGCAGAGACCCCATCGACCCCCACTCCGTAAAGGCGATATAGCCGACGATGCCAAACAGCAGGAAGATGAACACCCAGAGGATATTCCACGGGTTTTCGCAGCCGAGGCAGAACCAGAACAGTCCCATACTCGATGCGATGCCCTTGCCGCCCTGAAACTTCATCGTCACGGGCCAGATATGCCCGATGATGACAAACACGCCGCACAGATAGCGCGTAAAGTCGGAGACGAGTACGCTTGTCCCTTCAAAGTAATACCCGCGGAAGATAAAATAGCTGATCATCGCCGCAACGCCGCCCTTGCAGGCGTCCAACAGGAAGTTGAGAAGCCCGATCTTCAAGCCAAACTCGCGGCTCATGTTCATCGTGCCGGGGTTGCCGCTGCCGATCTTGTGCACATCCTTGTGCTTTGCCTTGGCAATGACGACCGCAAAATTGAAACAGCCGATGAAGTAACAGACGACTGCCATCAATACGAACCAGTACCACGACTGAGCAATGGAAAGCTGCATCATACAATTTCTCTCCAAAAATCTGAAATCTTACGCATACAGACGGCTCATTCGCCGTCCTTTTTATTGCGCAGCTGAATGCGGATGGGCGTGCCCGAGAAGTCATAGGCGCTGCGGATGGTGTTCTCCAGATAGCGCGCATAGGAGAAGTGCAGCAGCTTTTCGTCGTTGACCATGAGCACGAAGAGGGGCGGACGGACGGCGACCTGCGAGGCGTAGTACAGTTTGAGTCTGCGCCCTAAGTAGGAGGGCGGCTCCGAGACGCGCATGGCGTCCGCCAGAAGGTCGTTAAGCGCGCCCGTCGGCACGCGGAATCCCGCATGATCGTACACCTCCTGCGCGAGCGTCAAGAGCTTTTCCGTGCGCTGCCCCGTCTTTGCCGAAACGTACGCGGAACGGAAATAGTCCATGAACTTGAGCTCCTCTTTGAGCTCCGCTTCAAACTTCTGCACAGTGTGGGTGTCCTTTTCAATGGCGTCCCACTTGTTCATGACGATGACGGAGGGCTTGCCCTGCTCGTGCACATAGCCGATGATCTTGAGATCCTGTTCAGTGATCCCCTCCTGCGCGTCCACGACCAGCAGGCATACGTCGGCGCGGCGCACCGCGTCAAAGGCGCGCAGCACGGAGTAGTACTCCACGTCGTCCTCCACCGAGCGCTTGCGGCGAATGCCCGCCGTATCGATGATGGTGTAGCGCTTGCCGTCCCGCTCGAAACGGGTGTCCACGGCGTCGCGCGTCGTCCCCGCGATGGGCGTGACGATGGTGCGCTCCTGCCCCAACAGGCGGTTGACGAGCGAGGATTTGCCCGCATTGGGCTTGCCGACGACGGCGATCTTCAGGGAGTCGTCCTCGGCCTCTTCTCCCTGCGGGAAGGAGGCGACTGCCGCATCGAGCGCATCGCCCACACCGCGGGAATGCTCACTGGATACGGCAATCGGCTCGCCGAGCCCGAGCGAATAGAACTCAAACAACTTGTCGGGCGAATAGTCGTCCACCTTATTGACGACGAGCACGACGGGCTTTTTGGAGCGGCGCAGATAGTCTGCGACGTCATAGTCCGAACTTGTCAAGCCCTCTCTGCCGTCCGTAAAGAAAAGGATGACGTCCGCCATCTCCACGGCGGCCTGCGCCTGAATGGCGATCTGCTTCCACATCGTGTCCTCGCTCTTGAGTTCGATGCCGCCCGTGTCGATGAGCGTAAAGGGACGCCCGCGCCACTCGCAGTCCGCGGTGATCCGATCGCGCGTGACGCCCGGCCTGTTCTCTGTAATGGAAATTTTCCGCCCTGCGACCTTGTTGAAAAAGGTGCTCTTTCCGACGTTGGGGCGGCCAACGATTGCTATGACCGGTAACATAATTTTCTCCGTTGATGGTAGCGTTTCAGATGCCCACCGTGACGCCCAGGATCGTGCCGGCGATATAGACGGCGAGGAAGATGAAATAGGCGATCTTCCAGCCCTTGCCCTTGCCGCGCACGAAGCGCCAGCCGGGGATGGCGATGGCGGCGAGCAGGCAGTACTGCGCGACGAGGCTGAGCGCCTGCATGATGACCGTGCCGCCCGTCTGCTCTAAGAGCCACCCGAGGAGCGGTCCGATGAGGAGCAGGACGGCGGCCGCCGCGAGCGCGAGAAAGGCCAGAAGATTGATGAGTTTCTCCGTGAAAACGGGCTTGGATGACTTGTTCTCCTGCTTCTCCTGCCTTTGCTGCTTCTTTGCCATTGTCCTACTCCCCCGCCTTATACAGTTCTACGCTGTCCGTGCCGTCCGTCTCCGTAAAGTGCACGACGACGCGCTCCTTGCGCGAGGTCGGGACGCTCTTTCCCACACCGTCGGCGCGGAAGGGAAGCTCGCGATGCCCGCGGTCGATGAGCGTGAACAGCCGTACCGCGCGCGCTCTGCCCATCGAGGCGAGCGCCGAGAGCGCCGCGCGCACCGTCCTGCCCGTGTAGAGCACGTCGTCGCACAGCACGACCATCCTGCCGTCGAGGTCGAAGTCAATTTCACTGCCCTTGAACACGGCGTCGCAGCCGTCGAGCAGGTCGTCGCGATAGAGGGAGATATCGAGGATGCCCAGGGGAACTTCCACGCCCTCCAGCCGCGCGATCTCGCGCTGCATGCGGCGGGCAAGGATGACGCCCCGCGTGCGGATGCCGATGAGGACAAAGTCCGTCCCCTTGCAGCTCTCCACCGCCTGCATGGCAAGGCGGGTGACGGCGCGGCGCATCTCGTCACCGGTGAGAATTTGCATTGTCTCCTCCTTTCTCCCGCCGCAGGACGGCGAGCACGTGTTGAAAATCTTCGGGCAGCGGCGCGAAGAACTGCATGACCTCGCCCGTGCGCGGGTGGGTCAGCGTGAGTTTTTCCGCATGCAGGAGCTGCCCGTCCAGCGAAAAACGCTGCTTTTTGTAGCCGTATACGGGGTCCCCCACGACGGGATGCCCGAGATACTTGGCGTGGACGCGGATCTGATGCGTCCTGCCCGTCTGCAGGACGAAGTGGACGAGCGTATGCGCGGGAAAGCGCTCGGCGACATCAAAGTCCGTGACGGCGTCCCTGCCGCCCGATCGGACAACCGCCATCTTCAGCCTGTCCTTGGGGTCCCGCCCGATGAGGGTATGCACCCTGCCGCGCTCTTCCTTGAGGACGCCCTCGAGCAGGGCAAGATATTCGCGGTGGGCAGATTTTTCCTCGATCTGCCGCGCGAGCGAGAGGTGCGCCGCGTCGTTCTTGGCGACGACCAGAAGCCCCGTCGTGTCCTTGTCGATGCGGTGTACGATGCCGGGGCGCAGCGCGCCGTTGATGCCGCTTAAGGAATGGAGATGAAAGAGCAGTGCGTTGACGAGCGTGCCGCTCGTGACGCCCGCGCCCGCGTGGACCGCCATGCCGCGCGGCTTGTTGACGACGGCGATGTCCTCGTCCTCATAGACGATATCGATAGGAATGTCCTCGGGCTGCGCCTCGATGGGCACGGGTGCGGGGATGTCCACCGCGACAAGGCTCCCCGCCTTCAAGACATGCCCCGCCTTGACGGGGACGCCGTCCGCAAAGACGTGCCCCTCGTCCGCCAGTTTTTTGACGGCGGAGCGGGTCAGTCCCGTCTTTTCCGATAAAAAGACGTCAATGCGGACGCCTGCGTCCGCGGGATACTCAGTCATGCTCCTCGTCCTGTCCGGCATGGCCGTTGCGGACGTCGCGCTCCTTGTCCTCCTGCTTTGCCTCCTCCCGCCACTTTTTGGTGAGCGGGAACACGGCATCCTTGCCGATGAACAGAATGCAGATAATGACCGCGACGACGCCGCCCGTGATGAAGAAGTCGGCAATGTTGCAGATGCCAAAGCCAAGGGGCTGGACGTCGACAAAGTCGCGCACATAGCCGAGGCAAAACCGATCGATGATATTGCCGAGCGCACCCGCCTCCACGACGGCAAGGCAGACGCGCACGGGCAGATTGTTGCGAAAAATGGTGAAAAACATGACGGCGATGAGCACGGCGAGCGCGATCGTGACATAGCTCATCACCTCCATCGCGACCGGATTATCTCCGAAGATGCCAAAGGCGATGCCGGGATTGGAGGTGTACCAAAGGCGGATGATGCCCAAAAAGTAGCTGCTCTGATGAACAGTGGACGCCTCCGCTGCCGCCTTGGTAATGAGGTCGACGAACAACAGCACGCAGACAAGAACCGCACAGCCGAGCGCGATCATGATTTGCTTGTAATACTTGCTCAGTCCCTTCATGCCTCTTCCGTCTCCTGCTCCTTATCCTCCATGAGCCCCAGTTCCTTGCACAGCTTGCCAAGATCGAGCGGGTATTTGGGTGCGAGCACCTCGTCCATGTCCAGCACGTCCTCCTCTTCGGACGCCTCGCTCTGCAATGCCTCCACGAAGTCGGAAAACGCCTTGACGTCCTCCGCATCGGGATACTTCGCCATGAGATTGCCCGAGAGCAGGCGGCACTTGGCGATGAGCAGGGAGAGTTCCTTCCCGCCGTTTGCCGCGGCGTCCTCGCTCTCCTTGCGGATACGCTCGCCCGCCTTGACCGCATCAATGAGCGCGTCGGCGACCGTCGCGCGCTCCGCTTCCAGCTGCGAGACGCGCGCCGCAAGGTTGCGGTTTTCCTCCTTGAGTTCCTCGGCTGCCTGCCGCTGCGTGCGGAGTGCCTCCTCGTACTCCTCGCGCAGACGATCGACCAGTTTTTCCACGTCCTTTTTGCTGTACAGACCTAACATGGCAAAACTCCTTACTGCGCGCCGAACTGCTCGACGAGCGACTTTTTGAGCTGATACAATTGATCGGACAGGTCGACCTTAAAGATATGAGGCATATCCTGCCGGAGATATTCTTCCCAGAAGTGCGCCTGCTCGGATGCGCGGTATGCCGCGATCTCCGAGAGCTTATATTGGGGCGCGACGCGCTTTCCGCCCGCAAAGAGCGGCTCGCGCAGCTTGCGCACGGTGAAGTTGGTGATCGTCATGCGTTTCCATGTGTCCACGGGGTGGAAGATCGTGAGCGGCTTTGTCTCGTCGATCGTCTCGCCCGCGCGGACGATGAGATCGGCGATCGCCATGTGACTGGGCGCGTCGTAGATGCGGTAGACCTCCTTGACACCCGGGTTGGTGATCTTCTCCGTCGTATCGGAGAGCTTGATCTTGGGGATCTCCACGCCCCCTTCGTACACCGCGGCAAGCTTATATACGCCGCCCAGCGCGGGCATATCGGCGCTCGTGATCAGCTTTGTGCCGACGCCCCAGCTATCGATGCGCGCGCCCTGCGCCTTCAGGGAGCGGATGAGGGTCTCGTCCAGATCGCCCGAAGCGCAGATGATGGCGTCCTCAAAGCCCGCCTCGTCCAGCATCGCGCGCGCCGCCTTGGACAGATATGCCAAATCACCCGAATCGAGGCGGATGCCCTTGGGCTCGTACCCGTGTTCGCGCAGTTCTTTGAACACCTGAATGGCGTGCGGCACGCCGCTGCGCAGGGTATCGTAGGTATCGACAAGCAGCAGGCAGTTGTCGGGAAAGCTCTTTGCATACGCGCGGAACGCCTCCAGTTCGGAGGGGAAGTTCATGACCCAGCTGTGCGCCATCGTCCCGGAGACGGGCACGTTAAAGAGTTTGCCCGCGTACACGTTGGACGTGCCCACGCAGCCGCCGATCATCGCCGCCCGCGCGCCGTAGATGCCCGCATCCGGCCCCTGCGCGCGCCGGAGCCCGAACTCCATGACGCCGCCGCCCGCCGCCGCACAGATCTTTGCCGCCTTGGAAGCGATCAGCGTCTGATGATTGATAAAGGTCAGGAGCGCCGTTTCGACGAGCTGCGCCTCCAGCATGGGCGCGGAGACGGTGAGAATGGGCTCGTAGGGAAAGACGATCTCCCCCTCGCGGACGGCAGTCACGTCCCCCGTGAAGCGCAGGTCATTAAGACATGCGAGATAGTCCTCTGTGAAGATGCCGAGCGAGCGCAGGTAGGCGATATCGCTCTCGTCGAAGTGCAGGTTCTCCAGGTACTCCGCCGCCTGCTCCATGCCCGCCGCCACCGAATAGGTGATGAGTTTGTTGGGACGGAAGAACACATCAAAGACGGCGCGCTGGGTGTGCTTGCCTTCGGCAAAATACCCCTGCCCCATCGTCAGTTGATATAAATCTGTCAGTAATGTTAAATTTCGCATCAGTCATCACCATCCCAGCTTGCGGGCGAACTGTCCCCCACCGAGGCATCGGAGGGCGGGTCGTGCCGCGGCTTTTTAGGCTTCTTCGGCTCCTTTTGCTCCTGTTCGGGCCTTGGCGGATAGTTCGCGCCCAGCATATTGATCTCACTGTAATAGGGCGGATCATCCTTATAGGGCGTTAAATACTTGGTGATGCCGCAGGGATCGCCGACGCGGCTGCCGAGGAAGGATTTTTCCTTGCGGAAGTTGAGGATAAGCAGCACAAGCACCGCCGCCGTGCCGAGCGTCGCCATGAGAATGGAGAACACCAGCGACCACGGCACGCCGCCCGCATCGAGGATAAACTCCGGATCGCGCAACGGCTCCATGATGGAGCGCACAATGCCGTACCAGACAAAGTAGAGGCAGGCAAACAGGCCGTTGGGCTTTTTGCTCGTCTTCCATGCGAGCGTAAAGAGAATTGCCCAGCCGATGAGATTCACAACCGATTCATAGAAGAAAAAGGCATAGTGCCACGTCGCATTGGATGCGGAAAAGCCGCCGATGCCGCCGACGTCCCAGTCATAGTGATTGGGCGCGATGGGGACTGCGAACGGGAACCACTGCAGCGACGGATTGGTGACAGTGCCGCCGTACACCTCGCCGTTGAAGAAGTTGCCCCATCTGCCCAGCGCCTGCGCAATGAGGATATTGGGCACGACGCAGTCCGCCGTCCGCAAAAAGTCGATCTTCTTGATGAGGCAGACGATCAGCCCCGCCAGCACGCCGCCCAGCACGCCGCCCGTGACCGAGAGCCCGCCGTCCTGGAACTCGAAGAAACTTTCAATGCCGAGGTTGGGGTCGGTGAGGCAGGAAAAGAGGCGCGCACAGACGATCGCCGTCGGAATGCACACGAGAAAGAGCAGATAGATGAGATCGGGCGACATGTTCCTGCGCTTCATCAAAAGCGCCGAGAGAAACGCCGCTAAGATCATGCCGCAGACGATGCAGATGCCGTACCAGTAGATCTGCAGCCCGAACACGACGATCCCGCGATTGGAAATATCAAACATAACGCCGGATGATGCAAGCAATGCACTTGCCATGGACAGTTTTCTCCTGCAATGAGATTTTTTTCATTATAGCACGCCGCCAAAGAAAAAGTCAACCCGCAGGGGTTGACTCGTCCGATTTTCTCAAATTTTCATTGTCCGCTGGAAACCGCGTCCGTGTGCTTGGCGTGCTTTCTGCGCCTCATGCGCCTGTCGATCTGCACCAAAACGGGCACGATCGCGACACAGATCGCCGCATTGACGGCATACACGATGCTCTGGAACGCGAGCCGTCCGCCAAGATAGACCAAAAAGGTCTTTTTCGCGGCGCCGTTCCAGACAAAGAGCATCACGTACCAGTAATTGACCAGCGAATTCAAGAGCATGGTAATCAGCACATACCCGAGAACGAGCGCGACTGCCGTCCTGACATAGGGCGCAGCCTTGTTCTCGTCCGCGCGCACCTGAAAGTTCATGACAACTCCCATCAGAAATGCATAGACGCCCAAAGTCAGTCCGAACAACCAGTATACGCCGACGGGGTTGACAAGATACCCGATCACGTCGCCCAAAAGAGCGATACCGAAGGCGGGCACGCCGCCCAACAGAAATCCCGCAAAGAAGCAGACGACATAGGTAAAGGCGATCTTATTGGAGCTGCCGACATCGATGGAGAAACAGTTGACGACAATGCTGAGCGCGATAAATACGGCAAGCAACGCGATCTTCTTTGCCGCGGTGAGGCGGCGGAAATAGACGGAAAAAAGCATACAAAAAAACCTCCCGAATTTGAGAGGTCCGCGAAAAAGGTGTGTAGGCACGATTCGAGCGGACGCGCCGCGGCACCGCAGGTTTCCCTTTCGTCTGCGAACAACGTCCCGTTTCGCAGCACTTAACGCGCCTTGGCTACTCTTCTGCCTCTATTATACACCATTCCCCGAAAAAGGCAACAAAATCGACATACCTTTTTGCAAATGCCGCATACTTTTTGTATGGTCCTCGTCATCATCCGCACCGCCATCATCTTTGCGGTGCTGCTCATCGTCATGCGGCTGATGGGAAAGCGCCAGATCGGCGAAATGCAGCCCTTTGAGCTGGTCATCACCCTGCTGATTGCAGAACTTGCCTGCATTCCCATGGCGGACACCTCCATTCCCCTTTTGTACGGCGTCGTCTCCGTGCTCGCGATCTTCGTACTGCACGAGCTCGTTACCCTGCTCGACCTCAAAGTAAAACCGCTCAAGAGCCTTTTAAGCGGCAAGCCCAGCGTCGTCGTCAATAAAAACGGCATCGACGACTATCAGTTAAAGCGCAACAATCTGGACGTCTCCGACCTCATCGAATCGCTGCGGGCGGCGGGGTATTTCTCGCTGGACTGCATCGACTACGCCCTGTACGAATCCAACGGAACCTTCTCCGCCCTGCCCAAGGAGGGCTATGAACAGATGCAGACGTCTCTTCCCCTCGTCATCATCGACAACGGGAAATTCAACGGCAAGAACATTGCGATCACGGGGCTTGAAAAGCAGTTTTTCGTCGATATTTTGCGCGAACGCGGCGTAAAACGCGAAAAAGACGTGCTCGTCCTCACCGCCGACGGCGAGGGAAAAATGTATCTGCAAGTCAAGGGAGAAAAATTCCGCACCTTCCGCGTCAGCTACCCGGACGGCAAGACCTGGTGAGCGGCGGTACATACCTATGCTGAAATCATTGACTGCCATCTTCAGCGTGCTCGCTCTGCTCGCGGGCGCCGTCATCTTTGAACACTTCTTTGTGCAGACCAACTTTGTGCACTTTCACGAGGAGCTGACCACGCTCTACGAAAAAGTGGAGGCGGACGAGGCGAACGTCGAGGACGCGCGCGCCGTACGCACCGCGTGGGAGGCGCGCAAGGAACAGCTGCAAGTCTTTCTGCCCCACAACGACGTGGCGCGCGTCGATCTGCACCTCTCCGAGGCGGTGCGGCTCATCGGCGAGGGGGAGCGCTCCCTTGCGCTTGCAAAACTGGAGACCTTATTGAACTTAGCCGCGACCTTCCCGCAGGCATACCGCGCGACGCCTTCCAATATCTTCTGACAACGCAAAAAGGCTGCTTGCGGCATATTCGAAGAGCGCGGCGGCGCGTCCAAATGGACGCGCCGCCGCGCTCGTATGATCAAAAAATCCGCAACCGTATATGGAATTTGTGACCGGATTTTTTATTTGGACAAAAGCACGGCCACTGCCCGTCCACGAGGCCGTCCGCAAACGCCGTCAGCGGTCGGTGTACTTTAAGGAACGCGCGGACATGTGATCGGGCGTATAGTCCTCCACATATGCAAGCAGCTCCTGCGGATCGGTAAAGATCGCATACATTTCATGGCAGGCGGCCGCCATGAATTTTTTCTCCGACATTTCCCGCATGAAACGCTCGAGCGTATCGTAATAGCCGTCCAAATCATAGATCGCGATTGCCTTGTGGTGACGGCCGAGCTGTTTTAACGTGAGGACTTCAAAAAACTCCTCCATCGTCCCGATCCCGCCCGGCACAATGATGAACGCGTCCGCATCGTCCTCCATCGTTGTCTTGCGCTCCGCCATCGTCTGCGTATAGGTCAGCGTATCACACGCATCATAAATCGCTTCCAGTCTCTCCTCGCGGAAAAAGGTGGGGATCACGCCGCAGATGTAGCCGCCGCCGCGCTTTGTCCCGCGCGCCGCCGCACCCATCAGGCCCGACCCTCCCGCGCCGAACACGAGGGAATGCCCACGCTTTGCCATCTCCTCGGCAAGCGCCTCCACTGCTTCCACATAGCTATGTTCGATTGCGGCACTCGCCGCCCCAAAGATACAAATTTTCAACGCATTTACCCCTCTTTTCAATATGCCGAATTCGCAAAAAGTTTATAAGTATTATACAAAAATTTGCCCCGTCTGTCAAGATCCGCCTTGGAAAATAGTACCACAACTTGAGATCATACGGGGCGCAGATCACTCTGCGCCCCCAACATTGCTATTATGTTGTGGGTTTATGCTTCGTCCGGCGCTTTTCCTGCAGCAACAAAACGAGATACCAGATCGCCAGAATGAGCAGGGCAATCATTAAAAAACCGATTGCGTCCACGCCGACGTCTGCAAATTTTCCGTCACGCCCCGCGATAAAGGACTGATGCAATTCGTCCAGACAGGCGTAGACAAAGGAGATCGCCACCGCGCCGCCCGCACAGATCGAGGGTCTTACATAGGCGGACGTTCTGATCGGCAGCATTGCCATGAACAGAAAACTCGTCCCGCCGAGCAGAAAATATAGAAATACGTGCGCCAACTTTCGGACATTCAAGCCAAACACGATGGGCACATCGGACGCCGACATCCCCGACGGCACTTCGATATTGAGAATGCCTACGATCCACTCCCCCACGCCGCCGCTCGTCCCCGCGGACTCCGTCCCCGGCTGATGCGACAACACGAAGATCATCACCATCACCGCAAGCATGGGAAGCGCAGCTAACACAATTTTTAACCATTTTTTTGGATTTAACATAATCATCAGGAGTTACTTTCAAACAATTGAATCAACTATTATCCTTCGTCTGTCTTTTTAATATCTTTGCTAGAATACTTTTAGCCAAGCTGCAATAATATTTAAACTCCTTGGTGCGGCAAGTTAATAATATATATACTTCTGTCGAAAAAATTACAACAAAAATAAATTCGAGAATAAACCACCCGATACCATCTGGTATAAATGAACAAATAAAATACGTGAGCGCTGCCAAACCAAAAGCAAGAACCGCGGTCAATAATAAACTAATTACATTATGCCAAGCGTTTCGTTTTAATCCATATTTAAATAGTACAAAATTTTCAACAGGAATAGCTATAACTATTGTAGCCAAAGTATAACCGATAATTACCCCAAAGGTTCCCCACACATAGCTTAATCCAATTGCCAAGCTGATACCTACGGCAGCTTCTATAATAGGCTTGAGCCAATCCTGACGGAATAACCCCATTCCATCTTTAAAGGCAAGAACTGTTTTGCGTATATAGCTTACCATTGCATTGAGCGAAATGGCAATTACAATTAAAACATCAAATTGCATATCTTGACCTAGCCATATGACCATAAAATCGTTAAATAAACAAACATAGCACACAAATGTAAAGACTGCAAAGAAGTTTGAAGTATATGATATTCGCTTAAAAACTTCATATTGATGCTCTTTATCATCCCCAAGGCAAAGATTCCCTATGCTCGCCGTAACTGAATTATATACTATATTAATAAAGCTATTCACATTAGCAATTATCATTGTATAGTTGCTATATTTACCAGCATCAATAAGACTAACAAATGCTGAGATCACGATAGATGAAGTGCTCAGAATTACTACTCCACCTATTCTATGAAGGAACAGGGCCTGAACATTTTTAAATATTGCAGACCGCTCCTCCTTAGGAAGCTTATCCTTTTTATACCGCGAAAGATATGAATAACGTTTGCTTGCAATAATATGTATAATAAGATTATTGATTACTGTTTTGGCAATCATCGTAATCAAATATGCATAAAAATTTCTTGTTAAATACAATAAAACTATCTGCAATATATTAAGCCCAATATTGCAGATATTATCAACATTTGATGTGAGATAAGAATTCTGATCCGCTGTAATAATGGTGCGCTTATACGCCAGCAAATAGCTACATGTTGTATTCACGAGATACATTGCAAAATATATGCGTAACTCATTTAATGAGAAGGATAACTCTGAAATATCTTCTGAAATTAAGTATTGCAAAAATGGAATGCAACAACATCCTGCAACAGCAACAACTATAGCCACAATACGGTAAATCTTCGCAAAATAATCCATAAGCATAGCTACTGTCTTTTCATCACCTTCTTTCAAAGGTTTATACAAAGCATACGCAATGGAAGTAGCAAAACCTAGTTCTGCAAGATTTAAAACTGAAAGAATATTCGAAAATAGTCCGTTAACGCCATTATATTCTACTCCAAGGATTCTTATAAAAATTGAACGCGCAATAAATGAAACAATTAAGTTGCAAAGAAGCCCAGTAATACCGAATACAGTATTTCTTATCGACTTTGTTACACGTGAACCTTCTGACATTTTTATATATTACTCCGATTCAGCTAATTGAAATTGAAATCAAAAACATAAAAATGATATCTGTATCATTACAGTATTTAATAGTTATTAATTATATAATCATAGAAACTTTTACCTTTTTCACAATGCTCGCAATATTTCTTTCCTAAATATTCCTTTCTATATGTTAATTTATGAACTGGTGATATTTGCATAAATTTTTTAAATAAATCATTGTCAAACTCCTCATATAACCTATCGTAAATTAAATGCATATTTGCTCTTGGGAATAGAACAACATTTTTCCACTCATCTGAATATTGTTCAATAGAAATTTCCAAAAACATATAGGTAATCATATATGGTGATGGTTTTTTGGCCTTTTCCCAATAGTTATTTAACAAATCTAGAGCTAACATAATTATTTTATTATTTTGGCATGAAGACATGAAATAATTTTCAATAGTATACGGAACTTGAAATCTCTCCCAATGTAATGTTTGCGGCATAAATAAATCGCTTTGTAGCATATAATTGGGAATCCTTCCTGTTACAAGAATAGTTGAATCTATCCAAGTTCCTCCATGTTTTTTTAGTAATTCCAAACGAAGCATATCAGAAAAATGCGCTGCCAACATGATACCTTTATGGTAAGCATCTATAACATGCTTTGATGGAGAACAATACTCTAAATAATTCTTTTCAGTTATGATTACAACACGATAGCTATTATCTATATTCCTTTGTATAGATCTAATGCAAGCTTTTACTATCCCTGGGGCATTATTTAATCCTTGCAACCAACATACCCAAATTATCTTTTTCTTTTCATGAGGCAAGCCACTATAAGTGTTGTCTATGATTGTCTTAAAATTACTTATATCGTTAATATATTTTTTTCTGTATCGTTTAGTTAGCTCTACATTTTTAATTTGCATTCTCATACACGTTACCCTTTTAAACCCAATAGAGTAGTGTTTCCACTTAAATTTAGTGAAACCATTATATATTTTACGAAAAGGGAACGTAACCAAGCTTTTAAATAGTGTGTGGTTCTTATATGCGTTTATTATTCTATTTTTAGTTCCATACATGTTTTCCAAATACTCCTCACCATATTATTAATATGCACCTTGATAGTGAGCAAATTAATACTCATTTTTTAAATGCAATTATAACTGTACAACTTACTCTTATATACTAACAGAAACACAAGCCAAATATTTAGATTAAATTCTACTTCAAAAATAAATTTTAATAGTAGGGCTAAAATCACTAAGGTTTTAAAAAACTGCAAACTTCTATTCTTCTCATGATAAATTGAATGCGCAACAGCAAATATAATACCTACGAATATAAATAATTGTACAATGCCTCCCTGCCATAAAATCTGCAAATATTGATTATGGGCGTTTACAAAAGAGTGCGCGCCTAAAGCCATTGATGCATAATCACCAGATACTTGCCCTGATCCAAACACTATATTTTGAGAAATAAGTTGAAAGACCCGTTCCCAAATAAAAGTCCTTGAAGTAAAAGTTAAATCACGTCCCATAATTCCTTCAACTAGAGGCGAAAGGAAACTTGTTGCTCCACACAAAATAACTATATTAAAAATCACATATATGGCTATCAAAAAATAAATATTAGGAACTCTTCTTATAGCTTTTCTCCTAAAGCATCCCCATATCATTCCGAATATAGCTATTATTACAACAACTATCGAGGTTGCACTGTCCAGTAAGATCATCGAGATAATACTAATGCACGAAACGATCAATGCAATAACGTAATAAAAAACTTTATTACTATTTAGGCACATAACTCCTGACAAAAAAATTGCCAACAGATACCATGTTGTGTGGTTATTTTTATTGCCTAAAAACCATTGTGCATTATATCCTGTAGTCCATTCATTATATACTGTCTCCGTGAAATACCATCCTTCTGGATACATGACAACCGTTACAAAATCAATTAAAACAACAGCAAAAATATAGTAAAATAAAACTTGCAAGACAAGTTTTCTTCTCTGTTTAATTAGACAATCAATCGATGCTAAAAAAATTATGACCTTTAAATTGCTAATGATTAGATGAACATCAGCTGTATCTGTGTTATTGAGGAAAGTAATTAAAATCAAATATACATAAAAAATCGCAACCAAACCAATTAGTTTTGACGGCTTATACCTTTTTATAATAAGAAAACCAATACCTAAGATGAGATATAAATTATCTAAAAAATTAAAAATAGCATTCGAAAGGTATGCTGGCCATAACATGATGACAACATATCCAAAAAAGAATATCGAATCCCATGATATTTTAATATCTCTGATCCTCGTAGTGGTCATACATTCACCCGAAAAATCTCTCTTCCAACATCAGGCACAGCGTGTGATAGACGGGCAGATGCAGTTCCTGGATCATATACGTCTCCGTCTGCGGCACTTTGATCGCGACGTCGGAAACCTCTGCAAGCTCGCCGCCCTTTGCGCCCGTAAGCCCGATCACCTTCATCCCTTTGGCGCGCGCGACGACGGTCGCATACAGAATATTCTTGGAATTGCCCGAGGTAGAAATCCCGAGGAACACATCCCCTTCATTCCCATATCCGTTAAGTTGCTGGGCATACAGAAGCAGTCCGCCGCCCGGGACGTCGTTGAGGAATGCCGTATTCAGCCCCTGATGTCCATCCAGAGCAATGGCAGGCAGGCTGCCCTGCAGCTTTTCGGCAAGTTCCGCTCCGCGCGCCTGATCGATACGGCAAAGCTGCGCGGCAAAGTCCACGCTGCACTTTCTCGGCAGCTTGAACCCCTTCATGAGTTCTCCGACGATATGCTCGCTGTCCGCACAGCTCCCGCCGTTGCCCGCAATGAGCAATTTATGCCCGCTCGCAAAACACGTCTCCAAAATATCATACGCCTGCAGAATGCTCCCGCGGCATGTTTCTAAAGCGGGATAGCGCGACAGCAGCAGATCGATATGATGCTGCAATGATTGTTTCATTTGATCAGTCTCCTTCTTTGAGTATGCGCCTGACCGCATCCAAAAGCGAATCGCAGACGAGGTCGGCGGCGCGCGTCTCCGCGCAGTCCTGTTCCGCGTTCTTCAGGTACGCCGTCTTACAGCCCGCATTCTTTCCCGCAAGCACGTCATGCTTACCGTCGCCGACCATCCAGCTCTCGGAAAGGTCGATATGGAAGTCCTCCGCCGCACGCAGAAGCATGCCGGGCTTGGGTTTGCGGCAGTCGCAGTCGATCTTGAGCGCCGCGACTTCGCCTTCATAGCCCCCGTGCGGATGATGCGGGCAGAAATAGATGCCATCCAGATAGGCGCCCTCCAGTCCTAAAAGCGTTTCCATCTTGTTGTGGATCTCCCGCAGCTGCGCAAAGGTGACCTCTCCGCGCGCGACGACGGGCTGGTTGGTCACGACGATCGCCAGATATCCGCTCCCGTTGATACGCCTGATCGCATCCGCAGCTCCCTCGATCAACTCAAAATCGTCAATATTGCGCAAAAAGCCGACGTATTTGTTGATCGTGCCGTCCCGATCCAGAAAGATTGTCTTCTGTCTGCGGCGCAGGTTCTTGCCCTGCACGATGCCGTTTGCAAAATCTTCGCACACGCTCTGATAGCGTTCGGGCGTGCCCATGTCCTTGACGTATTCCGAGGAATCGTAGGCGAACATGCTGCCCGTCCCCGCCAGCGGCTTTAAGAGCTGACGGTCAAGATCGATTTTAGGCGTTCCAATTTCCTGTGACAGCAACTTGGGCGAGAGGACGTGCAGCCCCGCATTCACCCGATTTTGATAGTACTTCGGGCGCGTGTCCTCTTTGTTCAGCCATTGTAAGACCGTGCCGTTTTCATCCGCAATAATCAGACCGCTGTCATAGGGATGGGAATTGGGGTGCGTGAACAGGGTCGCAAGCCCGCCCTGCTGTCTGTGATATCGCACAAAGCGATTGAAATCGATATCAAATACGGCATCCGCATTGAGCAGAAGAAAGTCCTCGGTGAGTTTATCCTTGAGGTGAAAGAGTGCTCCCGCGTTTCCGAGCGGCTCACGCTCAAAGAAATATTCGATCTTTACGCCGAATGGCTTCCCCGTCGCGGGAGATATGCCGCCGCCGTCGCCGAAGTAGTCCATGATGACATTCCCGAGGTGACTGACAGTTAAAATGATATCGTCAAACCCCTGCGCGCGCAGACATTCGATCTCCCGTTCGAGTACGGGCACGCCCTGTATTTTGATCATGGGCTTGGGAATATCGCTCGCGACCGAACTGATTCGCGTCCCCTTTCCGCCCGCTATAATGACTGTTTTCATGCGTTATACCGTTTGAAACAACCTATGCTCTTTATTCTCTCCGATCACGCGTGCAGGAACACCGCCAACTACAGCGTTTTCCGGAACATCTTTGACAACAGCGGCATTCGCAGCGACAATTACATTATCTCCCAATGTAATATCCCCCACGACCTTCGCGCCCGCAGAAATCCTCACGCCGTTACCAATGACCGGTGGATCCGGATCAAATGTATAGCCAATCGTAACCTGTTGGTTTATCCAACAATCACTCCCGATCGAACGCGCAGCAATATAGGTAGAAAATCCATGCTGAATGAATAATCGCGGACCTATCTTCTGACAAGCAATAAACAGGGAATCCAATGGCGGGAACAACAGTTTAAGCAGCAATCTGTACCCCCCCCTGCACGATATTCGATTAACGTACGATATTCTTTCAAGCGCAACATCAGGCAGGAGAATATATTAAATTTCCGCTTTTCGTTGACTTTTGCGCATTTGTTCCAATGCATCATTTCATCAAAGATTAGTTCCCTTCTTTGTCTCGGCATTGTGCAAACGATGAAATAGCCGGGGAGCAATCGATACAGATTGAGAAATTGAAGTATCCTCGCTTTTTTATTCATCCTTCATTCCTTTGGCGTATAGCTTTCGGGCGTGTAGTGAATGATGCGCGTTCCGCCGTTTTCAAAAGCAAAGGGCACGTACAACAGATCGCGCATCGCCTCTTTGACCGCCGCCTGATGCTCGGGGCGGACATAGAACAACAAAAATCCGCCGCCACCTGCGCCCAAAAGTTTGCCGCCCAGCGCACCCGCACGCATGCCCTTTTCGTAGAGTGCATCGATGCTGTCCGTGGAGACTTTTGCGCCCGTGCCTCTCTTTAACTTCCAGGTGTAGTCCAGGAGCCGTCCAAACTCGTCAAGATCGGCGCTCTGATCTACGAGCACCTGTTCCGCGACGTCGACAAGGCGGTACATCTCCTGCAAACGCTTGAGCTTGTCTCCCTGCGGCTTTGCGGCATGGTTTGCTGACTGTACGTCTGCCGAAAAGCGCGTAAAGCCCGTGAAGAACATCATAAGGTTGTCGTTCAGCCGCTGCTTACGATCGGGGGAAATGATGACTGGCTGTACGTCAAAGCCGTCCGCGTCGAAATTGATGCGGTTGAATCCGCCATACGCCGCCGCGATTTGATCCTGCCAACCGCCTGCCTCATCGCAGAGCACGCGTTCGAGATAGATCGCCTCTTTCGCCAGCCTGCACTTATCAACGTATTTTCCCTTTAAGGCATAAAATGCATTGAGCATCCCGACGGCAAATGAACTGCTCGTCCCCAGCCCGGAGCGCGCGGGAAGATCGGCTTCATAGGTAAGACGAAGCTCGTGCATATCGAGCATCTTCATTGCATTGCGTACCGCAGGATGCTCAATATCCTCTACAGACCTAACTCGTTCAATACGTGAATATGTCAATTCCGTCGTATAATCGAAGAATCTGGGCAAATGGCGCACCGTGACATAGCAGTATTTGTCAAAAGTCGTCGAAAGCACTGCGCCCCCGTACTCCTTAAAATACTCCTCCATGTCCGTCCCCCCGCCGAAAAAGGACATGCGAAATGGCGTTTTGGTAATGATCATAATATAAGTTCCTTACTTAAGCTTCTTTCTCCAATAGTCAAGCATATCTGCAATCGTTTGCTTCATGGAGATCTGCTGTCTCCACCCGGTGTCACGTTTCAGTTTATCAATATTCCCGATGATGATCCTCTCGTCTGTGGGACGAAGTAATTTAGAATCGACTTCTATGGTAAATTTGTGCCCGATTTGCTCCTCGATCATCGTGACGATGTCTTTCATCTGATAGCAATACTCCGAAGAAATGTTATACACTTCCCCCGGAATCCCCTTTTCTGCCAAAAGGAGCAAACCATTGACAAGATCTCTCTGATCCATGATCGCACGTTTTGTCTCCAAATTGCCGACGCGCAGAGTATAGACGCCAGATTTCTCCGCTAAAACTGCACGCTTTGTAAAATCTGAAGTCACATCGTTTACTTTCCGCGTTCCTGTAGAATTGAAGATTCGTGCACGGATACAGCGAATATGGTCATTCATGAAATATTGAAAGGACAAAAGATCCTGACCCACTTTACTGACCCCATAAGGGTGCAGCGGCTTCAATTGGGCAGTCTCAACGACATATGGATCTTCAATTTCATTGAGCGTCTGTCCATACTCCGCACTGGAACACGCAACAACTACCATCGGATCATAGCTGCCATCAAGGACTCTCACACTTTTAACAGCTTCGAAGATATTTACCGTCCCGTTAATATTTGTATCCATTGTCTCCTGAGGACGTACCCACGAGACAGTAGGATAACTCTGCGCGGCTAAATGAAAGATCTGATCCGGCTTAAAATCCGCAATGATCTTTTGCACAGACGCATAATATCTGACATCGCACTCCATCATGCTGATTGCGGAATCAAGTTCGGTAATGTCAGTCGTTGGCTTATAGTATGTGCCAAGCACATCATGACCCTGGCTGTGCAGCAATTCCACCATATGCGAGCCGACCAATCCTCCCGCACCTGTAACTAATACTTTCATGTCAATGCCTCAGTTAATTAAATACTTCTTTAATTGTTCTCTTACCGCTTCATAAGAAAATTTTTGAACAAATAAATCAAACAGTTCACTATTAAACTTTTGAATTTTATTGTTTATTAAAAAATTCAATGTGTTTATCCAGTCCTCGGGAGTATTACACATATAGACCGATTTCCCTTTTATACTATCGCCCATCTCCTCCCAAAAGCCAAAAAGACTTTCAGCAGTACCCACAAATGTCTTTCCAAAAGATACTGCTTCAACAGTTTTAGATTTCATACCACCACCATCGAATAATGGTGCAATTACTATATCGGCTTTTTTGTAATACGCATCTAACGAATCAACTTCGCCGATCACATTGACATGAGGATCAGTAAGTTCGTCCCTTAAATATTCAAGCCCTCTCCCCACAATCTGAAACTCGAAGTTACCATCCAACCTTGGTAACACATTCTTATAAAACCATTCAATGCCAACAATATTAGGATAATATTTTTTACCAACAAAAAGCAGAATTTTTTTTTGCGATTTTTCAGATATCCCGTCCATATATTCTTCATCTAATTGCGGAATAGGTGCAGGTAACGGGACTATACCTTCGGGATATTTACCATATATGGAATGAAATAAATCTGCATCTCTTTGATTAAATACAAGATTTATGTCGCAAAATTTTTGGTTAATATGTTCCTGCCTGATACCGATATTATTTTCAATTTTACCAATAAAGTTGCTCTTTTTATTCCATTGTCTATAAAGATTCGCCTTTATGTCGTGATAAAATGAAATAACCTTAACATCTGGGAAGATGCTCTTAACTTTTTTAACAAAATTACCAAATACAGAGTCTTCTATATAAACAGTTTTTATATTATTATCTTTGATTATATTACACAATTCATCAATAATACCATTACTGATGAACATCATATTGCCCTGCAACCAGCGGCATACTTTTTGAATTCGCCTAGGATTCCCATAAGAAATATATCTGTCAGCGCGACAATACTTTTTTACGGGTGATACTGATACAGTATAAACAGCTAGTTCGCCCACAATTTCTCGAATTGCTTGGTAATGCAACCTCGCCCCAAGATTCGTCTCTGTTGCTTTTGATAAATATAAAACCAATTGACTCTCCAAATTACAATTTTCCACTAATATTCCTGCCAGTTTTCACCGCTGCAGCAATATCTAAATACATATGCCAAACAAAATTATTCCTATACAGCATATCTTCATTGATACCTAATAAACCTATTTTATTATAGATTTTAGCTGCACAAATGCTTTTAAATGCTTCATGGAGATAACACAATAGAGCCGGTCTTTATAATTTACATTAAAACTCCAAATAAATTTACTATGGTCCGCTGTCAAGAAATAGCACAAGTTAAATTGGAGGGATTTTCAGCTGAACATGTCGGGATTTTAGGCAGCAGCCTTCGGCTCCTGCGGCTCTTCAAAGTCGTTTGGAGAGCAGTAATCGCAGTGGCTGTGAATGCGCACCGTGTTGTAAAATGTCTCAATGTACTCGAAAACCAAACGGTATGCGTGGTTAAAATCTCGGATTCTAACTCGGTGCAACCACTCTCGCTTTATCATCGCGTGGAATGATTCAATGCAGGCATTGTCGTACGGATAACCTTTCTGGCTGTAGCTACGCAACATGTCCGCCGTGGCTTCCAGATACGCTTTTGAAACGTATTGCTTGCCTCGGTCGCTGTGAATCACGAGCGGTTTGTCAATGTCTCGCAGGGCCTGTGCCTTGCGGACGGTCTCAACTACGTGCTCTGCTTCCAGAGTTTCGGAGAGCGTCCATGCAACGATTTTCCGCGAATACAGATCCATAATGCTGGTGAGATAGACGAATCCCTCGTCCGTCCATATATAAGTAATGTCGAAGCACCAGGCTGCATTGGGAGCCGTGGGATTGAACTTCTCGTCAAGAATGTTCTGCAGTTTGTCGCTGAGGTCGGGGTCAATCATTGTCCTCGTCCACGGACGTACCCACTGCGCTCTTATACCCATTTCACGCATGTATTTGCCTACTGTACGCTCAGAAATGCGCACGTTTGCCTTGTTGAGCTTACGCGTGATCTTGCGTGCACCGTAGTTTTGGTACGAATCGTCGTAGATCTTTTGGATTTGCTTCTTTACGGGTTCCTTGCGCAGCTGTGAGGCGGAGGGGGTACGTCTAATAAAGGCAAGGTACCCTGAACGCGAAACGCCTAAGATTTTAAGCACTCCAGAGACGGAGAATGGGCGTTTTGCGATCTTAGCAGCCTCCGCCTGTGCTGCAACCTCTCTGTAGGAAACGGTTGTCAGTTTTTACCCAGAATGCCAATTGCTTTTTTTAGTATTTCGAGTGCATCCTGCGTGTCGCGCAGCTCTCGCTTGAGGCGGGCAATCTCCTTCTCCTCATCCGAAGCGTAGTTCCCTGAGCCTCGGAACTCCACCGTCCCGTCGCTGTTGTACCTGTTGTAGATCCAGTTTTCCAACGTGCCGAGGCTGAGGCCAAGGTTGACGGCGCACTCCCGGTGGGTTAAATCCGGGTGGTCTTTGACATACTGGATGGCGTCCAGCTTGAACTGCGCATCATAGTTTTTTTTGTTTTACTCATTGTGGATTTCTCCTACTTGATTATATCATGTCGCGGGGAAACCACCTATTTAATTTGTACTATTTTTATTCTAACACCACTACAACTATTTAGCCACAAATATAAACCACTATTCCCATCAATCGGTCACGTAAATATGATAAAATTCATATACGGTTTGCTGAATATCATAGTGTGCAGCACGTAGACTAGGAACACCACTAACTCTTTTTTGTTTCTTATGCGCTAAAATATGTTCTGCCCACACTAACGGTGAGTCCTTCAAAGATAAAAATTCAGATTGTCCAGTCACATCTACCTCTCGCGTTATAGTATCAGCAAAAATGCACGGCACACCACTAGCTTGGGCTTCTATGCCAGTTACTGGTAGTCCTTCATGCAAAGAAGGCATCACAAAGACGTCGATTGCCTGCCACATCTTTGCCATCTCGTTGGAAGTGCCATAAAAGATTACTGAATCAATAATTCCTAATTCCTGGGCCTTTTTTTGTACAGCAGCAAATAATTCTCCAACGCCAAAGAGCAATAAAATTGCGCTATTATCCAATTCCAATATTTTTTGAAATACATCCAATAAAAAGGTATGATTTTTTTGGTCCGTAAATCGACCGACATGCCCCACAACGTATTTCCCTTCTATTCCTAAAGACTCTCGAATTTTAATCCGCTCCTCTTGGTTAAAATTAAATTTATCCAAATCAATTCCATTGGGTAGAACAAGATACTTATTTTTATTGATTATGCGCCGAGGAAACATAAACCTTGCCGCCATGTTGGAACATGCTACTAACTTATCGCAAAACAATGGAATCAGCGGCTTGAAAATTATACTTAATAATCGGATTCCCAAGCCAGCTGTTCCAAACCCTGCATTATGACTATGCAGGGTTACAACTTTGACTCCTCCCGCTTTAGCTGCAATGACATTCATAATATCTGCAGGAGTATCTGCATTATAATGTAGGATTTTCACCTTATTCTTCCTACAAACTTTTGCAATCACAAATAACCGCACAAAACGTCTTAACGCTTTGATTTTAATATTATCTACTGACGCAACAAACTTTTTACTTCCTAACTCAACAACTTTGTTCTCACTCGGCTCAATTCGGTCATGAAAAACCAAGTAATCAAAATTAAGCTTTCTACGATCAAGCCGCTGCTGTATATTGATCATCATATTTGTCACCCCACCAACCCCCAATGGAGCAACCACTAAAACTCTAATTGATTTGTCCATACTAATTCACCCTACGCACTAAAAGCTACACTAATATCTATCTTCGTATTTTAACTATTAGTTTATTTTCTTTAAAATTTTTAGCAGCCCGGTTTTATATAAAAAATATTTCGACTTTTCTAAAAATAAATCTTTTTTAGTCACTGAAATATATGACTTTATATACTTCTCAAATGAAGCATCAGATACTTCTTTAAGCCCATTAAAAAATGATTGCCGATTTTTCGGTCGCTGTATAGATTCAGATTCCATATTCCCTGCATATAAAAAAATTTTATCTATATCAGCAGGATAAATCTTTATACTATCAAGTTGATTTATAAGAGTCTTTGCTTTCCCTGAATGCAAAATTACATTTGTATATCCTTTATCATCATCATTTAATGGAACCATAATAATTTTTTCTGGCTTCCATGAATCAAACATTGTAAAATCGCTACACCTATCTCTTGTTTTGAATTTACACTCATAACACGAAGGTCGAGAGGCAATATTACTATGAAACGCCTTCATAAACAGATCAACTCGATTGCTACCTGAATACTTTTTACCATTTTCAAACTCTATGGTCAAAGTCCCACTATGATATCCGTAAGTTTTATTCCTAAAATTGATATTCCGAACTTTTGACTGATATTTATGCTCTTGATACGACAAATATTTCTTATATAACTCAGGACTGGGTATACTTCTACACACTACATCAATTGTGAACAAATTATCGTAATCTTTCCTAAGGAAATTCTTTAAACCAGCTACCTGACATGGCGTTCCAATAAAGCAAACATTCCTCTTCTTTTTCAAAAGTTTTTCAATTTGAATAAAACAAGTATCCAAATTGCTCTGTACATATTTAGATCCACATAATGCGTTGAGTTCCTGCTCGCTTTCAATGAGTCGATGCTCGGTCAAAAAATTCTTATTCAAGACACATCCACACACATATCCACCTGACTGGAGTACGTAGCGGTTAATTGCGCTGATAACACCACCCGAAGTTGACTTTTGCAATATAGCGTCATCAAGAACTCGAGCAACATATGCTGTTAAGTTTTGCAGACCATCTTTCATGATTGGAGGATGCATTACAGGACAAACTTTTTCACAAAGACAACAATTTGCACATAGATCCCTATTGACCTTTGGATATAAAAACCCCTCCTCGTCTAACTCCATGGTGATACAGTTTTTCGGACAAATGTTAGCACATGCCGTACAGCCACAGCAGTCCGTTTTATTTTGTATGGTAATCATTCACCGATCCCCTCAAGCGCATTTGACAAGTATTCAAACGCATCTTTCTTTAATTTTTCAATTTTATCATCTACGATCTGATAATCAATTTGTACTTGTATCCGTTCAACAAAATTCTCGTCATATCTTCTGTCACTTATGCCGAGGTTTGTGCATAATGTATCAATTCTTGAGTTCTTGGAATGCTTGGACTGATTGGAATACCTGTTAAAAACAATAAATTGTTTATGATATATGACTGAGAAAGCTGTCCCGTGAAAAGAATCCGTACATACGTATTTGGCATTACGCAGAAGATTCAAAAATTCTATTGGCCCAACATTATAAGGCGCCTCATCCCCAAACGTCTCATCTGCCGGAACATATTGATCCATGTGACGCAATGCAACGATCTTTAATCCTGTCTTTTCTTTCAACAAATTGACGGCTTTCCGATGCTCCTGATTGTCGCCAAGGAAATATGCAAAGATATACTCTCCTTGCGTCACCTGCTTTTCCGGGATCAAATTATCCCATTCGCTCGCAGTAAACATCATCACAGGGTCAATGACTACTGGTACATCTTTTCCTGTCAGCTCTTTTACAATTTCAGCGCCGCGATTTTCTCGCATGCTGATATAATCAAGCCTGCTTAAAAATTGCCTTGTTCTTCTTTTCTGGTACCAAGGAATATTGCTGACACCAAAACTGGAAGCATAGGAAATTTTTCTCACAGAATCATCAACAAACCTCAAATTGAAAAAATTTGTCGATAATCCCGCCGGCGACCACAGCTGATCGCTTCCGGTAATCACTGCACGATATTTTTTTGAATCAGTACACAATTGTTTATACCCGACGCTTACCAGTGCGAGTTTTGTAAATTTTTCATTCGAAAACACATGAAAGGCTTGCATTCGAACAGCATCATTGTTTGCAAATTCAGGATGCATTTTCTTCCCAATCTTTTTCTTTACTGCCTCTAATTTATCATTAAGAAATACGCTATTGAAAATCCTCGGCAATGCACTTATTTTGAAAAATAAGGAGTGCGATTTATCATACCTTATAAGCTGATAATCTATCCCCAACTTCTCAAGCAAACTTATCGTCGCATAAGCTTGCAACATACCGCCATAATTTTCATGTGCGTATTTGATGCATACACCTATCATTACGCGTTCCCTTTTTACCCCAACTGGCCCTTGATGTCTGCGTCAACGATCTCCTCACCGGTCTTCGTTGCAAGTTGCTCCTTAGACGCCTCGGAAAGCCCGTCATTGATAACGGCATTCAAATCGCACGTTGAGAGTTTATCCAGCTCCTCTTTGGTCACTTTGCCGTCGCGGTAGTCGCGCACGATCTTGAGTTCGTACATGCTGTACTTCTTCTTTTTGAAAAATCGGAAGAACTTGTGACGAATGACCCACCAGGTCGGTTTCCAGATATATTTGCGCATCGCGGGCGATACGGAGCCGATCATCCAGCAATTCCGATCGCAGCAGCGCACCTTTCTGCGCACGCTCTCCGCTGCGGGACTGCTCCAGAGTTCCTCCCACGTCTGATCGTTGAGATTTCCCATGACCTCCTTATCCTTTGTCCCGTTGCACGGCATCACGTCGCCGTACGGGTCGATGAAGAAGGTATCAAAGCTCATGTCGCAAGGCAGGAGACGCTTTTGTCCGTAGATATAATTGATGAGACCGTGATTGAAGTACGCGCGGAACCACTTCTTCGGACTGTTAGAATTGAGAAGCTCGTTGATGAGATTTTCAAAGTTCTGCGCGACCATCGGGCGGTCGTGGATGATATTCTTTGCCTCCACAAAGTAGAAGCTGTTGTGCAGAGACGCCGTTGCAAACTCCATGTGCATCTGATTGGACAGAAGGTACAGCGGCACCAGATCGGGTGCATTTTTGTCCTGCACGGTCATGCCGAAGCCGACATCCTTCATGCCCATCTCGACCAACTTTTTGAGCGTCGTATAGCCGCGGTTAAAGCCATCCTGCAGGCCTCTGATCTCGTTGTTGGTCTTCTCCAATCCCTCGATGGAGATGCGGATGCCGATTTGCGGGAATTCCTTGCACAGATCGAGGATGCGGTCTGTAAAGAATCCATTTGTGGAGATGACGATGCGGTCACTCTTTTTGTACAGTTCGCGCACGATATCCTTGAGATCCTGCCGGATGAAGGGCTCGCCGCCTGTGATATTTGTGAAGTACATTTTCGGGAGCTTTTTGATGGTCTCAATGGACAACTCCTCTTCGGGCCGGGACGGCGCCTTATAGCGGTTGCACATCGTGCAGCGCGCATTGCAGCGATAGGTCACGATCACTGTTCCGTTCAATTTCTTTTCTGCCATATTCAATCCTCGTTTCTCATCTTTAAGACTTTCACAGGAACTCCGCCAACGATCGCATAGTCTGGTACATCCCGATTGACAACCGCTCCCGCGGCAACGACGCAATGATTCCCGATTGTGACACCATCCAAAATTGTCACACCCGAACCGATCCAGCAGTCTTCCCCGATCCAAACGCCTTTTCGCGTTGCTCCCTGCAAGCGAATCGGCTTTTCGTGATCTGAAAAAATATGGTTTTCCGCATGAATACGAACATTGGGACCAAATATGCAATTTTTACCGATATGTACATTTCCGCGTACCGCAATAAAGGCATTCGCAGCAATTCCTACACCGTCTTCGATCACCAGTTTTTCGCCAAGTTCACGAATCACCCCTGTACACTCAATGATACAGTTTCTGCCGAGCGACACGTTGTTGCCAAGTTCAATGCCCCCGCGGGAAAGTGCGTCGATATAAGTACCATCACTAATCGTTACACCTCTGCCACAGGCAATCTTTTTCTTGCACTTAATCTTGACATGTTTCCCGACAAATACTCGTTTTCCCTTATGCTTGCGCATAAAGTGCTGCCGAACAAAGAATCCTCTGATCAACTGTCCTGCTTTGGAAAAGCATAGACAAAACAGATATGATCCTGGAATATCCTTATCAATCTCATAAGACTCGCCCTTGATTTTAGAAATCACTTTATTGATCAACTTTCTCATTTCATATCCTCAATGCTTTGTTACACTTTGATACAGTGAAAGTAATTCCGTACAATACGCTTTCAAATCCATAAAAGATACTTCCTCTGTATGCTGAATCATGGCGCTTAATTCCTTATCATCATAATAGAGCGACTGAATTTTATCTCTTAAGTCATTTGCATTACCCGCTTCAAATAAGAGTCCGGTTTTGCCATCCTCAATCAACTCGGGAATTCCGCCAATCTTCGCACCAATCACTGGTGTACCAAAGGAAATGGATTCAATCACCGAAAAAGGACAATTTTCGTACCATTCAGAAGGATAGATGCTGAACTTAGCCTTTTGAATAAGCTTTTTTAGTGCTTCTCCCGATTGGAACCCAACATAACTGACATTGGGCGACAAATCCTGTAAAATACTTTCTAATGGTCCTTTCCCTGCAATGACCAACTTTATATCCGAAGGGACAGCTTTCAAAAGTGTTTTAATGCCCTTTTCTTCGCTGATTCGGCCATAGTACAGGATATAATCCTCTTTTTCAATTTGCGTGCACTTTTGAAATTTGCAATAGTTGGAAAGCGCCTCAATTTTCTCAGCGGGAAAACGATGCATCAACATATCCGCCATAAACCGAGACGGACAAATAAATTTACTTACATAATCATAAATATCAGAACGATAATACTTTTTTGCCTCTAAATATCCGATCAAGCTCTTAATCCGAGAGTTATCAAAGCATTTATTTTTAATACAGCCACAAACATCTCCATCGACACATTGCGTACATACCTTCATGTCGTGCTCAATAAAGAGTCGATGGTTGGGGCATACAAGCTGAGGGTCATGGATCGTCCATACAACTGGCACCTGCATTTTTCGAGCTGCATAAATAATAGATGGCGTCAACTGAAAATTAATATTATTGAGATGGACAACATCCGGTTTTTCGGTTGCTAATAATTTATGGAACTTGTTATATGCTTCGCGGGAATAAATCAATTTGAACGGATTAAGAGTTCTCGCACTGACGAGCAAATTTGAGGCATTTCCCACTACATTGTTCGCATTCTTTTGCCCAAAATAAGAAACGGAATGACCTCTACTTTCGAGTTCTTTTCCGACCTCAAAAACATAGGTTTCAGATCCTCCCTTGGGATATAGAAACTTATTGACAAGCAGAATTTTCATCTCTATCTCGTATAGATCTCCAAAGTTTGCCGGACGACGTCCTGCCAGGTGTAGGGGATGACCATATTGCAGTGCGTGCAAAGATTCAGGTTGATGATCTTCTTGATCTGATGGCGCAGCCTGTCCACGTCCCCTCTGCGGAACACAAAGCAATCCTCGTTGATGACCTCTGTATTCTCCGGAATGTCCGAGACAAGACATACGTTGCCGTAAGAGAGTGCCTCCAAAAGGCTCATCGGCATGCCCTCGATATCGGACGGCAATACATACAAATAGGCGTTGGAATACAGTTCCTGCAACTCCTGACCCTGCACAAAGCCCGTCATCAGGATACTATCATCCCCCTTCACCATCTCGCAGATCTCGTTGTAATATTCCTCGCTGTGGGAGGGGCCGCCTGCGATGACCAGCTTCTTCTTCGTTCCCGTCTGTTCCACCACCTTCTTCCATGCGGGAATGAGGTACTGCAAACCCTTTTCCGGTACGATGCGCGCCAGAAACAGGATATAACTGTTCATCTCCAGCCCATATTTTTGCTTGATGATCTCAGCCGCGCGCGGCTCGGGCGTCTGGATCCCATTAGGGATATACTTGGTCGTGCGGTGGTAGGTCTCACGGAAGTACGTCTTGTTGTTGTGAGAGAGTACGATGATCTCGTCTGCGTACTTGACCGCCTTGCGCTCACCAATGCGAAGAATTCTGGTTGCCAGTCCGCCCCACTTCCCGCGCTGCCAGTCGAGACCATGGATGGTGACAACGATCTTCGTCCCGGGGCGTCTCTTGCGTTTTGGCAAGAGATTTAAAAAGAAGCATGGGCCTTCGGCGTGATAGTGGACGATATCCACCCGCTTTTTTTTGAGCATCTTCCGCACCCTGAGCGTCGCAAAGAAGGCATAGACAATGGCGTCCAGCGCGCGCTTGTTGACGGTAAAGATATTTTCGACCTTGCAGCCCTTGTATTCGGTGATGGGCGGATATTCCTTGCGCTTGCGGTTGTAGAGCGTGACTTCGTGTCCCTGCGCCGCCATACGCGTTGCAAGCTCCTCCACCACGATCTCCACGCCGCCCTCACGCGACGGGACATATTTGTGCCCGATCATGACAATTCTCATGCAATTCTCTCGCTTTTTATCTGCATGTATTTATTTCTGAAGCGGTTCCCACCTCTGGTCCTTTTCAGAGAGGTTTAAGGGAGTGCCGTCGGGGAGGGTGTAGCCTGCCGCCGACGCGGTGCCATGATATTCGCCCGCGACGCCCCAGTCGACGCCGACAACGGGGTCGTTCCATGCAAGCCCGCCCTCGTCGTTGGGGTGATAGAAGTCGTCGCACTTGTAGCAGAACTCCGCCGTCTCCGACCGGACGAGAAAGCCATGCGCAAAGCCGCGCGGGATGAGAAACTGCTTCTTGTTCTCCTCAGTCAGTTCTACGCCGTACCACTTGCCGTAGGTCGCGCTGCCCTTTCTGAGGTCCACCGCCACGTCGAACACCGCGCCCCTGATGACGCGTACCAGTTTGGTCTGCGGGTAGTTGATCTGGAAGTGCAGTCCGCGCAGCACGCCCTTGGTGCTCATCGACTGGTTATCCTGCACGAAGGTGATATTAAGCCCCGCTTCCTCCATGTCGCGCTGACTGTACGTCTCCATGAAGTAGCCGCGGCTGTCCCCATGCACGGCGGGCGTGATGACGCAGAGCCCCTCGATCCCGCCGACATTTTTTTCTACTTTAATTTGCATCTTCGATCTCCTTTAAGTACCTTGCAAGCGCGTCCTGCCAGGTGGGAAGAGGCCTGAAGCCGTTCTCAAGCAGTTTGCTCTTATCCAGCCTGCTGTTGAAGGGGCGCGCTGCCTTGGAGAGCCCGTATTCCGCCGTCGTCACGGGAATGACCTTGGTCGTATAGCCCGCCTGACGGTAAATTTCCACCGTGAAATCGTACCAGCTGATATACCCGCCCTCATTGGTCGCGTGGTAGTAGCCGTACTTGTCCGTTTCGATCATGTCAACGAGGAGCCGCGCAAGATCAAATGTATAGGTCGGCGTACCGATCTGATCGTTGACGACGCGGACCGTATCATGCGTCTTGCCGACAGAGAGCATGGTCTTGATGAAGTTCTTGCCGTTTTTACCGAACACCCATGCGATGCGCACGATGAAATATTGTTCGAGAATGCTTGCGACGGCCTGCTCGCCCTCCAGTTTGGTCTGACCGTATACGCTCAGGGGATGATAGTCTCGCTGATCGGGCTGCCAGGGCGTCGTGCCCTGCCCGTCAAAGACATAGTCGGTGGAAAGATACAGCATCTTCGCGCCGACCTTTTTGCACGCCGAAGCGATATAGCGGGTGCCGTCCGCGTTGATCGCGCGCACCTTGGAAATATTTTCCTCATCCTCCGCCGCATCGACTGCCGTCCATGCCGCACAATGAATGACCGCATCGGGGTGCATTCCTTCGATGACCTTTGAAGCGCGCGCTTCGTCCGTGATATCCAGCTGCACATAGGGCGCTGCCGTCACGGCGCTGCCGTCTGCGATACCGCTGTACGCCGGCGCAATGTCGCTGCCGACCGCCGCATGGCCGCGCGCAGCAAGTTCATTGATCACGTCATGCCCGAGCTGACCGTTGACACCTGTTACAAAAACCTTCATATTCTTTCTATTTACAAATACTTTCCGAAATGACCGCGCCTGACGGGTGCACGATAGGTGCGCTGTACGTCCTCATCGCGCAGGATCGCCTCCATATTCTGCTGCAGCCTGTTTACGAGCGCATCGCCGAAGTCCTGCCGTAACACGTCGATCGCCTGCGCGTACTGCGGCGGGCGGGTCTCGGTGTTGTGCGTATCCGAGCCGAGGCAGTGTGCCTGTTCGTGCTCGATCAGCGCCCGCACGAGCGGATAGAGTTCGTGCGAGAGCACGGAGTCGCAGTTGATCTGCAAAAGACACCCTGCCTCCATCAGATGCAGCGCATCCTGCGGATTTTTGCGGATCGCGGGATAGATCTCAACGTGCGCAATGACGGGAACCAGTCCCGTATCGATGAGCTTTTGCAGCCTCTCCCACATACGCCTGTCCCACTTGGGAGCAAAGGACATCTCCGTGAGGATGTACCGCGTTCCCCCGATCGACAACGGGCGAAGATCGTCGAAATCGCCGTTGGCACAGGACGCGACATTGCACTCGCAGCCCGCGACCAGCCGCATGCCCTGCGGCAGCGAGAGCTGCTCCAGCGCCCTCTGTCTTACCTCAAGAAATTGTCGGACACCCTTGTTGCGCCCGTAATAATGCGGCGTGGCCACAACGGTATCCACACCCTGCTCTCTGAGCATGTTGAGCAGCGTCTGCGACTGTTCTTTATCCCGCGCGCCGTCATCGATACCGGGTAAGATATGTGTATGCAAATCAATCATGCCGTCTCCCGTGACCGCTTTTTTCTATTTTCTTTCCGCTATTCTCTCTTCGCTTCGCCGTATCCGTATTTGCCGTATTTTCCGTACTTGCCGTACTTGCCGAAGCCCTCCTTCGGGAGCGCAAACCCGTTCAGGATAAAGCCGAGGATATTGCACTTGGCAAATTCCAATTGTCCCACCACGCCCTTGAGCAGCTTGTGATCGGAGTACATCTGCCGCGTGACGATCACGACGCCGTCCGTTCTGGGGCCGATGATGGAGGCATCCGAGACGATCCCCAGGGGCGGCGTATCGACGATGACCATCTCGTACAGATAGGAAAGCTGCCCGATCAGATGATCGAACGCCTCGCTGTGCAGAAGGGACATGGGATTGGGCGCCGGCAAGAGCGCCGCCACCACGTCAAGCCCCGATTTGTCTCTGTAGATGATCTCCTCCAGGCTCGCCTGTCCGCTCAGATAGGACTCCACGCCCTTTCTGAGCTGACTGTGCACAAGGCTGCGCTTGATGCTGGGATTGCGCAGGTCGCAGTCCACCAAAGCGACCCGCAGACCGGAGCGGACCATGGAGAGTGCAAGATTGACGGAAATGGTCGTCTTTCCCTCCCCCGCGACCGCCGAGGTGATACAAAAGACCTTCGCGCGGTTGTCCTCTTTTTTGGGGATCGCAAAGCCGATATTGGTCGCAATTTTTCGAAAGGCCTCCGTCACGACAAAGGGGGACTTTGCATCATCGATGATGTAAACTTTATTGCCGGGAGGAGTCACCCTCTTCTTATTTTTTACCATAGTATCCCCCTCTGGTCAAGTTCTTGTCTTCAAAGTCAGGGACAGAGCCGAGCACCGCAAGGTTGTATGTTGCGACGAGGTCGTCCTCGCCCTTGACGCGCTGATCTGCCATCTCGATAATCGCAAGCACAACGATACACAGGACCAGGCACACAGCGCCGAAGATGAGCATGTATTGAAGGACGGACATATCCGCAACGGGCTCCTGTGGGACTTCGAGATCATTTGCCAGGCTGAACACGAGCTTTTCCGCACTTCCCGCCAAAATGTAATTTTCCGACACATAGTCGCTGAGGATCTCGCTTGCGGCGACAATGATATCATATGTCACTTCCGGGTCAGTCGAAGTGGCGGTGATATAGATATAGTTCCCCGCATAGTCGGTATCGTTTCCCGAGACGGAGAAGGAGTACTCCAGGCAATTTGTGACCTCTTCTTCCGTCACCATCCTGCCGTTCTCCTGCACCTGCGCGACGACCGCGCGCGCAAACCGATTCTGCCGGATGAGCGTGACGCAGCCGCCCAGCATGCTCGCGACCCTGCTCTGATAGGAGGACATATCTGAATCCGGCGTCCCGTCGTAGTAGCTGACCACGAAGACAGCTTCCTCGCTGTACTCATCCTCACTGGTGACCGCGCCGTAAATCCCGCCGGCACCCAGCCCAACGGCAAGGCAGATGAGCACGATCCACCACTTGCGCAAAATGAAAGAAAAAATACTGCGCAAATCGATCGTACTTTCGCTTTCCGTTCTTTCCTGTTCCATTCAAGTTTCTCCTTGTATCTTACTCATCTCCCGCAAGGAAGTATGGGCATGCACCCCGCCTGACAGGAGCTTATCATATCGAAATGTCACTTTGCAGGTATCTTCTTATCTGTTCCCGTACATCTTCTGATAGTAATTTTGGTATTCACCCGAGACGATCTCCTGCCACCAGTCCCTGTTGTCCAGGTACCACTGTATGGTCTTTTTGATGCCGTCTGCGAACTTGGTTTCAGGCAGCCAACCGAGCTCGCTGTGAATTTTGGTCGGGTCGATCGCATAGCGCATATCGTGCCCCTTCCTGTCCGCAACAAAGGTGATCAGGCTCTCGGGCTTGCCCAGCTCTTTGCAGATGAGCCTGACGATATCGATATTTTTCATCTCGTTGTGCCCGCCGACGTTGTATACCTCACCGACGCGCCCCTTATGAATGATCAGATCGATCGCCTTGCAGTGGTCCTCCACATAAAGCCAGTCGCGCACATTTTCACCCGTGCCGTAGACGGGCAGAGGCTTATCCGCCAAAGCATTGATGATCATGAGCGGGATGAGCTTTTCGGGGAAGTGATAAGGCCCATAATTGTTCGAGCATCTCGAGATGCTGACGGGAAGCCCGTAGGTGCGGTGATACGCCAGAACGAGCAGGTCTGCCGCCGCCTTGGAGGAAGAATACGGGCTGGAGGTATGCAGCGGCGTCTCCTCCGTGAAGAAGAGATCGGGTCTGTCCAGGGGGAGATCGCCGTAGACCTCGTCCGTAGAGACCTGATGATATCTCTTGATGCCGTATTTGCGGCAGGCGTCCATCAGGGTCGCCGTACCGATGATGTTGGTCTGCAAAAACACGCCCGGATCCTCAATCGAGCGATCGACGTGGCTCTCCGCCGCAAAGTTGACGACGATATCGGGATGTTCCTCCTCAAAGAGCTTGTTCACGCCCTCCCTGTCGCAGATGTCCAGTTTGACAAAGCGGAAATTGGGATTGTCCATCACATGTTTGAGCGTGGACAAATTGCCCGCATAGGTGAGTTTATCCAGACAGACGATGCGGTAGTCGGGGTACTTATTGAGCATATGAAAGATGAAATTGCTGCCGATAAACCCGGCGCCGCCCGTAACGATAATGGTCATAAATGTTTCCTTATACAAAATTATTGAAAGTTCATTTGGAAAACAGTCGCGCGCAAGACGAGGAGCGTGAGGAAAACTTGAAGGCGTTTCCCAAATCGTAAATGACTGAAAGTTGCCGCAACGCGACATGGTATTGCGCGATGAATGTTTTTCAAATCAGATGAATGTTTCCAAAATCAATACTGCAATTTGCCCTCGGCGACATTCTTCAGATGCGTTCCGTAGGGAGATTTTCCGTATTTCTTCGTGGACTCCATGAGCTTTTCGCTGTCGATCCAGCCGTTGATATAGGCAATCTCCTCGGGTGCAGAGATTTCAATGCCCTGACGGTTCTGCAGCATGCGCACGAAATCGGTCGCCTCGGCGAGGCTGTCCATCGTGCCCGTATCCAGCCAGGCGTACCCTCTTCCCAGAAGCTGCACGTCCAGGAGCCCGTCTTTCAGATACATCTCATTGAGCGTCGTGATCTCAAGCTCGCCGCGCGCGGAGGGTCTCACCTGCCCGGCGCGTTCGCTCACGCCCTTGGGGTAGAAATACAGCCCCGTCACGGCATAGTTGCTCTTGGGCTTTTGGGGCTTTTCTTCAATGGAGACGGCCTTCCAGTTCTCATCGAACTCCACCACGCCGAAGCGCTGGGGGTCGGGAACATAGTAGCCGAACACCGTTGCGCGCGCGTTTTGCTCCGCGTCCTCCTTGGCGGCGCGCAGAAGCTTTCCGATGCCGTTGCCGTAGAAGATATTGTCGCCCAGCACCATCGCGCAGGCATCATCGCCGATGAACTCCTTCCCCAGAAGAAATGCCTGGGCAAGTCCGTCCGGCGAGGGTTGCACCTTGTAGGAAAACCGCACGCCGTATTCGCTCCCGTCGCCGAGCAGCCGTTCAAAGTTGGGAAGATCGGTGGGCGTAGAGATGATCAGAATATCCCTGATGCCCGCCAGCATGAGCGTGGAGAGCGGATAATAGATCATGGGTTTATCGTACACAGGAAGAAGCTGCTTGCTCGTCACCATCGTCAAGGGATAGAGCCGCGTCCCGCTCCCGCCTGCCAGAATAATACCTTTCATATGCTTCTCCTTCCTTCATTCGCCGCTTCGGTCAAACACGACCATGTATGCGCCCTTGAAGATAATCTTAAGGTCCAACCAAAAGCTGCGCTTTTCTATGTATTCGAGGTCCAATCTGACCCATTCGTCAAAGGAGAGTGCGTTGCGGTTGTGCCGGATCTGCCACAGGCACAGCAGCCCGCCCTTCACATCCAGTCTGTGTTTTTGCCACTCCTCGTATTCGGCGACCTCCCGCGGCAGAGGCGGACGAGGGCCGACCACCGACATGTCCCCTTTGAAGATATTAAAGAGCTGCGGGAGTTCGTCCAGAGACGTCTTTCTCAAAAATCTGCCGAACGGCGTGATGCGCGGGTCATCCTTCATCTTGAATACGGGCGGATCCGCCTCGTTCAGCCCCGCGTCGATGAGCTGCTGTTTCATCTCCGCTGCGCCGGGACACATGGAGCGGATCTTATAGAACTTAAACTCCTTTCCGCCCTTCCCGACGCGCGGCGAGGAATACACGGGCGCCTTGGAGGGCCGTTTCTCTCCCTTTTCAAGCTTTCTCGGCTTTAAGACGCAGTCCAGAATTTTGCCGTCCTTATTGACAAGCCGCTTTGCCTTTTTCGTCTTGGGCGCGTCCATGCTCCCGACTTCGGTGATCTCCAAGGAATAGGCGGGCGTGCCGACGTCCTCCAGCCACTTGATGAAAAGCAGAATGAGGATGAACCAGGAGAAAATAAGCAAAACAGCGCCCGACGACACAATGTCAAACGCGCGCTTGAAAAAACGGTAAGCATAGCGCTTCCGCGGCCTGATTGTTGAGGCAGGTACTGCCCCTGTATGTACCGCCGTCGGCGGCGCACCAGCCGCTGCGCTGTCCGCCGCAGCGATCTCCTCCCGAGCCTCTTCCTGTCGCATATGTTACTCCCTGATGCGCTTTTGTATGTGCTCTGCTTCGCCTCGTTCAGATCATACAGCATCTTCCCACAATTCCTTTCGCTAACCATTTTAGCATAAAATGACTACGATGTCAAATGATGCAGTATGGTATCCGAAAATTCACATAAAAATGTACACCCCCCCATTTCTTGATCAAATCAATCAGGAAATTGGAGTTCTTTTCCCCCGCCGGAAATCTCCGGCAAGCAATGCGCCGCAGGGCGTATTTCTTTAAGAAGCTCTGGACTGCTCCGCGCCCGCATTCCCCGCTTTTGCACGCATGGTCTCCCGCGCGGTTGCAAGCATGAGCTTGATGCGGTTCTCCTGATTGACGCGCGTCGCCGAGGGGTCATAGTCCACGGGGACGATATTCTCGTCCGGATAGAGATTTTTCAGCGCGCGAACTGCGCCCTTGCCGGCAATGTGGTTGGGCAGGCAGCCGAAGGGCTGCGCGCAGACGATATTGTCCGTGCCCGTCTCGGCGAGCGCCGCCATCTCGGCGGGAATGAGCCAGCCCTCCCCCATCTTGACGCCCTGATTGATGACCTTGTCCGCACAGCGGCGCAGGTGCTCGAAGTCGTGGAAGGGCTCGAAGCGACTATACTTCTTCGTCCACCTGATGAGCTTCTTTTGTTTGCCGTACAACCATATGTAGACGAGTCTGTAGACGACAGCAAGTTTTTTATTCATCCCGTAAAACTTTGCATCGTTGATATTGTTGACGACGCAATAGAGGATGAAGTCCATGAGTGCCGGCACGACGGGCTCGCAGCCCTCGGACAGAAGAAAGTCCTCCAAATGGGAATTGCCCAGCGGCGAGTATTTGACGTAGATCTCGCCGACGATGCCCACTTTGATCTTGGGCGTCAGGTCGACGGGGATCGACTCGAAGGCGCGCAGGATAAACTTCGCGCACTTTTTGAGTTTCTTGTATTTCCCGTTGTCCAGCGCGCGCTTCATCTCCTCCACGCACTTCACGCGCGCCGCGGCGGCGTCGCCCTCGTGCCTTTCGTACGGCTTGGTCTGATTGTAGCACGTCATGATGAGATCGCCGTAGTAGATGGCAAAGGCGAGCTTGATAAGATCGGTGAGCGTCAATTGCAGGCCGTTTCCCTTCTCCAGTCCCGAGAAATTGAGGGACATGACGGGAACTTCGGGAAATTCTGCCTTCAACGCCTTGCGGATGAGCGGGATATAGTTGCTCGCGCGGCAGCCGCCGCCCGACTGCGTGATGAGCACCGCCGTGTGCTCCGGGTCGTACCTGCCGCTCTTGAGGGCGTCCAGATACTGTCCGATGACGCAGAGCGCGGGATAACAGGTATCGTTGTGGACGTGCTTCAAGCCCTCGTCGATGACGGCGCGCCCCTCGTTGTGGAGCACTTCCACCTTGTAGCCCATCTGCCGCATGACGTGCACCAGCAGATCGAAGTGCCAGGGCAGCATGTCGGGAATGAGGATGGTGTGCGTCGCCTTCATCTCGGGCGTAAAGACGGGATAGTCGACGGTAAAATCCACCGTGGGTTTTGTCTGAATGTTCTCTTTCATGATTTTCTTTCCAATTCTTCGATCGCGGCGAGCATGGAGCGCAGCCTGATCTTGACCACGCCCAGGTTGTTGATCTCATCGATCTTGATCTGCGTATACAGCTTTCCCTTCTTTTCGAGGATAGAGCGGACCTCGTCCGTCGTAATCGCGTCGATGCCGCAGCCGAAGGAAACGAGCTGCACGAGGCTGATATGCTCGCGCTCGCTGACGAACTCCGCCGCGCGGTACAGCCTTGCGTGGTACGTCCACTGATTGAGCACGTTGACTTTGACGAGCGGGCTTTCCTCAAACACCGCGTCCTCCGAGAGCACCACAATACCCAGAGAGTTGAGCAGCTTGGTGATGCCGTGATTGATCTCGGGATCGGCATGGTAGGGCCTGCCCGCGAGCACGACAACGTGCTTGCCCTCCTTTTCGGCGGCAAACAAAATCCTGCGCCCCTCGCGTACGACTTCCTCGTGATACGCCTGCAGCCGCTCCAGTCCCGCGCGGTACGCCCTGCGGATGAGGGATGCGGGCAGTTTATACTTCTTGAGCGCCCTGTGCAGCGCGCGCACCGTCGTAGCCTCGCTGTTGGGGTCGAGATAGGGCATGACGAAGTTTTCGTCCGTCAGCCGCTCGTTGTTCGCCTTTAGCAGCTCCGCATAATATGCGACGACGGGACAGTTGTAGTGGTTGATGGAGTCGTGCTCGTCCAGATTGTAGCTCTCGCAGGGGTAGAAGGTGAAGTCCACGCCCTTGTTGAGCAGCGATTCAATGTGCCCGTGCATGAGCTTGGCGGGATAACACGCCGTGTCCGATGCGACGGTGTGCTGCCCCAGAAAGTACAGCTCGCGCGAACTTCTGTCCGAGAGTACCACTTTAAAACCGCATGTCTCGAAGAAGGTCGTCCAAAGAGGAAGCTGCTCGAACATGACGAGCTGCAGAGGGAGCCCCACCGTCCCGCGCTTGCCCGCCGCCTCTTCCGAGGGCATCGCGAGCAGTTTTTCGTACTTGTAGGTGTAGATATCCGCCGTCTCTTTGGGTTTGGGCAGCCCCGCGCCGCGCTCGCACTTGTTGCCCGAGATGAAGCGCCGCCCGTCCGCAAAGGTGAGCACGTTGACGTTGCAGTGCGACGTACACCCCTTGCAGGTGACCGAGCGCGAGGAGTAGGAAAAGCGCTTGAGTTCGGTCTCCGTCACGATGGTGCTGATGAGTTTTTCGGGGACGGTATTTTCCTTTGCGTACAGCGCCGCGCCGAACGCGCCCATGAGCCCCGCGATCGCGGGGCGGATGACCTCCCTGCCCGTCTCCTTTTCAAAGGAGCGCAGCACCGCGTCATTCAGGAACGTGCCGCCCTGCACGACGATATGCTCGCCCAGCTCGTCCGGCGTGCGGGCGCGGATGACCTTGTAGATGGCGTTCTTGACGATGGAGGAGGAGAGCCCTGCCGAGATATCCTCGATGCTCGCGCCCTCCTTTTGCGCCTGTTTGACCGAGCTGTTCATGAACACCGTGCACCGCGAGCCCAGCTCGACGGGGTGCTTGGCAAACAGCCCCAGGCGGGAGAACTCCTCGATCTCCATGTTCATCGCCTTGGCGAACGTCTGAATGAAGGAGCCGCAGCCCGAAGAGCATGCCTCATTGAGCATGATCGAGTCGATGGCGCGGTTTTTGACCTTGAAGCACTTGATGTCCTGTCCGCCGATATCGATGATGAAGTCGACGTCGGGATTGAAGTAGAGTGCCGCCTTGAAGTGCGCCATCGTCTCCACGACGCCGAAATCGATCTTGAGTGCCGCGCGCATCATCTCCTCGCCGTAGCCCGTGACGCAGGCGCCGCGGATGACGACCCTTTCGCCGATGAGGGAATAGATCTCGCGCAGTTTGTCCGCGACGATATCCAGCGGCTGCCCGTTGTTGGTCTGATAGTGGGAATAGAGAATCTTGCAGTCGGGCGTGATAAGCATGAGTTTGGTCGTCGTCGAGCCCGAATCGATGCCAAGGTAAGCGTCCCCCCTGTAGGTGAGGATGTTTTCAAAGGCAAGATCGCTGCGGATATGCCGCGCGACAAATGCGTTATACTCCTCCTGCGAGGCAAACAGCGGCTCGCCGACCGCAATGTTCTCCCCCTCCGTAATGGAGAGAAGGCGCGCCCTGATCTTACTAAGCGGCTCCGGCTTCTCCTCGGCGGCATACAGCGCCGCGCCGATAGACATGAAGCAGGGCGCGGTCTCGGGGAAGATCGCGTGCTGCTCGTCCAGCCCCAGCGTGCGGAAGAAGGCAAGGCGCAGCCCCTTGAGAAAGTAGAGCGGTCCGCCCAGAAAGAGCACGTTGCCCTTGATGCGCCGCCCCTGCGCAAGCCCGGAGACCGTCTGATCGACGACCGCCTGAAAGATGGAAGCGGAGATATCCGCCTTGCTCGCGCCCTGGTTGAGAAGGGGCTGGATATCCGACTTGGCAAACACGCCGCAGCGCGAGGCGATGGGATAGACGCGCTCCGCCTGTAAGGAGAGCTCGTCCATTTCGGAGACGGTGAGATTGAGAAGGGTCGCCATCTGGTCGATGAACGCGCCCGTGCCGCCCGCGCAGCTGCCGTTCATGCGCTGCTCCGTGCCGCCCGTCACGAAGATGATCTTGGCGTCCTCGCCGCCCAGCTCGACGGCGACGTCCGTCGCGGGATAATACTTGCGGATGGCGCCGAATGCCGACTGCACCTCCTGCACAAAGGGAAGCCCGCCGCGCTGGGCGATACCCAGCCCCGCCGAGCCCGTGACGCTCACGCGGTATTCCCCCGCGCCGAATTTTTCCTCTACGATGGCAAGCTGAGAAAGCACGCTCTCCCGGACGCGCGCAAAATGGCGCTCGTAGCTCGTATAGACGATGCCGAGCGCTTCGTCGAGCACCGTCACCTTGACGGTCGTCGAACCGACGTCGATCCCCAGATTATATGCCATAGATACCTTGCTCCCGTCGCCGCATTTTACGGCGGAAATATACAATTTTACGTACAAAATATTGTATCATATTCGACAAAAAAACACAAGAAACTTGACAGGCTTTTCGTCGAAAATCCTGTGAAGATATACGCCAAATAATCCCTTATGCCGCGACGGTCAAGCGCGCTGCACAATATTGGAAAGCGCGGAAACATTTTCCTTCCCGATTTGCGCCGCGGATACAGGGTATCGCCCATTTTGCAATAAAAAATGCAGACCAAATGTGCAAAATGGTCCGCATTTTATGGCCCGCACGCCTATTTTTCGCAGCGGCACCGCTTCTTGCAGTATTTGCAGCGCGTCGCGTTGCCGCCGCGGATGTGCCGCTCCCTGAGATTGACGCTGAGCACCCCGCGGACCTGTTCCGAGAGCGCCTGATCATGCTGCTGCAGCCGCTCGGTGACGTCTTTATGTACGGTAGACTTGCTCACGCCGAATTTGGCGGCGCAGGCGCGCACCGTGCAACCCGTCTCCAGCATGTACTTCGCCTCGGCGACCGCGCGCTCCAAGATATTATCCCACATACTCATTTCCCCCATCGGACGATATTACAGTTTATGTCCGATGATGACGGATTATGTGAAATTATGTCCTGACCTGCGCATTCGAAAAGGGGCGCCCGCGCATTGCGTGCGCGGGCACCCCTTCCGGTCTTTCATTTATCCTGCTGCCCTTTCGTACCTGATATACCCGCCCTCGACGGAGGTCTGCGTCAGCCCCAAAGAGGCGTTCTCGCTGCCGTAGACGAGCGTGCCGCCCTCCGCGACGGTGACGGACACGATGGTGAGCGTGCCCGATGCATTCCGCCCTGCGACGAGTGCAGCACAGTTTTCCTCCGCGCCGCTCGCCGTGACCGCGACATTTGCTCCCACCGTACATTCGGTGACGGTGACGCGGTTATTGCGGTTGTTGTTAAAACCGACCAGTCCGCCCGCGACGCAGGCGCTAGTGCCCTGTCCGTTTGCGGTCACGTTGCCCGCTACGAGCACGTTTTCCAGCGAGACGCCGCCGGAAATGCCGTAATTGAAATAGCCGATGGCGCCGCCCGCGTAAACAGTTGTGCCCGTACGGTCCGCCGTTGCGGAGACGCTGCCGGTCACATCGCAGTCATCGATCTGCACATTGCCGCTGATTCTTCCGACAATTCCGCCCGCGTTCGTCGTATCCCCGCCCGCGCTGTTGCGCGATGCGACGTCGCCGCTGTTTGTGCAGCCGACGATCTCCAGTCTTCCGTTGGTCGATGCGCCAACGATGCCGCCGACATAGTTGCCCGCCGACATGCCGACCATGCCCGAGACCGCGCCGTTGTTGGTGCAGTTTTCGATGCTCACCGTGAAATTGTTGCGGTTGGCGGCGTTATCCGCCACGAGCGAATTGTGCATGATAAAGCCGACGATTCCGCCCGCATGCGCCTCGCGCGTGTAGTTGGTGACGGACAGATCGCCGTTGTTGACGCAGTCGCGCACGACGAGATTGACACCGTACACCGTGACGACGAAGCCCGCCGCACGGGTATAGCCGACGCAGCTCGCCGAGGCATTGTTGGTGCAGTTTTCGATGATGACCTCGGGCGACTGCTTCATGGAGGAGGGAAGTTCCGTCTCCGTCGAGCGCAGGATGCCCACGAGACCGCTGACCGAGATGACGTCGCTGGAGATCGTGCCGTTCACTTGGATATTCGAGAAGGTCGTGGGCGCGGTTACGCTGCCGTACACGCACGCCGCAACGGGCGGGAGAATGGTGCTCACGTTGGTAAAGACCAGATCACGCACCGTCGTCCCCGCGCCGACATAGCCGAACAGACACAAACTGGTCAGCCCGTTGATGGTGTGCCCCTGTCCGTCAAAGGTGCCCGTGAAAGGATTGGTCTCCGGACCCATCGGGATCCAGTCGGCGCCCGAAAGATCGATGTCCGCCGTCAGGAGATAGGTCACGTTCTCCATGCGGATGCCGTTGTTGATCTTATCGCGCAGTCTGGACAAATCGGAGGCGTTGGAGATCGTATAGGTCAGCGACGCAGCATTCTCCAGTCCCAGATCGGCGGCGTTTCCGATATAGCCGTTGTTGGTAATGCGCGACGCATTTTCGCCCGCCGTGAGCGAGAGGATATACCCCCGGTTGTCGATCGTTGCATCGGCGGCCGCCTGCGAGGCGTCCACCTCAACGACGGTGCCCTCCTGTCCGATGACGACGGTGCCGGCAAGCGAATCGGCGAGCGCGAGCGTTCCGCGCACATAGCCGTACTCATGGTAGGCATCATCTGCTGCATTGACGAGCGAAACGGCGCTCACCGAGCTGTAATTGGAGACGGTCGCGTTGGGCGCATTGACAGTGAGCGAAGTGAGCGTTCCCTCCACCGTGACGGACGCCTCTTCCTCAAAGGCATACGTCACGTCGCCCGCCATGTAATCCCCTGTATTGATGCTCGAGGCGCTCGTAAAGGTGAGCGGCTGGGTGATGTCTGCTGCGAAGTAGTAGCTCAGGTTTGCCCACTCCTCCATCTCCGCCCTGCTGCGGACAGTGAGCCAGAACTCCGGCGAGGCGGTAAACACCGTGGGCAGGACGTCCTCGGTGTACAGCACTGTGCCGTCGCTCCCGATATAGGAGATGCGGTTGGTCGTCTGATTCCACAAAAAGACGTTCCCCTCCGCTGCCGGGCTGAGGTTATCGATCCTGTAGCCGCTGCCCTCGAGCACGACGACGAGATCGGACATGCTCGCGGGCACGGTATCGGAAGCGCTGAGCACTTCGTTCATGTTGGTCGCGAGCGTGATATCCGCCGCGACCTCGGGATCGGACGGTTCTCCCTCGCCCTGATTGTTCGCGAGAATGATGAACGTCGGAATGAGCACCGCCGCCAGAATGACAATGACGACGATGACGATGACAAGTTCGGGGGTCGTAAAGCCCCTGTTCCATTTTTTGCGCATGTTTCCTGCTCCCAAATTGTTCTTCCGTAGATTTTATCACAAAATGGTGCGCGCCGTCAAGCACATGACGCATGTCCGCGCGATCGCGCGGGTAAAAAAACTTCCGTTTCGCAGAAACCGGCCCGGCGCGGCATGCCGCGCCGGGCCGGTGATAAAATTTGTTTACTTGGTTCCGTACAGCCTGTCGCCCGCATCGCCGAGACCCGGCAGGATATAGCAGTGCTCGTTGAGGTCGCGGTCGCAGGTGGAGACGAACACATCCACGTCGGGGTGTTCCCCGGTGAGGCGTCTGATGCCCTGCGGCGCGGCGATGATCGCCATGAACTTGATCTTTTTAACGCCGTGGCGCTTTAAGAGCGCGACCGCGTCGCAGGCGGAGCCGCCCGTCGCGAGCATGGGGTCGAGCAAAATTGCCGTCATGTTCTCGATGCCCTCGGGAAGCTTGCAGTAGTACTCGTGCGGGATCGCCGTCGCCTCGTCGCGGTACATGCCCACATGCCCGACGCGCGCGTTGGGAAAGATGGAGTGCACGCCGTTGACCATACCCAGCCCTGCACGCAAAATGGGCACGATGGCGATGGAGCGCTCGTCCACCATCTCCTGCTCGCACGTCTCGAGCGGCGTTTCCACCATGACTTTGTGCATGGGCGCGTCGCGGAATGCCTCATAACTCATGACGAGCGTGATCTCCTCGATGAGCTCGCGAAACTCCTTCATGGGCGTGTTTTTATTGCGCAGGATGGCGATCTTGTGCTTGATGAGCGGGTGATCGAAGATCATCAGAGACATCGCTTTTACTCCTTCTCATATGCCAAAACCCAAATGTTTGGTACAAAAATCCGGGTACGTCTTACAAAACTTTGGACAGGAACTCCTGCAGACGGGGCGACTTAGGGCTCCCGAACACCTCGGCGGGCGTCCCCTCCTCGGCGATCTGACCGTCCGCCATGAAGAGGACGCGCGTGCCGACCTCGCGGGCGAAGCCCATCTCGTGCGTGACGATGACCATGGTCATGCCCGTCTCGGCAAGCTCCTTCATGAGTTCGAGGACTTCCCCGACCATCTCCGGATCGAGCGCGCTCGTCGGCTCGTCAAAGAGCATGTAGTCGGGGTTCATCGCGAGCGCGCGCACGATGGCGATGCGCTGCTTCTGTCCGCCCGAGAGCGTGGAGGGATAGACGTTAGCCTTGTCCTCCAGCCCGATGCGCCTCAAAAGCGCGTGCGCCTGTTCCTCCGCCTCCGCCTTACTCTTGAGTTTGAGAAGGACGGGCGCGAGCGTCATGTTGTCCAGCACCGTCTTGTTGTTGAAGAGGTTGAAGTGCTGGAACACCATGCCGATCTTGCGGCGGACGAGATTGATATCGAGGAAGTGCTCCTTCCTGTACGCCCTGATCGCCTTTGCATAGGCGCCGCCCTCCAGCTTTTTGAGCAGATCGTTTTGCTTGATCTCGGCGATGACCGCTTCCTCGTCGCCGCCCTCTGCCATCATGCGCCGATAGGTGTTGGAGAGGGAGATGATCTCGGGATGCAGATAGGGATCGACAGGCGTGATGAGCTGATCGTCCACCCAGACTTCGCCGTAGGTGGGATCTTCAAGCAGGTTCATGCACCTTAGAAGCGTCGATTTTCCGCTGCCGCTGGGGCCGATGATGACGACTTTCTCGCCCTTTTCGACGGTCGTGGAAACCGCCTTCAGAACGCTCGTCTTGCCGAAATTTTTATACAGATTTTTAACGGCGATCACTCTTTCTCAGCCTCCCTTCCACAAGTTTGATGATGAGCACCATCGCATACACGACGACGAGATAGAATACGCCGACGATGATCGAGGGCGCAAGGTACGCCCCGCCAAGGCCCAGCGCGATCTGGCTCGCCGCGGCATTCAGATCGAAGGTGAGCGAGTTGACCGTGCTGCCCACCCAGCCGATGATGGAGGTCTCCTTCAGGAGTGCGATCATCTCGTTGCCGATCGCGGGCACGACATTCTTGATCGCCTGCGGGAAGACGATCCTGACCATGGTCGCACCCCATGGCATACCCAGCGAACGCCCCGCCTCCATCTGTCCGTTGTCGACGGACATGATGCCCGCGCGGATATTTTCCGAGACATAAGCGCCCGAATTGATACCGAACGTCAGAATGGCGGCGTACGGCTTGAAGTTGGGGAATGCGAGGATGGAAAAGACCATCAGAAAGAGCTGCAGCGCGACGGGCGTCCCGCGGATGACCGTCGTATAGACGTTGCAGATAAATGCGGGGATCTTCATCCACTTGTTGTTCATCGCGGCGATCTTGACGACGGCGACGATAAAGCCGAGCACGAGGCCGATGAGCGCGGCGACGAGGGTGACGGCGAGCGTGGTGCCGAATCCCTGCCAGATATATCCCATGTATTCGGAAGAGGATAAAATGGTTACGATATCTTCAAACACGATGCTGTTTCCTTATAAAATGCGGGCTGCCGCAACCTGTGTGCGGCAGCCCGCCCTATCTTTGCTCAATTGGATGCAAGATCCAGATGCTGCATGACAAGGCGATCGATGCCGTTGTTCCCGTCCGCATCGACGTCGTCGATCAGTTCCCGGAGCACTTCGTTGATGGCGTTAAGCAGCTCGTCCTGCCCCGGAGTGACCGCAATCGCATACTCGTCGACAGAAGCTTCGTCCTCTTCCACGGTCTCGCCCTTGTAATAGAGCGGCAGGCAGGAAAGCCCGTCGTTGTTCGCAACGAGCGTCTTTGCAGGAAGCTCGTCGATGATGACGGCGTTGAGATTCAGACCAATGTCGTTAACCGTAACGCTCAGGGACGGATTTGTCGTTCTTTTCGTGTTGGTACCAGTCAACACACCACTCTCAATTTCACCCTTAAGGAAGATATCCGCCGTCGTACCGCCCTGCACGCCGATGCTCATGCCTGCAAGCGAATCCCAGTAGATGACTTCGCCGTTCTCCGCGGTGCTCTCGCTGATCTCGGGCGCCATCGTGCCGTCCGCCTTATAGATGACATACAGGGACGCCGTGTAGTAAGGGATGGAGAAATCCACCTTCTCTTTGCGCTCCTCGGTAATAGAGAGACCCGCTGCACCGACGTTGGTCAAATTGCCCTGGGAGACGGCGTCAACGATGTAGTCAAAGTTGACGTTCTCAAACCGAACGTCTCTGCCCAGCCTCTCACCGACCTGATTCATGATATCCACGTCCACGCCGACGATCTGTCCGTCGGACAGGTACTCGAAGGGCGGAAAGCCCGCTTCGGTATAGACGACGAGCGTATTCCCGCTGCACGCGGAAAATCCGAGCGCACTTGCCGCAAGCGTTCCCGCTGCAAGGCATACCGTCAAAAACTTCTTCATTGCATATTACCTCAAAAAAACTGTAGGCGACGGCAGAGACCTGCCGCCGAATTTCACTTTATTCTATCACAATTACATGTTTTTATCAACAAAAAAGGGGGCTGTTTGCATAAATATTCATAAAAACAGTTGCTTATGCTTTGTATTTACGGAAGATATGGAACCCTTCCGTCTGCTCCGCAGACACCTCCCCTAAAACGCCTTCGGCATTTCAGGGGAGGCAAGAAAAGCCCTCCCTGCGCAAGGGAGGGTGGATTGCCGCAGGCAAGACGGGAGGGTCGGCCACCCTTCCGCCCCTTCGGGGCACCTCCCCTGAAAATCCTGCGGATTTTCAGGGGAGGCAGGAAAAAAACATCTTTTCAAAGGAAAAAATTACTTTTCGCGGAATCTGACGGCGTGGACCTCCACGGGCTTCCACTTGGTGCCCTTGAAGGGTCTGCCCCGCGTCGAGGTGGTGTCGATCGGAATGTCCTCGGTGTCGATCTCGAGCACTTCGTCCTCGTCCGTGCGCACGGCGAGCGTATAAGGCTCGGTGACGTAGTCGGCAAAGATGAGCTCCGTCCCCTTCAAAGAGGTGATCTGCACGCCCTTCCGATAGCGCGGGAGCGGATCGATCTGCGCCGCGATGACGCGCTTGAACCTGCTGTCTGCCGTGACGGTGACAATCTCCCCTTCCTCGTGGATCTGCGAGGCGAAGATGACCTCGTCCCCATCCCTGAGGTTGATGCCGCGCACGCCGCCCGCGATGCGCTTCTGGACGGGGATCTCGTTCTTGGCGTTGATGCACATGCCGCCGCGCGTGACCATGAAGATGGTCGTCCCCTCCTCATCGGGGTCGGCGGGCTGGACGGAGATGACGCGGTCGCCCTCGTTGAGGCGGATCGCCTGGAAAATGGTCTTGTTGACGTCGTACTCCGACCAGAGCGTCTTTTTGATCATGCTCTGCTTGGTCATGACGAGCAGATACCCTTCCCCCGCCTTGGAGGGCAGGATGGCGACGGGGCGCTCGTCCTCTGCGGCGTCGTCAAACAGATCGTAGAGCGAGTAGCCCTTGTCCGTGAGCTTGCACGAGACCTGTTCGCCGCGGATGCGGTAGCAGTTTCCAAGGTCTGAGACGATGATCGCGTCCTCGCCCGAGAGCATGCGCGTCATGCCGCTGACGATGAGCCCGTTTGCCGTGTCCGCCGTGAGCATCTTGCCCGCGGTCATCGCATAGCCGCGCTCGCTGACGCACTTGAGCCTGCCGTCCGCCGTGATGCACAGAACGCTCTTGACGCCGGGCGCGCGCACGTCCTCCCGCTCTGCGCCCGCCTGTTCAACAGAGTCAACGAGTTCGGAGCGGCGGGGCGTCTTGTATGCCTTCTTGATCTGCAGGATCTCCTCTTTGACGACCTCGAGCTGTCTGCGCTGGCTGTTCACGATCGCGGTGAGGTATTCGATGAGCTCCTTGAGCCGCTTCAATTCCTCCTCCAGCTTGAACACTTCCAGCTTGGTCAGGCGCGCGAGGCGCAGATCAAGGATGGCCTGTGCCTGCTTTTCCGAGAGCGAAAAGCGCTTCCTGAGTTTGTCGCGCGCGTCCGAGGTGGAGTCCGCATTTTTGATGATTTTGACGACCTCGTCGATATTGCGCACGGCGATGATGAGCCCTTCGAGGATATGACAGCGCTCCTTTGCCGCCGCCAGGTCAAACTTGGTGCGGGCGAGCACGACTTCGCGCTGATAGCCGACGTAGTAGCGGATGATATCCATCAGTCCCATCAGCATGGGCTTGCCGACCGCGATGGCGACCATATTGATGCCGAACGTCGTCTCGAGATCGGTGTATTTGTAGAGCAGTTTCAAGACCTTGTCGACGTCGCCGTCGGCGCGCACTTCGACGATCGCGCGGATACCCTCGCGGTCGGACTCGTCCTGCACGCGCGTGATCGCGGCAAGCTCCTCCTTCTTCTCCTCGCGCAGGTCTGCGATCTTCCGAAGGAGCGCCGACTTGTTGACCTGATAGGGAAGCTCGGTGATGACGATGGTCTTTTTGCCGTTGTCGTTCTGTTCGACGTGGATGCGGGCGCGCAGCGTGATGCGCCCCTTGCCCGTGCGGTACGCCTGTTCCAGCTCGTTGGCGATGATATAGCCGCCTGTCGGGAAGTCGGGCGCGGGGATATACCTGCGCATCTCCTCCAGGGTGATCTTGGGATTGTCGATATACGCGACGACGCCGTCAATGGTCTCAGCGAGGTTGTGCGGCGGGATGTTGGTCGCAAGCCCGACGGCAATGCCCGAGGCCCCGTTGACGAGCAGGTTGGGAAAGCGCCCGGGGAGCATGTCCGGCTCCTTTAAGGAGTCGTCAAAGTTGAGCGAAAAGGGAACGGTGTTCTTATCGAGATCGCGCAACAGCTCCAAGGCGAGCGGCTCCAGGCGTGCCTCGGTATAGCGCATCGCGGCGGCGGGGTCGCCGTCCACCGAACCGAAATTGCCGTGCCCGTTGACGAGCGTGCGTCCCATGTTGAAGTCCTGCGCCATGCGCACCATCGCGTCATAGACGGAGGAGTCGCCGTGCGGGTGATACTTACCCATGCAGTCGCCGACGATGCGCGCCGACTTCTTGTGCGGCTTATCGGGGGTCAGCCCCATCTCGTACATGGTATAGAGGATGCGCCGCTGAACGGGCTTCAAGCCGTCCTCGACGCGGGGCAGGGCACGATCAAGAATGACGAACTCCGCATAGGGAAGCATGGAGGCGGGCAGGACATCTTCAAGCGGCGTGACGAACAGCGTGCCCTGTGGTTCGGGCTGCTTTTTGCGATCATTCTTCATTGCCGTCCTCCTTTCTGATCTTCACGCGATCCATGAATGCGTCCTGTTTGTTGAAGTTGGCGTTGCGGTTCAAAAATTCCTTTCTCCCCTCCACCTTGTCGCCCATGAGGGTCGTGATCATGTCCTCCGCCGCGACGGCGTCCTCGATCGTGACCTGCGTCAGATTCCTGCGCGCGGGATCCATGGTCGTCTTCCAAAGCTGTTCGGCGCTCATCTCGCCCAGTCCCTTGTAGCGCTGGATGAGATATCCTCTGCCTACCTTTTCGATCTTCTCCGAAAGTTCTTTGTCATCGTAAGCGTACTCTTCGACGCTGCCGTTTTGCTTGTACACCTTGTAAAGGGGCGGCATGCCGATATAGACGTGCCCCGCGTTGACGAGCGGGCGCATGTAGCGGAAGAAGAAAGTGAGCAGGATGCAGCGGATATGGAAGCCGTCCTGATCGGCATCGGAGAGGATGATGACCTTGTGGTAGTTGAGTTTCTCGAGGTTGAAGTCGTTCCCGACGCCCGCGCCGAGGGCGGAGATGATCGTCCGGATCTCCTCGTTGGCGAGCACCTGATCGAGGCGCTTCTTTTCCACGTTGAGCGGCTTGCCGCGCAGGGGCAGAATGGACTGGAACTGCCGCACGCGCGCCTGCTTTGCAGTGCCGCCCGCAGAGTCGCCCTCGACGATGAACAGCTCGTTCTTTTCGGGCGTTCTGCCCGAGCAGGCGGCGAGCTTGCCGACGAGCTGCAAAGAATCGATACTGTTCTTGGCGCGGGCGTTCTCCTTTGCCTGGCGGGTCGCGATGCGCACGCGCGCCGCGTTCTGCGCCTTTTTGACGATCTCGTCAAAGATCTTCTTGTTTTTGGGCTGGGCGATAAGGGTGCGCAGCCCCTCGCTGACGACGGACTCCACGGGCGTGCGCGCCTCGGGATTGCCCAGTTTGGTCTTGGTCTGCCCCTCGAACTGGACGTTCTTCATCTTGATGGACAGCACCGCCGTTAAGCCCTCGCGGAAGTCGTCGCCCGTAAAGTTGGCGTCCTTGTCCTTCAACACCTTGGTGTCGCGCGCGTAGTCGTTGAACACGCGCGTGATGCCGCCGTGGAAGCCCGTCTCGTGATAGCCGCCCTCGGGTGTGGGAATGTTGTTGACGAAGGAAAAGAGGTTCTCCGTGAACTCCCCCGTGTGCTGCACGGCGAACTCGACGAGGATGCCGTCCTTCTCCCCCCTGTAGTAGATGGGCGGGCTGTAGAGCTTGTTCTTGCCCTCGTTGAGGGAGGCGACAAAGTCGGAGATGCCCCCTTCGTAGTGAAAGGTGACGCTGTACGGCTGCGTGGCGCCCAGAAGATCGAGCTGCTGTGCCTCCTCGCCCGCCGCCATCTCGTTCTGCGTGACGCGCTCGTCAGTCAGGGTGATCCTGAGTCCCTTGTTGAGGAAAGCGAGCTCTCTTAAACGGTGGGTGACCGCCGTCAGTTGAATCTCGTTGTCGCCGAACACGGCGTCGTCCGGCATGAAGTGCACCAAGGTGCCGTGCGCCTTACCGCACTTGCCCGTCTTTTGCAGCGGCGCGACGGGGATGCCCGATTCGTATTTCTTCTTTGCCTTGTCGTAATAGGAATGAAACTCCATCTCCCAGGTGCTGCCATCCTTGTTGACGCGCACCTTGAGCCATTTTGAAAGAGCGTTGGTGACCGACGCGCCCACGCCGTGCAGACCGCCCGAGAAGGAGTAGTTGTGCTCATCGAATTTTCCGCCCGCGTGCAGCTGGGTAAAGACGACCTGCACGCCCGAGACCTTGGTCTTGGGGTGGATGTCCGTGGGAATGCCCCGCCCGTTGTCCTCGACGGATGCGCTGCCGTCCTTGTAGATGCGCACGTCGATCTGATCGGCAAAGCCGTTCGCCGCCTCGTCGATCGCGTTGTCGACGATCTCCCAGAGAATATGGTGCAGTCCCTTGGGCCCCGTCGAACCGATATACATGCCCGGGCGCAGACGGACGGCGTCCAGCCCTTCGAGAATGGTGATGTCACCCGCGTCGTAGTGATTCTCCGCCATAGTTACCTCATAAAAATGTGTCGTTCAACGGACATTATACCATATCTTGTGATTTGGGGCAAGAGATTTTGAAAATATTGACGAAATCGGCAAAATTTCGGCGCAAAAAAATCACTCCGCACAGGAGTGATCTTTCAAAAAGTTGCGGAATATTACGTTCCGAACATGACGCGCTCGCTGGAGAGGAGCCGCGCAATGAGCGCGACGAGCGCCACGGTGTAGACGAGGTTGAGCGCAACCGCCGTCAGGCACATCCAGACGGACGCCGCTCCCATCAGCGCGCCCTGCATGGCGACGACCGCGTTGAGCACGGGGATGACGACCACCCAGTCCCCGATCCCCGAGACAAAGGATGCGACGATGGAGAGCACCATGACGAGGATCATGAGCACGCTCGTATAGGAGGACGCCTCCTTGACCGAGCGCGAGAGCGTGGAGACGGCGGCGATCGCCGCGACGATGAGGGGCACGACGGAGACGATGAGCAGGAAGATGAAGAAAAATTCCAGTGCGCCCACGCCCGCGATCGCGACGTCGATGCTCACGCCCATCAGCGTGGGCAGCGAGAGCGCCACGCCCAGAAAGCTGGACGCCGCGCCGATCAGGGAGACGCAGGCAAGGGGCAGAATTTTTCCGAGCGCGATGTCCGAGCGGCGCGCAGAAGTGACGAGAATGGTCGCGAGCGTGCCGCGCTCCTTCTCGCCGGCGACCGACTCAAGCGTCACCGACATGCACGAAGAGAAGATGAATACGACGATGAGGAAGGGCAGAAAACCCGACATCATCTGCATGCCGAACGCATCCGTCTCTCCCATGTCGCTCGCCGTGAGCACAAAGGGACGCGCCCAGCTTGCAAACACGGCATTGAGAATGGTGTAGGCGCGCAGGCTCTGCGTCTCGGCAGAGTTGTAGATGAGATCGAGCGATGCGCTGAAATTCCCGCCCGACGCGATGCCCTCGTCAAAGTTTTCGGGATAGACGATGACCGCATCCGCCTCGCCCGCCTGCACCTCGGCGGCGGCCTCCTCGAGCGTCAGTTCGCCAAGCTCCAGGAACTCGATGCTCCAGCCCTCGTTTGCCTCCACCGTCTGCGCGATGACCGTCTCCGCCTGCGAATGCTCGGTGACGTACACTCTGAAGTCGTAGACCTCCTCGCCGCCGAAGATCGCCGTTCCCATCAGCGAATAGATGATATAGATGAGGATGCCGGGAAGGAGCATTGTGACGATGAGTTTGGGATCGCCGAAGAAGCGCAGAAACTCCTTCTTCATGAGTGCAATAAGTTTCATACGCTCTCCCCCTTCGTCTCGCGGTAAATTTCAAAGAACCTGTCCTCGAGCGTCATGCCGCCGCAAAGCTCGGAGAGCGTGCCGTCCGCGACCATTTTGCCGTCGATGATGATGCCCACCCTGTCGCACAGCTTTTCGACGAGCGAGAAGATATGCGTGGAGAGAATGATGCTCTTGCCCATCGCCTTGAGTTCCAATAAAAAGTCGGTGACGACCTTTGCCGTCAGCACGTCCAGCCCGTTGGTCGGCTCGTCGAAGATGACGACGTCCGGGTCGTGCACGATGGCGATGACCAGCGAGACCTTCTGCTTCATGCCCGTGGAGAGGTCCTTCACCTTGACTTCGGCAAATTTGTCGATGCCGAAGCGCGCGAACAGCTCCTTCTTGCGGGCGGCGAGCTTTGCCTTGTCCATGCCGTGCATCGCGCCGAAGAAGTCAAAGAGATAGGAGGGCGTGAAGAATCCCTCCAGTTTGAGTTCGCTGGTCATGAATCCGATGACGTCGCGCACCTTGTCGGGCTGTTTGCAGACGGAATATCCGCAGACAAAGGCGTCGCCCGCATCGGGCTTGATGAGAGTGGAGAGCATGCGCAACGTCGTCGTCTTGCCCGCACCGTTGGGACCGAGCAACCCGTAAATCTCGCCGCGGTAGGCCTTTAAGTCCAGCCCGTCCACGGCAATGCGGTAGGCGTCGTTTGTCCTTTCCAGCGCCCGCTGCCTGCGGGAGAGCGCAAAGATCTTGCGCAGCCCCTCCGCCTGAATGACCTCATCCCCGTACGCGGGGAAGGGCGCGTTGTTTTCTTCCATATGTCCTCCGTGAAATCGCGCACTCGTTCTGCGCGGTTTTTCTGTATTCTATCATACCACCCCCCCCCTGCTGTCAAGCGTTTGAAGGGAAACGGTGCGTTGCGTCATCGAAACGATGCGTTTCGCGCTCTACATGCCGTCAATGAGCGCGAGCGTTTGGGGATAACTCTGCGCGAGAAGTCCTTCATACCCCGCGGGGCGCCCGCCCGGGCGAAAGAGGATGAAGTCCACCCCCATCGCCTGCGCGCAGCCCCTGTCCGAGGTCAGGCTGTCCCCCACCCACACGGCGCGGGAACAATTGAAATTTGGAATATGGCTTTTCACATAGTCGGCATAGGCGGGCGAGGGCTTGTTGTAGCCCACCGCCTCCGAGATGAAGACCGCGTCAAAGTCCTTGTCGATGCCCGCGGCAGCCAGACGTCGGCTCTGTACGAACGCCGAACCGTTGGTCACGGCATACCGCCTGCCCCGCGTCCCGAGCGCGGCTAAAAACTCCTTTGCGCCGTCCATCAGGTACGCCCGCTGCGACATGCCCTCAAAGTAGTGGCGCCGGAGAAGCGCCGCGTCGCCCGTGAGATCGAACTCCGCAAACAGCATGTCAAAACGCAGGGTGAGCAGCCGCTCGCGCGTGACCTCGCCCCGCTCCAGCCCTTTCCAGAGCCCGTCGTTGATCTCGTGAAAGCGCTCCGCCATGCGCGGCGTGGGCGAAAATCCGAAGTGCGCGAGCGTATCTGAGATCTGCTCGCGCTCCCCGCGCCGGAAATCAAACAGCGTATCGTCCAGATCGAGCAAAAAGATATCTTTCATCAATCATCCTCTACGATAGCCAATTCGCGCAAAGCCCTCGTATAGGCAATATACTTCTCGTTCTCCGTCATGCCCTTGTCGTAGACGGCGACAGCGGAGAACTCCAGCCCCTTGCTCGCAAAGACGCTCATCACGCTGATCTTGCTGCGGCTGAGCTGCGCGTCGCCCGTCAGAACCTTGTACCCGCGCTTATCGAAGAGCGGAAGGTACTCCTCCTTGGCAATGACCGCCCGCAAGCCCTGCTTTTCGCGGAAAAAGGCGCTCACCTGGCGGGGCTTGATGTGCGCGACCTCCGCCCCTTCCAGTCCGATGGGGCGCATGTCGGCGTCCAGCACGCGGGAGACAAAGGCGACGATCTCGTTGGTGTTGCGGTAGTTCTGGTTGAGCGTATAGAGGTTGCCGCCCACCTTTGCCCAGTCCCGCACGCCGCGCCAGGGGGTGATATTCTGCTTGAGGTCGCCGAACACGTTGAACGCCGCGTCCGAATGAATACGGTGCAACAGGGCATATTCGCCCTCGGAGATGTCCTGTCCCTCGTCCACGAACACCAGTCCGTAGCGGGGCTTGAGTTCCCGCCCCGCCTCGGTCAGGCAAAAGCACATGGCGTACCCGTCCGAGGGATAGACGCCCTTCATGCCGTGTTTTGTCTTGGCGGGCCTGACCGTCTCCCGATACAGCCAGCGGGCGACGTCCGCGCCGCCGCGGCACTTTCCGAGCTCGACGCAGTTACGCGTCAGGCGGATGACGGCAAAGAAATCGGAGAACAGGGAGAGTCCCTCCTCCATTTCGCCGATGAGCGCGCGGGTGCGCTCCGCCTCCGCCTTGAGCTGTTCGCGGCGGGCGATGCGGTCGGCGTAGGTGAGCACCTCCTCCGTGCCCCGCTTCTGTTTATAGCGCATGAGGTCGGCAATCTCCTTGTCCACGGTGACGACGAGGGAGGCAAGGTCCTCCTGCGTGCCGTGGAACACCTTCTCCCCTCCTGCCGCAATCAGGTGGGCGCTGCGGTAGAACTCCGAGAACTGACGAAAGAAATAGTCGGGCGTGCGCTCGTGTTCTTCGAGCACGAAGCGCAAAAAGTCCTCCGCCTGCGTGAACGCGCTCATCAGCGTGCGAAAGGGCTTGGTGAAGTAGAAGCCGCCCTCCTTGCTCTCCTTGAGCTCGCCCAGCACGGCGCGGCGCACGCGCACCGAGCCGTTGCGGATGCGCACAAACTGCGCCTGCCGCTCCCGGCACATGGCAAGGATGGCTTCGGACACCGCGCGGCACTCGGGCGCGGTAAACAGGGCAAACAGCTCCTCGTACAGTTTATGAATGCGCGCCGAGACGTCCCGCGGGAAGCGGGCAGAGTAGACATAGGCAAGGTACTCCTCCGGCTCGCGGGCGTCCGTCAGCCTGGACTTGAGGTCAATGCCCTCCCCCGAGAGCGCACGGAAGTAGTAGTCGCGCAGCGTGGTCGTGCGCACCTTTTCCAGTTCCAGCATCTGCGAGAGCTCGTCGATGAAGCCGTTGAAGCTCTCCGACGGCGTGATGACGAGCACGTCCCCGGGGTGCAGGCTCTCGTTGTTGTACATGAGATAGCTCAGGCGGTGCAGCAAGATCATCGTCTTGCCGCTGCCCGCGCAGCCCTGCAGCACAAAACTCTCGCGCTCGGGCTTGGTGACAATGTCGAACTGCTGCTCCTGAATGGTTCGGATGATATCGCGGACTTTGACGTCGTCCTTGCGGCTCTGAATGATGCTTCGAAGGTAGGGATCGAACAAGATCTCCTCGTCCCTGCCGCCGATCTCCTCGGGCGTTAAAACATCGCCGACAGAGAGATATTCGTTCTTGAAGTCCAGCACTCTGCCGTTTTTGACGGAGAGCGCGCGGCGCAGCACGGTGCGGTACTCGTACTCGTTGATCGTGAAAGTGACGCGGCTCTTCTGGTAGTACCTGACGGCGAGCGGGGCGCGCCAATCGACGATCTCTAAATTGACGTCCCCCTTCTTGCCGATATAGTAGCTGTTGTAGCCCTCCTTGTCGTCCACGACGTCCATGCGCGCAAAGTAGGGCTCGGAAAAATAGGGCTTGTATTCATTCATACGGCGGGTATTCTCTGCAATCTCCGCCTTCTTTTCCTGCAGGGTGCAGAAGTCCTCGGCGCTGTAGTGCTCCTTTTGGCGGAGCGCCTCGCTCTCCTCGCGCAGCTGTGCGATTCTCCGGCGAAAGCGGGAGATATAGCAGATTTTAAGCATTCTGAGCACTGCGTCAAGGTGATCCTTTTCGTAAGCAAGCTGCGCCTCCGGATCGAGGAGCGAAAGATACCACGCCTTGTCCGCGTCAATCTTGGGGCAAAGCAAATCTTTTGCAGACGTATGCTTGTCCATTTTTCTCCCTCCCCGAAACAGCGATGTTATCAGTATAACATATTTTTGCTCAATATGCAATCCCTGCAGGGATATTCGTAAGATAGATCGGACACAAAATAGAGCCGTCCTCACCAGAGAACGGCTCTTAAAGCTCACTGTTTCATTATTCCTGAGATTGTCAGTTTCCAGCCTGCGGCGCAATGATCTTCACTGCTGCCGAACCATTGCCCGTTATGATATCCTCAGGATCGATTTCCTGCGCCGCACTATAATCCAGCGTCGTGGTAAAAGGTTGATTGTCGTTGATACCCTCGTACACGTCCTCGTTGGCATAGACATAGATGGGCGGCGCGATCGTGCCTTTAAGGTCGAATTTGATCTCGCCCTTCAGGGTGCAGACCGCATCCGCATAATAGGGACCGTTGCGGTTTCCGAGCGTCAGCGCCGCGCGCACACCGCCCGTGCCACTGTCCCAGTCTTTCGTCAGATATTCGTCCGTTTTGTTATACGACGTGCCGAGCGTACTGTCGCTGATCACCGCCGTGCCTGCGCGCAGGAAGATCCCCTGCTCCGCGCCATAGATCGTGCTCCCGGAGACGGCGAGCGTGCCCGCGACATTAAAGAGAATGCCGGACCCGAGCGTAGCATAAAGTTCGGAATTTGTCACTTCTATGCTGACATTTTTATAGGCATTGTCGCCGTCCTTGACCGACGCATTCGTTCCGATACAGAACGCCTGAGCATCGATCCTGCTGCCGTCCTTTACAACGATCTTGCTCGCCGTGGCGGCATCGTCCGTACCATCGCCCTGAATATAGATCGCCGTGCCGTTTGCGGTATACGTGACGCTATCCAGCGTCAGCGAACTTTTCGCACCGGAAACAACGATATTGGAGAACGCAACATTGTTAACGCTGTGTTCCGCGATCAATGCACCGTTTTTGAAGGTTACCTGCGCGCCCCCCGCAATCTGGTTGGAGTATTCACCAGATTCGATCGTAAGCGTCTGTTGATTCAGATCGACCTCCGCATCCGTGATAAAATTCAACGTGGACTCTACGACAAGATCATTGCCGAGCTGAACTTTCTTTGCGCCCGCTTCCACAAGTTTATCAAGTTCTTCTCCGCTTACCGCCTGGAAAGTCGTATCGGCTGCATCTTCAATGGCAACGACCTGATATGCCGTCTTGCCTTCATAATCGACAACCGTCACACCGTAGCCCTCTGCAACAAACGTCCCGCCGAGATTGTCATCGCCCAATGCAGGATTTCTTCCGACAAACGTACCGCCGTTGATCACCATATCAGAAACCGCCGCACTGTTCGAAACATTTACGGTGAGAGGCGCTCCGCCGCCGTATTCATACTCATCGGTGCTCTGATTGATGAAAGTTCCTCCGTTAACGACAACTTTTCCTCCTCCGCCCGCAAACAGACAGGACTCCTTGGCAGTGCCGACAACGATCGTTCCGCTTTCTACAATTACGGTTGCGCCCGCCTCCATTGCAGCGACGGGGACAGTGGTATCGTCCGCGCCTGTGGCGTCGATCGTACCGTCTCCCGTGATCGTAAGCGTACTTCCGGCACATGCACACAATGCTACCACATTGCCGATCCCTGAGCCGATCGAAAGAGTATTCCCTCCCAAATCGAGCGTAACGTTACCGTTGATGCGTGCGACCTCATCTACGGAGACATCGTCGGCAAGCGTTACCTTAGAAACGCCTGCTTCCAAAAGGTCCGCAAGTTCTTCGCCCGTAGTTGCCTCATACGATCCATTGGGATCCGCTTCGCTGGGGATCCTGACTTCGTACGTCGTTTCATCCGTCATCGTGAAGACGATCACCGTGTAGAAACATCCGTCTTCCGCGTCGTATTCATATCTGTATGTAATGTCCGCGATGCCGACGCCGGGCTCACCCTGTTCGCCTTGCTCGCCCTTCTCGCCCTGCTCGCCTTTTTCGCCCTGGGCGCCGGCGTCTCCCTTCTCGCCCTGTTCGCCCTGTTCGCCTTTTTCACCCTGGGCGCCGGTGTCTCCCTTCTCGCCCTGTTCGCCTTTTTCACCCTGGGCGCCGGTGTCTCCCTTCTCGCCCTGTTCGCCTTTTTCACCCCGGGCGCCGGTGTCTCCCTTCTCGCCCTGTTCGCCTTTTTCACCCCGGGCGCCGGTGTCTCCCTTCTCGCCCTGTTCGCCCTGTTCGCCCTTCAGGCTCTCGAGCCATTCCGCTTCGCTGCCTTCAAAGCCGTTCTCCACTGCAATCTCATAGGCCGATTTTCCGTTCTGCGCTTCTCCGCATGCAGCCAGCGGCACGCACAGCGCCGCGCTCAGACCGATCGCTGCGATCACTTTCCAAAACTTCTTCATCTACGGTATGCCTCCTATGTTGATATTATAATTATACCACACCTGACCAGTTTGTCAATAGTTATCAAAATTTTTTTAAAACTTTCATAAAACTCATACCGTTTTGAAAGCGGCAGCCGGTTTCAGCCGAAAATACCAGTAAGAAAAATCTCAAACCCGATGAGGATGAGGATGACGCCGCCCAAAATGCTCGCCTTGCCCGCGAGTCTGGTGCCGAACTTTTTGCCGATGAACACGCCCGCAAAGCACAGGAGGAAGGTCACGCAGCCGATGATGAGGCACTCCGTGAGCGCCATCAAAAAGGTGAAATCGGCGATGGTAAAGCCGACGGACAGGGCGTCGATGGAGGTCGCGATCCCCTGCAGGAAGAGCGCGCCGATGCCGACGGCCGTCTTTTCCGTCTCCCCCTTGTTGCGGATGCCCTCGAGAAGCATCTTCCCGCCGATGAAGGCGAGCAGGATGAGCGCGATCCAGGGGATCGCGGGGCGGAACGCCTCGAAAGCTGAGGCGATCGTGTGGACGCAGAACCACCCTAAATGGGGCATGATGATCTGGAAAAAAGCAAACACGCCCGCAATGCCAGCCGCCTTGCCCGTCTTCATGCGCGGCTCGTTCAGCCCGTTTGCCATGGACACCGAAAAGGCGTCCATCGCAAGTCCGACGCCAAACCCGATCGCGTTGAGATAGAAATAAACGTCCATAAATCCCTCTGAAGGCAAGAAAAAAGTACGGCACAACCTGCCGTACGCAATCTTGTTCGGAGCAGACTGCATGCACGGCAAAAAAACCGCCATGAGTCTCGCAATCAAAAGCAAGCCAGGCCGAAGTCAGTATGTTGACTTGCTACGCAAAAGCGTCTGCTACTCCCTCAATGGATGTGTATATACCCTACTGTATATACTCCTATTATATCATACGCGCGGCGGAAGTCAAGCGTTTTATCCTATTCCCGCGCAAACGCGGATATGTCATTTGCGCCTGCCGCGCGCAAACAGCTTCAGATAGGCGGAGACCTCCCCAAAGCCCTCCGCAGCGAGCGAATAGATGAGCGTCTGCGCGCGCCGCTCGACATGCACCAGTCCGCTTGCCCGCAGCACGGCGAGGTGATGGGAGACGGTCGCCGCAGTCAGCTCGAACTGATCGGCAAGTTCCCCCGCCGTGTGCGGGCGGGACCTGAGCAGCAACAGGATCTCCCGCCGCGTACCATCCGCGAGCGCGCCCCAGATGTCCTGCTTTTCCCTCTTTGGCATATCCCCCTCCGTATTTCGATTATTTTCTAAATATAGTAGCACAGGCGGCGCCGTCTGTCAAGCGACAGACGCTTCCGCACACAAAAAAACGGGCGCTGCGCCCGTTTTTTGTCACCTGTCTCTGTCCCGACGGCGATCGTCGTCATCATCATCGTCGTCATCGTCGTCATCGTCGTCATCGTCGCGATCGTCGTCATCATCATTATCGTCATCGTCGCTGTCATCGTTGCCGTCGTCGCCGCCCTGTTCGACGTCCGATTCATACAACTCCTCGACCGCCTCGATGAACTCATCAAATAATTCTTCGAAGATGTAGTCGTCCCCGTAGCGCTCGATCTCGCGCTTGAGCTCTGCAAAGTTCTCCGAAAGTTCGCGCTGCGTTTCATCGCCGTCCTCAAAGATGCAGTCCTCGCCGAGGTAGAGGTATTTCTCATTGAACGCCGCCTGCGTCATGCTGCCCGCAAACACCGCGTCAAGATCGGCAGAATAGCTCTCCATGAGCGTGTGCACGCGTTCGGCAAAGTCGGTGCGCAGGTGGGAAAGTTCGCGCTCCAGATAGTCCTCGAAGTCCCCCATCGCCTGCTCGTCATAGGCGGCGATGAGCGCATCCAGATCGCTCTGGGACATATCGTGCACCGCATAATTCTGCGTGCTGCCCGCAAGCCGATCGCGCACGCGCTGTTCGAGCGCCGCAGCGTCCTCGCCCGTCGCCGTCACGCCCACGCCCTCTGCCGTGATGAGATGCTTGTTTTCAGAGAGCTGTACAAATTTTTCGCCCGCGTCCTCGGGCGAGAGCCCCGTGAAGTCCTCGCCGCTAAGGAGAAGCGCCGCGTCCCGATTGAGCGCCCGCACGCTGATGACGCGGTCCTCCTCCACGATAAACTCCACCGCAGGGTTGATGCTGATGTACAAGTTGCCCGAGAGCCCCGCCGCGCCGCCGCCCGCCAGCAGGACGGGCAGCAGGCAGACGAACACGAGAAAAATGGCAGCAAGGGCGCATGCAGCGATGATCAGCGACCTGCGCGGACGCGCTGCCGCGACGACCTCGCCCGCCTTACCGTCGGGCTGCGCCGTGACCACCCGCTCGTACACGTCGGGCGTATGTTCTTCCGCCTCGCGGCGGAGTTCGCGTTCCAGTTCCCCTCTTTGCACGATCCCGCCTCCTGTTCTCTGTTCGCGCTTTTCCTCCTGAAGCGCGTGCTGCAACTTTTTGACCGCACGCGTATAGTGCCATGAAACTGTGGGCAGCGGCATGGAGAGCATCTGCGCGATCTCCCGCCGCTTGTAGCCCTCCGTCGCCGCGAGCATCAGAACGGAGAATTCCTCCTGCTTTAAGATGCGCCGCGCGAGGTCGATGAGAAGCCCGTAGTCGTCCACGTCCTGCGTGCCGAAGGGGAGCGGATTCTCCCGCTCGTCCACCGAAAGCTCGCGCGAGCGGCGGCGCAGAAGGTCGATCGCCTCGTTGCGGGCGATGCGCGCGATCCATGCGTTCGCGTTCGTTCCCTTTTTGTAGCGGGACGCATTTCCCAGCACCTTCAGGTAGGTCGTCTGCATGACGTCCTCGGCGAGCATACGTTCGCGCACATAGGAGAGCGCGATATAGTAGACCGTCCTGCGCGTTGCGCGGTAGATCTCATCGAAGGCGGCCTTCTCTCCCGCCGCCAGTCTTGTCATGGCTTGATCGAGCGACATGCTGTTCCTCCCGTCGCTTGATTATATCAGGTTTTGGCGCCCTCTGTCAAGAGGGCGCCGGCTTCCATGCTTCCCGCGGTCAGCCGCGATCAGTCATCCCAATCATCCCAATCGTCGCGGTCATCGTGATCGTCCCAATCGTCACGGTCGTCGTCGAAATCGATGCGACCGCCGTCGTCGAAGGCATAGCTGAGCCCGTCCGCGGTCTGCGTGATCACGAACCTGCCGCGCTCGCCGCTTGCGAGGCGATAGTTGACGCCGATGGTGACGGTGCCGTTCGCGCGCTCCGCACGCTCGACCTCATAGGTGGTGCGCTCACCGTTTCTAAGGATACCCAGCTCGTACTCCGTCTCCGTTCTGCCGTTCTCGTTCTCCGTCTCGAAATCGACGCTCGCGCGCTCGATAAGGCTGCCGCCGCGGTAGATGCTGTACACATATTCACGCTCGGTCTCCGTCTCGCCGTGCTCCTCTTCCGTGCCCGTCTCCAGATTCATCTGCACATAGGTGCCCGCCTCGGTGGGGTGCGACGCGCGGATCCACAGCTCCTCGCTGACCTCCGTCTCATCGCGCTCCTCCTCCGTCTCCACGCTACGGTAGCCGCTCATTTCGTAGGAAACGCCGTCGAGGATGACAACGCCCGTCAGGCGGTACGTCTCCACGCGCTCGTTGTCGTCATCGTCGGGACGGACGGCGACGCTCTCTTCCGAATAGTACATGACCTGCGAGATGACGGTGCCGTTCAGCTGCGTCCCTTCGACGGTAAGCTTGTAGTCGAAGGCATAGTCCGCATCGGGATTCGCCACGACCGTCGTCGTAAAGCCTTCGCCGCCGAGGAAGGTGTTGAGCGTGACGAAGTACTCGTTGAAGCTCTCCAGTTCCTCCTGCGTGGGCTGTGCCGCCGCGCCACCTTCCGTGACCTGCGAGAGCGGCGCCGCCTCCGCTGCGGGGGCGAGCGCGGAGAGAAGCTCCGCCGTTGTGACCGCGCCGACGCCGTAGGCATCACGTGCGCCCGCCTCCACCTGGGTGCCCTCGCCGCCCAGTCCGCCCGAGATCAGGTTGCCCTGCTCCGAGCCTGTGTCGCATCCCGCGAACGCGAGAAGCGCCGTACCTGCCAATACTGCCGAACAAATTGCGATAAACTTTTTCATGATACTTTCCTCCATTGATTTGTTTGTGGGGGGATCACCGCCTTTCACCTATACAACGTACGGGCCTCCCCTTTTGTTGGAGTATCTGCAAAATTTTTCAAAAAAATTTTTTGGCAGTAAAAAACGCCCGCACGGCGGACGTTTTCAAGTCGATTGATCAGGCAGCCCACCGTCCCTTCGGAACACCCCGCTCCAGCGAGCCGGACGCACGGGATAAGGCTATAAAGCAAAGGACCCACCATAAGGCGGGTCCCTTGAGATGTTTATGCGTTTTCCGTTTCCGAAGCGGGCGCCATCACGTCGCGATAGCCGCCCGTCACCTGAACGGAGACGTTCTTGTAGTCCTTCATGCCCGTACCTGCGGGAATGAGCTTACCGATGATGACGTTCTCCTTCAGACCGATGAGCGGATCGCGCTTGGTGCAGATCGCCGCCTCGGTGAGGACGCGCGAGGTCTCCTGGAAGGAGGCTGCCGACAGGAAGGAGTCGGTTGCAAGCGCCGCCTTGGTAATACCCAGAAGCACGCGCTTTGCCGTCGCGGGAACGCCGCCCGCCATGATGGTCTTTTCGTTCTGCTCCTCGAAGGTGAACATATCGACGAACTGACCGGGCAGCATATCGGTGGTACCCGCGTTCTCGATGCGGACCTTGCGGATCATCTGACGGACGATGATCTCAACGTGCTTGTCGTTGATATCGACGCCCTGCGAACGGTAGACGGACTGGACTTCGTGAAGGATATAGTCCTGCACGCCCTTGACACCCTCGACGCGGATGATATCCTGCGGGTTGACCGAACCTGCGTTGAGCTGGGTACCGGGGACGACCTTGTCGCCGTTCTTGACGAGCAGCTCCGCATTGAAGGGAAGCTCATAGTCCTTGAGCGGCACGCCCGTGCCCTCTTCGACGATGACGATGTGCTTGAGGTTGTTGTCCTTGTCGTCCACCTGCGCGATGCCGGCGAACTCGCAGATGGTCGCAACGCCCTTGGGCTTGCGCGCCTCGAAGAGTTCTTCGACACGGGGAAGACCCTGCGTAATATCGCCCGTCGCCGCGATACCGCCCGTGTGGAAGGTACGCATCGTGAGCTGCGTACCGGGCTCGCCGATGGACTGCGCCGCGATGACGCCGACCGCCTCGCCCACCTTGATGGGAAGGGTGGTCGCCATGTCCTTGCCGTAGCACTTTGCGCACACGCCGTAGCGCGTGGTGCAATTGAAGATGGAGCGGATGGGTACGCCGCTCGTCTTGTAGCGCTCAAGACCTGCAATCGTCTTTGCCATATTCTCGGTGATCATCTCGTTGCAGGCAACGAGGACGGCGCCCTCGTCGTCGAGGATATCTTCGGCGGCAAATCTGCCCGTCAGACGGTCCTCAAGCGATTCGATGATGTCGCCCGAGCCGTTGGTGATCGCCTTGACGAAGGTGGGACGGGGACGCTTGCCTGCGCAGCAGTCGTCCTCGCGGACGATGACGTCCTGCGAGACGTCGACGAGACGGCGGGTAAGATAGCCCGAGTCTGCCGTCTTGAGCGCCGTATCTGCAAGACCTTTACGGCCGCCGTGCGAGGAGATGAAGTACTCAAGAACGGAGAGTCCGTTTCTGAAGCACGACTTGACGGGGACCTCGATCTTTTTGCCCTGCGGGTTGACCATAAGTCCGCGCATGCCCGAAAGCTGCTTGATCTGGTCGATGGAACCGCGGGCGCCCGAGTCCGCCATCATCCAGATGGGGTTGAACTTATCCGCTTCGCCCTGCTTTTTGAGAAGCCCTGCGACCTGATCGGTCGCGTCGTCCCAGACCTTGATGACCGCGTTGTAGCGTTCCTCTTCGCGCAGGAGGCCTCGCGCATACTTCTTTGCGATGCCGGCAACCTGCTCCTCCGCATTCTGAACGATTGCGTCCTTCTCTGCGGGGATCTTCATATCAAAGACGGAGGTCGTGAGTGCGGCGAGCGTCGAATACTTGTAGCCGCGCTCCTTGATGGCGTCCAGAACGGCCGCCGCCTTGGGCGCATAGCCCGTCTTGAAGCAAGCTTCGACGATGCGCGCGAGGTGCTTCTTGCCGATCGCCCTTGCGCCGCCGATAAATTCGGTGGAGAGCTCGAGCTTCAAATAGTCCTCGGGCTTCTCGCGGCGGACGAAGTTCAGATCCTGCGGCATGTTGTCGTTGTAGATGATCCTGCCGACCGTCGTCTTGAGCATACCCGTGACGAACATGTGCCCGGTCGCCTCGTCCCTGGTAACGTAGACGTGCCCGCGCAGCCCGTTGTTGGGAACGTTGGCGTCCCTGTCATAGATGCGCTCGTAGGGAAGTTCGAGATCGTCGAACTTGCCCGCAGGCAGCTCCACGGTGCGGCGGACGTAAATTTCGTCCTGACAATGCACGTCCTTGAGCTGATAGCTCATGAGCGCCTCGTCGAAGGAGGAATAGACGGGCGGGATATACTCCTCGCCGTTCTCGTCGGGGCGGCAGAGCTCGTTGTACTTCTTGCCCTCCTCCCTTCTGAGAATGGTCAGGTAGTACGCGCCGATGATCATATCCTGCGTGGGGCTCATGACCGACTTGCCGTCTGCAAGCTTCAGGATATTGTTGGCGGACAGCATCAGAAAGCGCGCTTCTGCCTGCGCCTCGATGGACAGAGGCAGGTGCACAGCCATCTGGTCGCCGTCGAAGTCGGCATTGAAGGGGCCGCAGACGAGGGGCGAGATCTTGATCGCTCTGCCCTCGATGAGGATGGGCTCGAACGCCTGAATGGACAGACGGTGCAGCGTGGGTGCACGGTTGAGAAGGACGGGATGCTCCTTGATGACTTCCTCCAGGACGTCCCAGACGAAGTCCTTGCCCTTTTCCACGGTGCGCTTTGCGCTCTTGATGTTGTGGCACTTGTTGGTCTCCACGAGGCGCTTCATGACGAAGGGCTTAAAGAGCTCGATCGCCATCTCCTTGGGAAGACCGCACTGATAGATCTTGAGTTCGGGGCCGACGACGATGACCGAACGGCCGGAGTAGTCGACACGCTTACCCAGAAGGTTCTGACGGAATCTGCCCTGCTTGCCGCGCAGCAGCCCCGAAAGGGACTTTAGCTCGCGGTTGGAGGGGCCGGACAGCGGTTTGCCGCGGCGGCCGTTATCAATGAGGGCGTCGACTGCCTCCTGCAGCATGCGCTTTTCGTTCTTGACGATCATCTCGGGCGCGCCGAGCTCGATCATGCGCTTCAAGCGGTTGTTGCGGTTGATGACGCGGCGGTACAGGTCGTTCAAATCGGAGGAGGCAAATCTGCCGCCGTCCAGCTGGACCATGGGACGAAGATCGGGCGGGATGACGGGAAGCACGGTGAGGATCATCCACTCGGGGCGGTTGCCGCTCTTGCGGAACGCCTCGATGATCTCGATGCGCTTGATCGCCTTGACGCGCTTGGGTCCCGTCGCGTTGCTCTCGATGATCTCCTTGCACTGCTCGCTCTCTTTCTCCAGGTCGACCGCCATTAAAAGTTCGCGGATCGCCTCCGCGCCCATGCCGACTTTGAGCCCCGTCACGCTGTCCTCGCCGATGAGGCTCTGCACGTCGCGCAGTTTTCTGTCATTGATGACCTGCTTGTAGACGATGCTCTCCTTCTCCTGCGCCAGAAGCGCGGAGAGGGACTCTTCACTCTCGATCGCCTCCGACTTGAGGAGCTTGGCGCAGCGCTTCAAAAGCACATAGGATTTGCCGCTCTCGCCCGTGCGCTCCTTGAGGGAATACAGCTCGGCGATCGCGCCGCCGTTCATCTTTTCCAGCAGCGCTTTCATCTCCTGCGCCGTTCTGACAGCGCCGGCAGACACGTCCTTGAGGTCGTTGAGCTCGCGCGCGGCATTCAGAAGGGACTCTTCCGCCGCGAGTTCGCCCGCCAATGCCTCGGCATATGCCGCCTTGGCTTCCTCACGCGTTTCATACGTTCCGACTTCCTTCACGTCGGCAAGGCCGACGACGGCGACATATTCCCTGTCCGCACCCAGATCGAACGCGCCGCCGTGACGCAGCACGACCAGCTTGGTGAGGTATCCGGGATCGAGCACCGTGTAGGAAGCAAAGTAGATGACCTGCTCCAATGCCTTGGGGCCGACGTCCAGCAGAAGGCCGATCTTGCTGGGCACGCCGCGGAAATACCAGATGTGCGAGACGGGCGCAGCGAGCTCGATGTGCCCCATGCGCTCGCGGCGGACCTTGGCGCGCGTGACTTCGACGCCGCACTTCTCGCAGACGATGCCCTTGTAGCGGATGCGCTTATATTTGCCGCAGTGGCACTCCCAGTCCTTGGTGGGGCCAAAGATCTTTTCGCAGAACAGGCCGTCCCGCTCGGGCTTTTGCGTGCGGTAGTTGATGGTCTCGGGCTTGGTCACTTCGCCGTACGACCATTCCCTGATCTTTTCGGGAGATGCAATGCTGATCTGAATGGAATTGAAATCGTTTAATTCGTACATATATCCCTCCCTTTACTCGTCGTCCTCGTCGCCGAAGAGGTCGCTTGCGCTCGCATCATCGGACGCATCGGACGCCTTGCTCTCGTCCTCATTCTCCTCGTCGCCGAAGAGATCGCCGAAGGAAAAGTCGTCGTCCACGTCGGACAGATCGTCCTCATCTTCCTCCGCGCTGAACAGGTCGTCGGAGACGAAATCCTCGTCCTCGCCCGCTTCGTCGAAGATGGAACCGATGCTCTCGTCGTCCTCCTCGTCCTCGTCGGGAAGCCCGAAGTCGAAATCCTGTTCGACGTCGCGCCTGTCGTCGCGGCGGGTGTCGCGGTCATCCTCGTCGTCAAACTCGCGGATGATGAGTTCTTCGTTGTTCTCGGTGAGCACCTTGACGTCGAGCGCGAGGGACTGGAGCTCTTTGAGGAGCACCTTGAACGCCTCGGGAATGCCGGGCTCGGAGATGTTGTTGCCCTTGACGATGCTCTCGTACGTCTTGACACGGCCGACGATATCGTCCGACTTGACGGTCAAAATCTCCTGCAGGATGTGCGCCGCGCCGTATGCCTCGAGCGCCCAGACTTCCATTTCGCCGAAGCGCTGGCCGCCGAACTGCGCCTTGCCGCCAAGGGGCTGCTGCGTGACCATGGAATAAGGACCGATGGAACGCGCGTGGATCTTGTCGTCGACGAGGTGGATGAGCTTGATCATGTACATGATGCCGATGGTGACGCGGTTTTCAAACGGTTCGCCCGTTCTGCCGTCGAACACCTGGAACTTGCCGTCCACCTTGCCTTCGGGATTGTAGAGATTGTTTTCCGCGAACAGCTGCTCGATGTCCTTCTCGGTCGCGCCGTCAAAGACGGGTGTGGCGATCTTCCAGCCGAGCTGGCGGCACACATAGCCGAGGTGGACTTCCAGCACCTGTCCGATATTCATACGCGAAGGGACGCCCAGGGGATTGAGAAGGATCTGCAGGGGCGTGCCGTCGGGCAGGAAGGGCATATCGGCGAGCGGCAAAACGCGGGAGATGACGCCCTTGTTGCCGTGGCGGCCCGCCATCTTGTCGCCGACCTGGATCTTACGCTTCTGCGCGATATATACGCGCACGAGCTTGTTGACGCCGGGCGAAAGTTCGTCCTTGTTTTCGCGGGTGAAGATCTTGACGTCCACGACGATACCGCCCTCGCCGTGCGGCACGCGCAGCGAGGTATCGCGGACTTCGCGGGACTTCTCGCCGAAGATGGCGCGCAGAAGGCGCTCTTCGGGCGTGAGCTCCGCCTCGCCCTTGGGGGTGACCTTGCCGACGAGGATATCGTTGCTGCCGACCTCCGCGCCGATGCGGATGATGCCGTCCTCGTCGAGGTCCTTCAATGCGTCGTCGCCGACGTTGGGGATATCGCGCGTGATCTCCTCTTCGCCGAGCTTGGTATCTCTCGCTTCCGTCTCGTGCTCCTCAATGTGGATGGAGGTGAACACGTCGTCCTGGACGAGCTTCTCGGAGATAAGGATTGCGTCCTCGTAGTTATAGCCTTCCCACTCCATGAAGCCGACGAGGATATTTTTGCCGAGCGCGAGTTCGCCGCCCCAGGTGGAGGGACCGTCCGCAATGACTTCGCCCTTTTCCACCCTGTCCCCCGTCGTGATGATGGGACGCTGGTTGAGGCACGTTCCCTGGTTGGAACGCTCAAATTTCTTTAAGGGATATTCGGTGACAAAGCCGCTGTCCTCGCGGATCTTGATGAGATCGGAGGAGACGCCCACCGCGACGCCCGCTTCCTTGGCGCGGACGGTGACGCCCGAATCGCGCGCGATGGCTTCCTCGATGCCCGTTGCAACAATGGCGGGCTCGGTCTTGAGGAGCGGCACCGCCTGACGCTGCATGTTCGAGCCCATCAGGGCGCGGTTGGTATCGTCGTTCTCGAGGAAGGGAATGAGCGCCGTTGCGACCGAGACGAGCTGCTTGGGACTTACGTCCATGTAGTCGATCGCCTCGCGGGGCATCTCGGTGATGAGTTCCTTGTGGCGGCAGCCGACGCGGGCGTTGACAAACCTGCCCTCCTCGTCGAGCGGCTCGTTCGCCTGTGCGACGACGTAGCGGTCCTCTTCGTCCGCCGTCAGATAGTCGACGTGATCGGTGACGATGCCCGTCGCCTTGTCCACCTTGCGGTACGGGGACATGATGAAGCCGAACTCATTGACCTTGGAGAAGGTCGCGAGCGAGGAGATAAGGCCGATGTTCTGACCTTCGGGGGTCTCGATGGGACACATACGGCCGTAGTGCGAGTGGTGAACGTCGCGCACTTCGAAGGTCGCGCGGTCGCGGTTGAGGCCGCCCGGGCCGAGCGCGGAGAGCTTGCGCTTGTGCGTGAGTTCCGCGATGGGGTTGGTCTGATCCATGAACTGCGAGAGCTGGGAGGATCCGAAGAACTCGCGGATGACCGCCGAAATGGGACGGACGTTGATGAGGCTGGAAGGCGTGACTTCCATGGGATCCGCCGTCGCCATGCGCTCCTTGATGAGGCGCTCGAGGCGGGACATGCCGATGCGCAGCTGGTTCTGGAGCAGCTCGCCGACCGAACGCACGCGGCGGTTGCCGAGGTGGTCGATCTCATCGATGGTGCCGATGCCGTACTGCAGATCGAGGTTGGTCGAGACGGCGGCGACGATGTCGTCCACCGTGATGCACTTGTGGTTGAGCTTTTCCACGAGCGGCTTGATCGCCTTCTTCTCGGCGGGCGTGACGCCCATCACGCGCTCCTCTGCGGCAAGGTCGACCTGCGCGGACTGCGCGTTGTCGTCACGGGCGAGCAGCTCGTGGAAGAGCTTGCAGGCAGCGACGAACTTGAGGCGGTTTTCCTTGCGCTTCTCGCGGTTCTTCTTCTCCTCCTGCTTCTCATCCGCTTCGGGCGCGGTCTCGCGGGCGTAGTAGACGGCGTTGATCTCGTCGAGGTACTTCTCTGCGACTTCCTCCACGCTCATCGTCTCGCACGCTGCGGCGATCTCCTTGCTGAACTTGAAGTTGGGATAGTAGATGGTCTTGAGAAGTCCGAACGCCTTGGGGTTCTTGTCCGACACCGCCGAGAAATCGATGGTGTTGTTGGAGATGATCTTGTGGCGGATCTCCCCGTCCACGGGATCGTTAACGAGGACGAACACCTCGCCGATGCCCGCGTTCTGAATGGCGCGCGCCTGCTCCTCGCTCACCTTCTCGCCCTTGGAGGCGAGCAATTCGCCCGTCTCGGGGTGGAAGATGTCGTCCGCGACACGGCAGCCGGGCAGACGGTACGCAAGGTTGAGCTTTTTGTTGAATTTATAGCGCCCCACCTTGACCACGTCATAGCGGCGCGGATCAAAGAAGAGGTTATTGAGGTGCTGGCGCACCGACTCCTCGGTGGGCACTTCGCCGGGGCGCAGTCTTCTGTACAGAGCAATGAGGCCGTCCGATTCCGACTTGATGGGCGGCGTATCCTTCTCGTCGCGCTCGATGGTCGCGGCGATCATCTTATCGTTGCCGAACAGCTCCTCGAGGGCGCGGTTGGAACCGTACCCGAGGGCGCGCAGAAGCACCGTGGCGGTGAGCTTGCGCTTTCTGTCCACGCTCACCCAAAGCACGCCCTGGGGATCCTGCTTGAACTCCAGCCACGCGCCGCGGTTGGGGATGACGGTGGTTTCGTAGATCTTTTTACCCGTCTTGTCCGTCTCGGCGACGTTGTTGACGCCGGGCGAGCGGACGAGCTGCGAGACGATGACGCGCTCCGCACCGTTGATGATGAAGGAGCCGTTCTCCGTCATCAGGGGGAAGTCCCCCATAAAGACGACGGAATCGATGATCTCGTCCTTGACTTTGTTGACGAGGCGCACTTTGACGCGCAGGGGCAGCGCATACGTCGCATCGCGGTTGCGGCACTCTTTCTCGTCATACTTGGGCGTATCCCCGAACTCATGGCTCAAAAAGTGCAGCTCGAAGTGATCGGAGAAATCGGTGATGGGCGAGTAGTCCTCAAAGATCTCAGAGATGCCTTCGCCGATAAAGCTGTCGTAGCTCTCCTTCTGGATCTCGACGAGGTTGGGAATATCGATGACTTCGTTGATCTTCCCGAACTTGCGCCGCTCCGTCTTCCCGTACTTGTGAATGGGTAAGTTCATCCGGCAATATACTCCTTTAACGTTTTTTTCTGCGCGATCTACCGAGTATATCTTTTCATCGATAAAAATCGAATTTTCCTGATTAAAAATGTCCCTTCCCCTTTACAAGCGCGCATATTTGCGGTATAATACTGCGGAGTACAGGGAAGAAAAATGCGTTTGCGCCCTGAAAAATCTCATCCGTTTTGGGCAAAATGGCGCAAAGACGCATTATTGCATAGTAATACATTATGTTATTATAGCCCATCGGCGGAAAGATGTCAACAGCTTTTCGCAAGAATTTTTTATTTTTTCGGCAATTCGCGAAAATACGTCAAAATCCGACCACTATTTTTCAGGAAAGTGCGCACGCGCACACGAGGTGTTTATGAGGATCGACAAGTTTTTGAAGGTATCGCGCATCCTGAAGCGGCGCACCGTCGCGCAGGAGGCGGCGGACGCGGGCAAGATCCGCGTCAACGGCAAGGAAGTCAAGCCTGCCTACCGCGTCAAAGTCGGCGACGAGGTGGAGCTCTCCTTCACCTCGGGCACGCTTAAATTCCGCGTGCTCGCCATCAAGGAGACGGTAAAAAAGGACGAGGCGAGCACGCTCTACGAGGTCATCGCATGATCTCTGCCATTCTCTGCGCGGCGGGCAGCGGCTCGCGCGCGGGGTTTTCCGGGAACAAAATTCTGCGGGAGATCAACGGGCTGCCCGTACTGATCTGCAGCGTCAGCGCGTTTGCGGCGGTCGCGGACGAGATCCTGATCGCCTGCCGCGGGGAGGACAGGGCACGCATCGACGCCCTGCTCTCCCCCTTCCCGAACGCGCGCACGGTCCTCGGCGGCGGGACGCGCACGCAGAGCGTCTATTCCGCCCTCCAGGCGGCGCAGGGGGATATCGTACTCGTTCACGACGCGGCGCGCCCGTTCGTCACACGCAAGATCATCGAGGACTGCATCGTCTGCGTCAGAGAGTTTGGCAGCGGCGTGTGCGCCCTGCCCGCGACGGACACGACCGTCCTTGCAGAAAACGGCTGCATCGCCTCCGTCCCTGCACGCAGGGACGTCTTTACCGTGCAGACCCCGCAGGGCTTTTTGCGCGACGAGCTGCTGCGGGCGTACACCGCGGCGTTTGCGGCGGGACGGGAGGCGGAATTCACCGATGATAGCGGCGTGTATGCGGCGTACATTGCGCCGCCCCGCCTCTTTTTGGGGGACCGCGCCAACAAAAAACTCACCTATCCCGAGGACTTTGCGCCCGCGGAGCGCGCAGGGTTCGGCGTCGACACGCACGCTTTCGGCGAGGGCGATCATATCGTGCTGGGCGGCGTACGCATTCCGCACACGCGCGGGCTTGTGGCACACTCGGACGGCGACGTGCTCGTCCACGCGCTGATGGACGCCCTCCTCTCCGCCGCGGGGCTCAGGGATATCGGGCACTACTTCCCCGACACCGACGCGCGCTTTGCGGGCGCGGACAGCATGGCGCTGCTCGCCGAGGTCATGCAGCTCGTCAAAGAGCAGGGATTTGCGCCCAAAAACGTCAGCCTCACCATTCTGGCGCAGAGACCCCGCCTTGCGCCGCATATCGAGGCGATGCGGGCAAACCTCGCCGCCGCCCTCTCGCTCCCCCCTGACGCCGTCGGCATTGCGGCAGGCACCAACGAACACCTCGGCTACGTCGGCGAGGAGAAGGGAATCACCTGCTTTGCAATGGCGCTGCTATTCACTTTCTCCCCCCAAGCTGCGTGAGCAGCAAATAGGGGCATACTGCGCAAAATTGCGATTTTGCTTGTATCTGTGATTTTAGCAAAAGGCGGTGCGCTTTTCTTGCCTCCCCTGACTTTGTTAGGGGAGGTGGCGGGCGATAGCCCGTCGGAAGGGTTTAAACGACCCTCCTGTCCCTTTGGGACACCCTCCCTTGCGCAGGGAGGGCAAAGCAAATAAAAGTCATCTTTACACTCAAACGATAAAACAGGAACGAAATATTATGCCAAAAGCGACGACACAATTTGTATGCGCGGAGTGCGGGTATACCTCGCCCAAGTGGCTGGGACGCTGCCCCGACTGCGGAAAGTTCAACACGCTCGTCGAAGAGCCGATCGCACCCGCTACGCCCGCTTCCAAAAAACAGACCATGCGCACGGCAGTCTCGCGCGCCCTTCCCCTCTCGCAGGTCAGGTACGAAAAATATGAGCGCGTCTCCTCGGGCATTGCAGAGCTGGACGTCGTGCTGGGCGGCGGCATCGTGCGCGGCTCGCTCGTCCTTGTCGGCGGCGATCCGGGCATCGGCAAATCCACGCTTTTAACGCAGGTCGCAGCGCATCTATCCAAGGAGCATACCGTATTATACCTCTCCGCCGAGGAGAGTTGTTCGCAGGTCAAATTGCGCTGTGAGCGGCTGGGGCTCAACTCCGATACGCTGCTCCTGCTCAATGAAACCAACCTTGAAAATGCAGAGGAGAGCATTCTGGGCGCGGAATACGTCATCGTGGACTCCGTTCAGGCGATCTACACCGATGCGCTCACGTCGGCGGCGGGCAGCGTCGGGCAGGTGCGCGAGTGCGCCGCACGGCTCATGCGCATCGCAAAGTCGCGCGGGATCACCTTCTTCCTCGTCGGACACGTCACCAAGGAGGGCACGCTTGCAGGGCCCAAGGTGCTGGAGCATATCATGGACGCCGTCCTCTACTTCGAGGGCGAGCGCACGGAAAACTTCAAAATTCTGCGCGCCGTCAAAAACAGGTTCGGCTCGGTGCAGGAGGTGGGCGTGTTCGAGATGACGGACGCGGGCATCTTCGGCGTGACCGACTATTCGGGCTTATTCCTCTCCGACACGCGCGGCGAGGCGGCGGGCGCCGCCGTCACCCCGAGCGAAACGGGCAACCGCTGCATGATGGTGGAAATCCAGACGCTCATGTGCAGGACGGCGTACGGACTGCCGCGCAGAATGTCCCTGGGCGTCGACTTCAACCGCCTCGTCGTCCTCGTCGCCGTGCTGGAAAAGCGGTGCGGACTGCCCCTTGGCACGCAGGACATCTACCTCAACGCGATGGGCGGCATCCGATTAAATGAGCCGAGCGCCGATCTTGCCGTCTGCGCCGCCCTCGCGAGCGCCGAGAAGATGACGCCCGTCGACAAATTCACGGCGGTCTTTGGCGAAGTGGGGTTAACGGGCGAGGTGCGAGGCGTGGGATATGCCGACAAGCGCGTCAACGAGTGCATCAAGATGGGCTTCAGGCGGGTCATTCTTCCCGAAAAGAACAAAAAAGCCTGCGAAAAATTCGCAGGGAAGATCGAGCTTGTACCCGTGCGGTATGTCTCCGAGATGATCCGCGCGCTCTTCCCGCAAAACGCGGAAAAGTAAGCCGGAATGAAACTTCATATACTTCATATTTACAAGCGCGCCGCGGAAATTTCCGCGGCGCGCATTCTACGATCGATTGCTATTCTTTTTTGGAAATATCCTGCGGTTCGTTCTCAGGCTCCTGCCCCGCGCCCTCTGCGGCGGGCATAGTATGGTGCACTTTTTTGCGGCGCTTCTTTCCAACACCCAAAACATCCGTGAGCTTTTTTCCGGAAAGAATGTTGAGAACAATAAAAATCACGATAAAGATCGCGAGCGCGACCGCCTGGAATTCCACGTTGACCTGAACGCCAATGAACTCCAGCTGATAGCCGAAACTCCCCGTGATCGCGTCGATCAGCTCCTGTCCGTTTGCGATCTGCATGACGTTGACGACATAGTCAGAGAGCTGGGCAAGCGGCGTCGCCATAAAGGAGTAGCGCAGCAGCGAGCAGGCATACGTCCCCGGGATAAAGGCGCACAGCGACTGCACCCACGCAGGCAGCATGCCGAGCGGCATATACGCGCCGATGAGGAAGCCGACCGCCGTCGAGAACACGGCGATCAGGCTCGCCATCGTCCCCTCCGTCTTGATGAAGGAGCTGATGAACACCGTCATGAGTGTCGAGGAGACCGTCGCATACAGCAGAATGCCGAAGATCTGCGCAAAATCCACGAAGTCGAGAAAAAATTCGTTGACGCACGCGAGATAGATAAAACAGATGGCGAGATAGACCACGCAGATGAGCAGCGTCACCAAAAAATTGAAGAGGATATAGCTGCCGATGAGCGTATTCCGATTGATGGGCGAGGAGACAAAGTCGCGGTTGACGCCGTTCTGTTTGTCCTCGACAAACACCGTATTGGTCTGCAAGGAAACCGTGATGGTCGAGAGCGCCGCGATGCCCGAGAGCATCCACGAATCGACCAGCGTGCGGATATACTTGTTGAGCGCCTCATCCGCCTGAATGCCCAGGCGGTAGAGCGTGTTTTCCACCGTGGAGAGCTCCAGCTCCCGCAAGAAGAGAATATACACGGCGAAGATGATGACGGGAACGAGAAGCGTGTACATGAGCCGCACTTTATTTTTGAAAAAGACGAGCAGGTGACGGCGGGTGAGCTGGAAAAAGATCTCCGTCCCCGACCCCCTACGCTTTGCTGCTTTCTGCATGGTCCTCTCCTGAAATGTGAAAGTTTTTTCCTGTGACGTTTAAGAAAACGTCGTCCATCGTCCCCTTGATGATCTCCACGTCCGAGGTGAACGCGTCGTATTCCTGCATGAGCTTTTTGGCAGCGTCGCTGTCCGCAATGACGATGCGGTACGTCTTTTTGACGGGGTCGTAGGAAAAGCGGTAGCCCTCCGCCATAAGCCCACGCTCGAACGCCTCGTCTCGCTTCATGTAGCTCAAAAGGCTGTCATAGCTGTAGCGGTTTTTGAGTTCGTTGGGCGTGCCCTCGGCGATGATCTGTCCCTTGTCCATGATGACGACGTAGCCCGCCTTCTCAGCCTCCTCCAAATAGTGCGTCGTTAAAAAGACGGTCATGCCCGTCTCCGCGCGGATGTCATCGATGAGCGACCAGACGGTGAGCCTGGTCTTGGGATCGAGTCCCGTGGACGGTTCGTCGAGAATGAGCAGGCGCGGACTGTGCACCATGGCGCGCGCGATATCCACGCGGCGCTGCTGCCCGCCCGAGAGGTTTTTGACCGGGCGCTTCAAGATGGGCTGCAGGGACAATAGTTCGATGATGCGCTCCACATTGCGCTTTTTTTCTGCGCGCGAGAGACCGTAGAAGGAGGCGCGCACATCGAGATTTTCCCAGACGGTGAGCTGGTGATCGAGCACGCTCGACTGGAACACGATGCCGATCTCCTGCTTAATGAGGGCGTTCTCCGTATCCAGGTCGTGCCCGCACACCGTGACTTTGCCCGCATCCTTTTGCAGAATGGAGCAGATGATATTGATGGTCGTACTCTTACCCGCGCCGTTCACGCCGAGAAAGGCAAACAGCGAGCCCTTTTTGACGGCAAAGGAGATATCGTTGACTGCTCTGACGTCCCCGTACGACTTGGAAAGATGTTCGACTTCGACGGAAAATTCCATACACGCACCCCTATTTTTGCGGCGGCGGGACATTGCGCGCGACCTTTCCCCAACTCGGTTTGGAGCACGCGCCCACGAGCAGCGTGATGCCGTAGAGGATGAGGAAGGCGGGGAAGCCCAGTACCGTGCCCGCAAGCTCACGGCGGCGCTTTGCGCCCAGTTTTTTATAGTCCGAGAGCGCAAGGAAAATACCCTGCACATATCCGAACAGAAGGAACAGCCCGACCGCAATGCCGATGGCACACCATACCGTGTTCCAGATCATCGCCTGATAATATTCGGGCGGCTGCATGGCAAGTTCCATGCCGCCCCAGCCCGCAAAGCCGCAGTAAATAAAGTGATAGATATAGTAGAGCGGCAGCCAGACGCACAGCAAAACGTTGAGCAGGCTCAGCGAGAACAGGAAGTATACTTCCAGGAAGGAAAAATCCCCCGTGCGGAAGAAGTGTCCCCAGAGCTTGCCGGCATTCTTCTTGAACAGCCCGGAAGCCCCGCTGCCCATGCGCTTGTTGCGGTTTAAGGTGTCCTTATAGGAGGACGGCATGTCCTCGTAGACGACCGCCTCTTCGACGAAATGCCCTTTGTACCCGTCAAACATGCGCTTCATATTGAACTCCGCATCATCGGATATGGAAGTACAGTCATAGCCCCCGCATTCCCGCAGCATTTTCATGCTGAACATAGCGCCGGGACCGTTGACGTGCGCGGCGAGGTGCAGGCGTTCGCGGACGCGGCTGCCGTAGCGCGAATCAAAGGCGTACATCATCGCACATGCCTTGGTATAGAAGTTCTGCGTGCCGTTTAAGGCGCCCTCGTAGGGGCGGGCAAAGTCCACGCCCGCCTGATAGGCGTCGTTCATGAGCGAGGTAAATTCGGGATTGATACGGTTATCGGCATCCAGTCGCAGAACAAAATCATATGCCTGTTCCCCTTCCAGGGAAAGAAGATGCTCGATCCCGAAACGGATCGGTGCATAGAGATAGGTTTTTACTCCGGGCGGATCGTCGAGAACGAGTACTTTTGCGCCCGCTTTCCCGGCAAGTTCCGCCGTGTTGTCCGTACAGTTGTGTGCGACGACGTAGACGTCAAACAGTTCCTTGGGATACTCCTGTCCGTCAAAAACCGCCTTGACGGTGCCGTAGATGACGTCCGCTTCATTATGCGCGGGGATGAGATAGGCAATGCGCCCCTTTTTTTCGCTCTTCTTCCACGTCTTTTTGGGGAGAAATCCGAGCAGGATAAACATGACCTGCAAAACAATGGGAACAGCAATGATGATGAGCACGACATAGTTGATGATGCTCAGCACACGGAATAAAATTTCATGCCACATACTCTGACTCCGCGGCGCGCAGCAGCGCGCCTTGCATGATGATAGCTCGATTATACACGATTTTTTTGATATCGTCAATCCCCTGACATTATTTTTGCGTGCGCAGGGATGTAAAGAAGATGACGCGGACTTCCTCCGCGGTCGGCTCATACTTTGACTTTTTGATATGCTTTTCGCTCACCGCCGCAGCAAATTCCTCCAGCCGTTCCGCGGGGATCGCCTCGCGTTCGCCGAGCAGCGCGTCGAGCGTCGCGCACACCCCGTCGAGCGTATCGCCGCAGGCGGACAAGATCTCCTGAAGCGCGGGAACGCCCTTCTTTTCGCACAGGCGGAGCGTCGCACCCAGCAGAAGCCCGTTCGCCCTGCCGTGATCGATGTTGTAAAAATAGGTGAGCGAATAGCCCATGCCATGGACCGCCGTCGTGCCCGACTGCGCAATGGTCATGCCGGCGAGCGCGGAGGCATACAGCAGCGTATCGCGCTCCTCCAACGTGAGCGTGCCCGCGGTCTTTGAAAGCAGCGGATAGAGGATGCGCAGGCTCTCCCTCGCGAGGGCGTCGGAGAGCGGCGTCCCGTTTTTGGAGAGCATGCCCTCGACCGCGTGCGAAAAGGCGTCCAGCGCCGTGTTGACCGTCGTCGCAGCAGGCAGATCGCGCATGTACTTGCCGTCCAGATAGGCGAGGCGCGGGAACATGGCGGGGCTTGTAATGCTCGTCTTGGTGCGTTTTGCGTCGTTGGTGAGGATGGAATAGGGCGTGACCTCGCTCCCCGTGCCCGCCGTCGTCGGAACATGCGCCATGGGAAGCGCAACGGGCGCATACCCGCCCGCAAAGATCTCGTCGTCCGTCCTGTCCTGCACGGCGAGAGTCGCGATCGCCTTCGCCGCGTCCATGGGCGAGCCGCCGCCGATCGCAACGACAAAGTCGGCGCCCGCGCTTTTAAGAAGCGCGACGCCCTCCCGTACGCAGGCAACGGTGGGATTTGGCGTGACGCGGTCATAGACGGTCGCCGTCTGCCCGTTTGCTTCCAGGGCTGACAGCACGTCCCCGAGAGCGCCGTTTTTTGCAGAGCTTCTGCCCGTGACGATGAGCGCGCTCGTGCCGAGGTCTTTAAGAAGGTTCCCCTGCTCCGTGACGCAGTCCCGTCCGCAGATGATTTTGGTCGGCATAAAATAGGTAAATTTCATGGGTTTCTCCTGATGATACTGCGCCACCGCGCGATAGATGGGCATCCCCTTGGAAGAGAAGTTTGCCTCGTACTCGGTGACGATGTTCTCCTGCGCATATGCGCTGTTGTGAAGATCGCGCGTGACGTCCCTGACCGTAAACCCGTTCTCGCGGTACTTGCGCAGCGAATAGTCAAAGAAGGGCGCGCTGTCCGTCTTTTGTTCGATGGTCCCGCCGTCTGTTAAGAGCATCTTATAAATGGCGAGGAACCTGTCGCTCGTCAGGCGCTGTTTTTCCCGCCCCGCCTCGGGCAGCGGCGTGGAGAAGTTGAGATAGATGCGCGCGACGGAGTGCGCGGGAATGTAGCAGGGCAAGATCTCTGCCGGGACGTTGAGGAAGCGCACGTTGGGAATGTTCTCCGCCTTGATACGTTCCATAGCGGTGAGGACGACATTTGTGCAGACTTCGACCGCAATAAAGTTAGTATCGGGACGGCGCACGGCAAGCTGCGCGATAAAGCCGCCGTTGCCGCAGCCGACCTCCAGTTCGACGGGATTGCCGTTTCCGAACAGATCTCCGTAATCAACAAGGGCGCGGTACGTCAGCGCCGCTTCTTTCAGATTTTTAATAGGTTTCCCGCGCGCAACAAGGAGCGCCGCGCACGCTTCCATGCGCGGTTCTAAATTGCGCTTTCTGCGCATTCGCATACTTTGTCCCCCTTACTTCGTGCCCGTGGAGCCGAAGCCCCCTTCCCCGCGCACGGTTGCGGAGAGCTCGTCCGCCTCAAAAAATTCTGCGACATAATAGGGCGCGATGACGAGCTGGGCGATGCGGTCCCCCTGCCCGACGCGGCGTTCAACTTTGCCGTGATTATGCAGCGCGACCATGATCTCGCCGCGATAGTCGCAGTCAATGACGCCCACTTTGTTCGCGGGCGCCAGATCCTGCTTACAGGCAAGCCCGCTGCGCGCATATACGAGCCCCACTGTGCCGAGGGGAAGCTCGATCGCAATGCCCGTATGCACGAATTGCGTCTCCCCGGGCGCGATCGTGACGCCCTCGCAGGCATACAGATCGGCGCCTGCCGCATAGGGAGAGCTGTAGACGGGAAGGCGCGCTTGTTCGTTAACTTTTTTAACAGGTACGTTCATAACAAAATTAACTCCTCACAAAGCATACACGAAAAGCTACGGTTTGTCAATAAAAAAGCAAAAACGAGCCGTAATTTCACACAAATTACGCTTACCATCCGGCAGACAACAGGAGCGGATGCCGTCAAGACGGCATCCGCTCTGAAGTTACGGCATCGTATTGCAGCGCGACAAAGTATCACGCGAGAAATACCTTAGTGCGCATTTTGGAAAGCAGTTCCGCGTCAGACGAGGAGCGC
>CALVLM010000003.1:0-115098 GCA_944338075.1 Candidatus Gallimonas intestinigallinarum | reverse complement strand
GAGATGACCGCCGTTGCACCGCAGACGCAGCCTATTTTTTGCGCGCCGCTGTCGATCAGGCTCTTGATCGCCTGATAGCTTGCGGCATAGTTATTGCTCGTCACATACGGAAAGCCCGAACCGACGTGGCGGTCAATGGAGACGATGGGAAGGTTGGGATCGATATCATCGTGCTCATAGTGCGTGATGAAGATGATCCCGTCCACCCTCTGCTGACGGATCATGTTCAGCATCTGCGTCTCTTTCTCCACGTCGTCCTGCGAATTGACAACGATCAGCCGGTAACCGAGCTTATACAGCTCCACCTCGCAACAGTTGACGACCTTGGCAAAGAACGGGTGGAATACTGTAGGAATAATGATCGCAACGCACATTGTGGAGCGCATTTTGAAGTTGCGCGCCAGCTGGTTGGGGACAAACCCCAGTTTTTCCGCCGCCGCATCCACCTTTGCCTTGGTGTCCGCACGTACCGAACCGTTCCCGGTCAGGGCGCGGGAAGCCGTTCCCACGCCCACGCCGGCCTCTTTGGCAACATCTTTGATGGTTACCATGCTCATTACCTGCCTGCATTTGGAAATCGTTTCCATTATAAGCCCTCCCATCAATTTTGTCAAGCAGGCAACAGATTTTTATGACTGATAGACATTCACCGCCGTCTTCCATGCAAGCTGATATTCCGTCTTTTCCGCCGCCTGCGCATAGATCGGGTTGCCGTTTTCATCTGTTCCCGTCTGCACCCGTGCGCGGATCATGACGGTATCGAAGCACTCGGAGACGACGGGCGCCGTTTCGTAATAGGTGACGATGTCATCAAAGAACGCAACGCCCCAGCCGCCTGCTCCCGAATCATGCAGTTCGAGATAGAGTTCCTCGCCCAGATATGCGGACAGATCTGCCACAAACGTCGTCATCGTTCCGTTTCTGCTGCCGTGTTCGACATAGGGGAAATTGACGTCGGCATATTCGGTATTGCGATACTCCGCGATCTGCGTTCCGTCCGCCGTGAATACCTTAACGACGGCGTTTGCACCGCCCATCTTGAAGCTGATATACCCGCTACCGCCCAATGTGAACGTGGAGGACGTGATCTTATACGCATTTGCCTCGGTCGGGTTTGCCGTCCAGCCGTGGAAGTGATAGCTGCCGCCCTGATTGAAGGGGATCTCCTCCGCCCAAAAGCTCTCCTCGGAACTGATCGCATTGGCTCCGTCCACCTGACCGTCGCCCGTACCCTGTTCGTACGTCCAGCCGCGAAGATCTCCCGTTTCAAACCCGCCGTTGACGATGTCGTATTCGCTTGAAACGACGATGACAAAGGATGCCTCGGCAAATTTTCCGCTTTCGGCGTGCGTAAAGCGATAGGTGACGGTATACGTTCCCGACGTCAGCGCGAATGCCGCATAGTCCCCCGTCACCGCCGTGCCGTCCTTGGAAACCGCGACGATGGATGGTGTGAGCGCATCTGCCCCGACGCCCTGCATGGATGCGGACGCCTCCGCCAGATATGCGGTCAGATCGACAGTTCCGACCGTCTCCGCCTGCGCTCCGACAGGGGTCACGATGGTGACAGCGCTGATGTCATCCAACGCAAGATTTGCATAATAGCTGCGGATGGCGTTGATGATCTCCTTGGTGCGCGCACCCATCTCGGCGGTGGAGTCGATGACGTCCTGCCGATAGTCCGCCGCCCAGGCTTTTTCCGCATCGACGATCGCCTGCGCCCCGTCCAGCGTGAGATTGATCGACAAATCGTCAAAGTTGAGGAAGCCGAAGTCGCTCGTCGCGCCGTCCACAATCTTCAGATAGACTTCGCGCCCCATATACGGATGCGCATACATGAAGCGGCGCAGCATCACCTGAGCTGTGAGCGGGTCGTTGAAGTAGGCGGTGTTGTCCACTTTGAGCAGCTCCTCATCCGTCTGCGCATCGCACAGCGCCACATAGCTGACCGCGTTCTTTGCAATGCCGAATTTGAAGGAAATGATGCCGTCGCCCGCCACCGTGAAGGTCTCGCTTCTGAGTGTGATCGTCTGCCCCTCATCCGTGATGAGGAAGTATTCCCCTTCCTGCTGGTAGTACTGCACCGTCTGCCCGTTCATGTCAAAGAAGTTGGCATCCGCTTCCCAGAACACTTTGTTGTTGGTGACGGAAGCGCCCTGCCCGTCGACGACCGTCCAGCCGGTGAGATCGCCCATTTCAAAGCCCTTATTGGGAAGATCATTTTCCGCGACCACCTCCAAGAAGAAGGTATCCTCTGCGGTGAGATCGCCGTATCTGACCTGATATGTGATCGTGATCATGCCGGGCCCGGTGATATCGAACGCATCGAGCCCCGTCGTCACTTCCGTACCGTCGGCGAGGACTGCCTTGGTGACGGAGTACTCCGCCGTACTCATGTCCGCGTCGCCGTAGGCGGCCTCCACGCCCTCGATATAGCCGTTCAGATCGACCGGCGTTTCGCTTGCCGTGGCATAGGCGTTTGCCGCCTCCGTGGAGAAGCGCAGCACGGGAAGCGCAAAGGGATATTCATAATTGATATAGTATTGCTGCGTCGCCTGCGCGATCGTATCGTTTCCGAGGCTGAACGCCCACTCATAATCGCTGATCATGAGAGAAAGCGTCTCCTCCTCGGTCATGCTCGTGCGCACGTCGTCCACCGTGATTGCGCCGAAGGGGCTGCCCGCAGCGTCATCCACGATCTTGATATACAGCTTTTTGCCCATGTAGGCATCGTCGAGCTTAATATACTTCCTGACCATGTTCTCGGAGAGTTCGGGATCCACGAAGTGCTCGCTCGGGGAGACGGTCGCGATCTCGTCGCCCGCCTGTTCCTCGCCCACGTCCTCCGCCAGGCAGACGGCGACATAGATCTGACGCTGCGAGGAGCCGCCCAGGAGCAGGCTGACGATGCCGTCTCCGCCCAGCGTAAAGGTCGTGGAGCGAAGCTCGCCGCGCAGGTTCTCCCCCGTCTTATAGCCGTTGAGGAATTTTTCGCCCTCAGCGTTAAAGGAGCGCGTCCCCCAGAAGGTCTCGTCGGACGAGCTGATATTGGGGTTGAGGAACGCCGTGCCGGAAAGCACCTGCCAGTTGAGCAGTCCTTCTTCAAAGTTGCCGTTCTTGATCGTGATTGAATCGGGCGTATCGTCGTTGAAAGCGGGCATGCCGATCGCGGCAAGTTTGTCCGCACGCTCCGTCTCCGCCGCCGTGACTTCCTCCTCCGTCTGGTACATGACGAAGTCGTCGAAGATCATATAGGCATAGTCGCGGTCCCTGCCGTCGTCGTTATCGGTGATGCGGATACAGATATTCTTACCGAGATGCTCGGAGAGATCGACGACGTTGCGCACCATCTGATTGGTGACGAATGGCTCGGCAAACGCCGTGTTCGTCACGCGGGCAAGCACCGTATCGCTGCCCGCCTCCAAAAACTCGACGTAGCACTTTTCGCCGTCCTTCGCCGCGCCGAGCAAGAAGCCGATCTTGCCCGTGCCGCCCAGCGTGAACACATCGCTTGTGAGCGTGCCCGTGAAGGAGGCATTCCCGCCCTCCAGTCCGTCATAGAAGTTCTCGCCGACCTTCCCGACTTCGATATCGCCGTAGTAGGAAGTCGTGCCGTTGACAACGCCCGAAGCGCCGAACGCGTTTCCGTCCTTTGTCCAGCCCGTGAGACTACCCACGGCGTCCTCAAATCCGCCGTTGACAATGTCGTCGTGGACGACGGACTGCTCCTCCGGACCGCACGCTGCAAAGCCGACCGTCATCGCGGCGGCAAGTGCAGCGCTCAATCCCAAAACAAAAAGTTTCTTTTTCATGGCTTCCTCCGAATCATATTTTCTTTTTGATCAGCGTCTTATGCGAGCTGTTATGTTCGCGGAACGTTGATCGTGTATTTTTCCACATTGCGTACAAACGCCTTTCCGCCTTCGGAAAAGAATTCGATCCCCTTTCCTGCAGAATAGACATTGCCTGTGAGCACCTGTTCGCCGCCACCGAGGAATACTTCGCAGGATGAGACGTCCAGAAAGATGCGAAAATGCAACCTTCCGCCCTCTGCGCGAATATGGGCGCGGCGCAGCACGCTGTCGTGCTCGCCTGGTGCAGCCTTGATAAACGTGCCCATGTGCAAGCGGTCAAAACAGACGAGTTCCTTGGTGCGGTCATAGTAGATCGCCGTCTCGCAGCCGTCACCGCAGAACACCTTCACGCCTGCCCGCGCGCTTGCACCCAGGTCAAGAACAAAGCTGAGTTCGATCGTGTTCCCTTCGACCCCGTCCAGACGAAGCGTGCCATCCACTTCCGCCTGCGGATAACCTACGCGATCCGTGCGGTACGCCTCGATCTCGCGGACGGGAGCCTGAAAGAGTTTTCCGTCCCTGTAAGTGAGCTCCCGCGGCAGCGTGAGCGCACCCACCCAGCCGTGCGGCGCAGTCGGGAAGGAGCGGTCCCACATCTGCATCCACGCTGTCATAACCGTCCTTCCGTCAGGAAGAGTCAGCGTCTGCGCGGCATAAAAGTCAAACCCGCCGTCCGTCTCGCACTCCGCGGTGCGCCGAAATTCTCCCGTCTGCAGATCGAGCTTTCCGAGCATGTATAGGTTGGAATGAATGTTCTCATAGCGGTCGCCGTCGCAGTTCATGAACTGCGGACTGACGAACAGCGCGTCGACATTGCCGAAGGAGGCAAATGCGGGGCATTCATAGGTGCCGTTACGCGTGCGGCCGTCCTTCCACGCTCTGCCGACATAGCGCCATTGCATCAGATCGTCGGTGCGGTACAGCAAGACTGCACCATCGCCGTCCACATGCTTGGAACCGATCAGGCAATAGTACACGCCGTTGCGTAAAAAGACATAGGGATCGCGGAAATCCGCCACGGAATAGTCGCGCGGGATATCCTTTTCCGCAATGACCTGCCCCATCTTTTCAAAGTGTACGCCGTCCGAGGAGCGGGCGAGCGCCTGCGTCTGCTTTCCGTCCGCCACGGCGGTGTACATAAGATAGAGCATGCCGTCCTTTACGATCGCCGATCCGGAGAAGCAGCCGTCCTTATCGTATGCGCAATCGGGCGCGAGCGCCGTCGGTTGCAGTTCCCATCTGATCAGATCGTTTGAAGTATAATGCCCCCAGTGCATCGGGCCCCAGGCCGCTGCATACGGATGAAACTGATAGAACACATGGTACTTCCCGAACGCATAGCAAAGTCCGTTGGGATCGTTCATCCAGCCGACGGGTGGCATCGCGTGGTAGGTATGGCGGAACGCCTGTTCCACCATACCTGCACGCTGAGAGATATAAGCGTCTGCCCGCGCAAGCAGCTTCGATTGCCGGGGGGAGGCATTCTGCCCGGAGCAGACAGGGTGAGCATGATCGTATTGCATAGTGTCCCCTCTCAATGATATATCAGGATGTATAGATCGATTGCATCTGCGCGACGTACAGGCTTGTGATCGTCACATTCTCGCCGAAAACTTCCAGCCCCATGCTGTTGCGGTCGGTCGGATATACGCGCGCCGTGACGGCCTTGCTGTCATTGAAGAACCCTTCGATGAGAGAGCGGTCCATATAGAACTCCATCGTCAGCGTGCCGTCCTCGTTGAGCACAAAGGTATCGTTGAAATCGCCGTAGATGTTCTGATCGCCCGCAAACGTGGTCACGACGCCCAATCGCTGCGTTGCGGCATTGTAGTAGTACTCCGTGTACTCGCCTTCACCATTGGTGCGAAGATACATCCCGAAGCGAGGCGCGGCGCCTGCGTCGACGCGGAAAGTGATCTTAACGTGCAGCATATCCCCTTTCACGTCGGAGAGCGCCTCATTCGCCGCGGCGACGGTCATTTCGCCCGTCTCATCGACATAGACTTCGCTCTCGTACTCCTCCAGCGCATCTACAGGGCGTATGCACGCCTGCGCGCCGTCGTCGCTCAAATAGATCTCGCGCGCAAGTCCGGCGGTATGCGCCCATCCCGAAGAGATCTGGTCGTTTGCGAGGCGCTGATCCTGCATGATAGAGAACATGTACCACTTTCCGCTGACGGGATCACGGAACGCGCTCGGGCCGGTAAAGACGTTGTTGCCGTAGTCCAGGCGGCGCGGTTCGCCAAAGCCCGTCTCGGGGATGAAGCGCTCGCCGTCAAAGTCGCCGAGAAGATAGTAAATATCGTTGTCCGCTCTGTCCGCGGGCGCGGGCGAGAATACGAAGAACCACTTTTGTATCGTTCCCGCCTCGTTTTCAATGGGAAAGAGCACGGGAAGTTCCCACGTTTCGCCGTACATGGCGGGCTGGTTGGGCATGGTGTAGAGCTGCCCTTTGTAGTCCCAGTTGTGGAAGTAGTCGGTCTTGGTGCTGTCCGTCGTATACAGCAGCGCCGTGCCGCCCGCGGAACTTGTGGAAGCGGAGCAGATAAGCATGTACCACGTCGTCACGCCGCCCTCTGTCTCCTGATAGACGTACGCATCGCGGAAATCGCCGCTTCTGCCCTGCCCGCTCTGCTGCTTGACGGCATACTCCTCATCCACCACCCATTCGGTGAGGTTGGGATCGGAGAGGTCCTTGGGGCGGGCGATGCCGATATTCTGATTGCCGACCAGTCCGTCGCCCGAGGACGCCCAGCTGTCATTGCCCGCCGTGAAGAAGAGCACGGGAGAGCCGTCCACATCGTATGCCGCGCCGCCCGACCAAATGCCGTCCGGCGCGATCGTCCCTGCCGTGGGCGTGATGACCTCCTTGAGCGGCGTCCAGTTGACCATGTCGTCCGAGACGAGGTGCCCCCAACAGATATTCCTGAAATAGGGACCGTTGATATTGAACTGGAAGAAGAGATGATATTTCCCGTTGTAATAGAAGGGCGCGTGCGGCTCGTTCATCCAGTGCTGGTAAGGGCCGCCGTGATACTGCGGTTTGTGATAGTCCTCTGTGAGGATATTTTGCAGCCAGATATCCTCAAAGGTGATCTCGGGAAGCTCCCCGTCCACCAGAGCCGATTGGTACTGACTGCGGATATCCTCCGCGCTCACCGCCGTGTTGTAGAGTTTGACTTCGTCGATGAGCCCTGAGTGCATGTTGCACGTCGCAGAGCCGACGGTGTTGCTGTCGCTGTTTCTGCCGATATACAGCCATGTCGGGCATGCTTCGATGGCGGCGCCCTCGTACACGGTGCGCGTTGCGATCTGCTCGCCGTTGAGGTACATTGCCATCGTGCCCGTCGCGCCGTCAAACGTGGCAGCGACGTGATTCCACTCATACTTGGTCAGCGGATGCCCGTCGTCCCAAAGCTTGATAAACCTATCGCCGATGCCGACCTGGAAGCTCCATGCGCCGTGGCGGTGATAGCCGAGCAGCACGCCCGCGTTGCCCGCCTCGTCATACTGACTGACGATGGCGGTGAGATACTCCGTGCCGTTCTCTGCGGCATTGGGATCGTCCCACTCGAACATGCGGGGCGCGACCCAGGCAGAGACTGTAAACGAACTGCCGGAGAGGACGATATCGTCCTCGCTGTAACGGATATAGTTAGAGTAGCCGTCCATCAGAAGGGACCCGCCCGAAACGCCGGTGTCCCGCCACTGCGGATCCTGCGGCTCGTCCTGATAGACGGGATCGTTGAACACATAGCGCAGCTCCTCTTCCTCCAGGTGTCCGGAACTGTCAGTGACGACCGTCCCTGCGCCCTCATCAAAGGCCAGGTGGAGCATGAGGCTGTCCGCATTGGGATCCCCGCCGCCGCACGCGGCAAGCCCTGCGCACATGGTTGTGGCACAGGCGATCGTTGTAATCGCCAAAATGATACGTTTCATCGCTTTCCTCCCTTCTTATTTCAGACCCGAGAAGGACACGCCTTCCACAATATAGCGCTGGCAGAAGATGTAGACGATCGCAATGGGGATCGTCGAGACCGTGAGCGCCGCCATGACCATGGAGAGGTCTTTGGGGTTATATGTATTGACGAGCTGCAAAAAGGCCTGCAGGGGCTTTTGCTGTGCCTGCGGGAACATGAGGTCGGCAAACACGTATTCGTTCCATGCGCCCATGAAGGTGAAGATCGCGACCGTCGCAAAGATCGCCTTGGCAAGGGGCATGATGATGACGAAATACGTCCTGACTTTGCCGGCGCCGTCGATCTCCGCCGCCTCCTCCAGCTCCTTTGGCATCCCCATAAAGTACTGGCGGAACATGAAGATATAGAACGCGCTCACGATGCCGGGCAGAAGATAGCCGGCAACGCGCGCCGTAGAGCTTGACAGCAGTCCCAGGTGGCTCAGGATGACGTACTGCGGCACAATGGAAGTTTCCACGGGCACGATGATGAGCAGAATGATGATGGTGGTCAGCACGTTGCTTCCCGGGAACTCGAGGCGCGCCAGCGCATAGCCCGCAATGGAGTTGACAAGCAGCACGCCTGCGACGGTGACGGCACAGTAGAAGATACTGTTGAGGATCGCCGTGCCGAAGTAGTCAAAGGAGTTGAACAGATTGACGTACGAGGTGAACCACTCGCCGACATTCCATGTACTGGGCAGGAAGGTCATGAAGGAGTCAAGCTGTTCATAGATGACCGTCTGCGGCTTGAACGAGGAGATGACCATCCACCAGATGGGGAAGAGAAAGAGCACGCAGAGAACTGTCAGCCCGATCCACTTGCACATGCTCACCGTCACACGCGCAGGCGTCAGCGGCTTATGATGCTTTTTTGGTTTATGTACGGGGGCGCTGTGACCCACTGTCTTTTGAATTTTTTCCATACCGTCCTCCTCAGTCCTTGACGTCCATCACTTTGCGCAACGTCAGGGCGATCACCGACATGAAGATGGTGTAGATCATGGCGATTGCACTGGAATACCCGACGTCGCGGAAGGTGATGCCCTGCTGATAAATGTAGTACGACATCGTCATCGTGCCGTCCTCGGGGCCGCCCTGCGTCATGATCATCGGCTGGGTGATCAGGCGGAAAGCGCCGATCAGCATCGTGATGAGCACGAACGAGAACGTGGGCAGGATATTGGGAATGGTGATATAGAAGAATCTTTGCGTGGCGTTTGCCCCGTCCAGGGATGCCGCCTCGTAAATTTCGGGCTGGATATTTTTGAGTCCCGAGAGGAAGATAAGCATCTGATAGCCCGCGCCCTGCCAGATCGAGATGAAGATGATGATCCCCATTGCCTGTCCCGGATCGTCGAGAAAGGGCTGCTCACCGATGCCGAACTTGATAAGAATGGCGTTGATAAGTCCGTCCTGTTCAAAGAGGTTGCCCCACAGGAAGGAAGTCACTGCCAACGAGAGCATGACGGGCACGAAGAACGCCCAGCGGAAAAAGGTATTTGCCTTGATCTTCGCGTTGAGGATGAGCGCAAGCCCGAGGGCGACGCACAGCTGCACAGGCACCGTAATGACGACGAACACCATCGTATTCCCGAAGGCGTTCCACAAAAATCCGTCGTTGAACGCCTTGATAAACTGGTCAAGCCCGACAAAATGCACCTCATCCAGCCGCAGCAGGTATGCATCCGTAAAGGAATACGAGAGCGATATCACGATGGGCGCGATGACAAAGATGCACCCGAGCACCAGCGCGGGCAGGACAAAGCAGAGCCCGACGATGGTGTTGTCCTTTTTATAGGTCTTTCCGAACAAAGTATAATATCTGCTCCTGCGGCGCCGCGGTTTTCCGCCGCCCGGAGCCGCAACCGCGCCTCCCGCTGCGGGCAAAGCATCCGCGAACGTCACCTCTGCAGGCGCTCCCGCCGAGGCCTCCTCTTTTTCATAGACATGTTCCATAGTTCTCCCCTTATCCGGTGATATCAACGATCAACCGACTGCGCCTTTTCAAGCACATAATCTGCAAGCGACTGGCTGCCCGTCTGCGTCTTGATGAAGGCGATGATGTCTCTGTACGCCACGCTCAGACGAGGATAGTTGACCATCTTGGGACGGGGCGTTGCCGTCTCCAGCAAAAGCTGCGAGAGGGAGTGCAGCGGGCCTTCCTCGGTGAACTCCTCCATGGAACTGAGCACGGATTTATGCGTCGGGAATGTGCCGATATCGTTAAAGAACATTTCGCTCGCGTGTGCGCCGGTCAGGAACTTGATGACCTGCGTCGCCGCATCCACGTCGTCCGCATCGCGCGTCACGCCAAAGCCCCAGGTGCCGCAGGGGGTCGCGACCGTCCCCTTGGTGCCGTCCTCCGCTTCATAGACGGGGAAGGGCATGATATCATAGTCGTCCTCAAATTCGGGATACTCCTGACTGATGGAGTTGATCAGCCAGGGGCCATAGACCTCAAATGCCGCATCTCCCTGCGGGAAGGCAAGAGCATTATTGCCCTCCTCCATATAGTCTCCCTTGCGGGCAAACAGATCGTTCATCTGATTGAGCCCGTTCATGGCAGCCTCACCGCTCAGATAGCCCGTCACCTGCTCATTGGGACCGAAGAACTGCCCGCCCGCACTGTAGACCACGGGGGAATAAAGATACATTGCGCCCTCGTCGCCGCCAAAGCCGATATTGGCGCGCAGACGATAGGGCGTCGTGCCGTCTATGTCATTCTGCGCTTTGAGCGCCTCCATAGCCTCTTCCAAGTCCTTCCAGCTCCAGGGGTTTTCGATCGTGCCAAAGGGCTTTTCCGCCGTGCCGTAGCCCACCGACTCCAGCGCGGTCTTATTGTAATACAGGCCGCCGGGCGTATCCATACCGGAGAGCGCATAGAGACTTCCCTCATAGGTAGATTGCTCGATGACGCTGTCGACATAGTCGGCACGCTCATCTGCCGTGACATAGTCGTCGATCGGGACAATGAGTTCGTCGTTGGCATATGCCGTGATATCGCCCGCGTCCACGGCAACGACGTCCGGAAGTCCACCAGAGAGGATCTCGCCGTTGATCGCGGTGTCCAGCGTCTCCGCCGTGCCCTTGAACTCAATGCGCATGACGATATCGCGCCCGTCCTCAGTCACATAGTCCGCCTCATTGAATTCGTCCATCAGAGCGCGGTACGTTCTACCCTCCGGCTCCGCCTCCGACTTATGCAGCCATACAGTAATGTACTTGGTGGTTGCAGTATCCTGTTCCCCTTCTCCGCCGCATGCGGTCATGCCGACACAGGTAACCCCCATCAGTCCCGCAAGCGTAAGTGCAATCAGCCCTTTCTTCATCTTGCCCCTCCAGAATCATATATTTTTTACAGTGGGAACGTTTCCATTTCGTTGAAAAAATAAATTGGAAACATTTCCAACCGTCTATACTATACACCATACATGGATTCCTGTCAAGAGTTTTTCATAAAATTTTTCATAAAATTTTTCTTTTGTTTTTTCCGAATCATAAAGGAAACGCAAACTCCTTTTGACATTACGCATGATCGGCTATTTAGGAAAATTAATTTACACGTGCACAATTTAACGAAGGCAAGCCGAGTTCTCCGGCTTGCCTTCCTGCACGATAATGATGCCATCTTGCTCTATCTTTCGGCACTTATCCCGACGGTCTGCACAAGGCTGGTCTTGGCGAATAGTGGCGCATCAGAGACAGTTCATAAGAATGTAAAGCTCCTGCTCGCCTATTCCGACCGCCCTCTTTCGGAGATCAGCAACTTTTTCTTCTTTTCCAGCCAATCGTACTTTCAGAACCTGTTCAAAAGACAATTCGGCATCACTCCGCTCGCATTCCGCAAACGGCATCACAAAGAGTAACGACTTTATCCCCTCTTTTGCCGCCGCACAAAAAAATACGAGTTTTCCTCCGGACTTTTTACTTCTCTTCAGAGCCGGCGGGACGGATGATATGCTCGCCCCTGATGTCCATTTCGCTGAAATGTGCGTCGCGCAGCACGGTCGCGCGCTTGAGCGCATTGCTGCCGTACTTTTCCCGCATCGCATTGACGGCGGCGTCCAGGCGCTCCGACTTCTTCTCCCGCGCGTCCTCCTCAAACAGCGTGAGCTGCTCGGCGTTTCCCACAAAATCGCACACCGCCACGCCGAGTGCGCGGACGGGATGCCGCCAGGAATAGAGCGAGCGGAAGAGTTCGAAGGCAAAATCGGCGATCCCCTGCGCGCTGCGGGTGGGAACGGGCGGTCTGCCCTGTTTGCCGAAGCGGCGCAGCTGGTTATCCACAATGCTCACCTTGACCGTCTGCGCCCGCCCCACGCCCTTTTGCGCGACGCGCGCCGCGACGCTCTCCGCAAGCATATAAAGCAACATTCTGACGTCCTCCTCCGTGGTGAGATCGCGATAGCTCGTCAGGCTGTTGCCGATGCTCTTGATCTCCCGCTGCGTGCCCTCCATGGCGACGGGCGCATCGTCCCAGCCGTTGGCATAGGCATGCAGGACACTTCCCCACTTGCCCAGTTCGGCGATGAGCATGCTCACGTCTGCCCGCGCGAGATCGCCGATGGTCGCGATCCCCAACACGGCAAGCCGCTTCGCCGTCGCCTTGCCCACATAGAGCAGGTCTGCGGCGGGCAGGGTCCACGCCAGCGTCTGATAGTTCTTTTCGTCAATGACGGTCACGGCGTCCGGCTTTTTGAGATCGGAAGCGAGCTTTGCAAAGATCTTGTTCCAGCTCACCCCCACGCTGACCGTCACGCCGATCTCGCGCTTGACTGCCTCACGGATGGTGTGCGCGATCTGCTCTCCCTCCCCGAAGAGATAGCGGCTGCCCGTGACGTCCAGCCAGCATTCGTCGATACCGTACGGCTCGATCTGATCGGTATAGCGCGCGTAGATGGCGCGCACCGCCCTGGAGATCCTGACATAGGTCGGAAAATCGGCGGGAACGCTGACGAGGTCGGGACATTTCTTACGCGCCTGCCAGAACGCCTCACCCGTCCTGACGCCCTGCGCCTTGGCGAGCATATTTTTGGCGAGCACCACGCCGTGCCTGTCCTCAAAGCTGCCGCACACCGCAACGGGAACATCCCGCAGTTCGGGGCGGCGCAGGCACTCCACGGAGGCGTAGAAATTGTTCAGATCACTGTGCAGAATGCAGCGTTTCATTGACTCACCTCAACAAACCAGCGCATGCGCTCCGGCTCAAAATAGAGAAACTTTTCCCTCCCGCCGATGATACAGGTATAGCGCACCGGAAGGACGGCGGGAACATGGGAGGGCACGCGCTCGATAAAGCGCACCCGCTCGACGGCATACCGCCGCCCGTCTGCCCAGATAAGTTCCACGGGACGCATCCCGCCCTCTCCGAAGAAGCGCACCAGCACTTCCACACACACCTTTTTATACGCCATACTCCGAAGTTTGCGCCGTTTTCTCCCTTCTTATCGATTATAGCACGTCATGCATAAAATGTCAAACATTTATTCGGATTTTAATGAGCGAAAAAGGCGCACTCAGGCGCCATTCATGAAACATGCGCCCGCGGCTTTTGCCGCGGGCGCATCATATTAGGATTCGTAACCGTTGGGGTTATTTTTCTGCCAGTTCCACTGGTCGCGGCACATGTCCTCCAGATCGTACTGCGCCTTCCAGCCGAGTTCCTTTTCTGCCTTGGCGCTCGATGCGTAGCAGGCAGGAACGTCGCCCGCGCGGCGGGGCATGATCTCATAGGGCAGCGTCTTGCCGCACGCCTTTTCAAAGGCGTGGATCATATCCAGCACGCTATAGCCCTTGCCCGTGCCGAGGTTGTAGATATGCACGCCCGGCTCCTTGAGCGCCCTGATCGCGGCGACATGACCGCGCGCCAGATCGACGACGTGAATATAGTCCCGAACGCCCGTCCCGTCCGGCGTGGGATAGTCGTTGCCGAACACGCCGATGCGCTGCAGCTTTCCGCTTGCGACCTGCGCGACGTAGGGCATTAAATTGTTGGGAATGCCCTTGGGATCCTCGCCGATGCGTCCCGAAGGATGTGCGCCGACGGGGTTGAAGTAGCGCAGCAGGGCAATGTTCCATGTATTGTCCGCGCGGTACAGATCTTGTAAGATGCGCTCCTGCATGAGCTTGGTCGTGCCGTAGGGATTGGTCGTGGAGAGGCGGCATTCCTCGTCCAGGGGAAGCCGTTCGGGCTCGCCGTACACCGTCGCCGACGAGGAAAAGACGAAGTTTTTGACACCGGACTTCTGCATGGTCTCCAGAAGCACGAAGGTGGAGACGAGGTTATTATCATAGTAGAGCATGGGTTTTTTCACGCTCTCCCCCACCGCCTTGAGCCCCGCAAAGTGGATGACCCAGTCGATCTTGTGCGCCGAAAAAACTTCCTCAAGCTTTTCCCTGTCGCGCACATCAAAGTTGTAGAATGCAATGTCCTTGCCCGTCAGCTCGCGCACGCGGCGCATGCTCTCCTCGCTCGAATTGCAGAGGTTGTCAACGACGACCGCTTCATAACCCGCTTCCAGCAGTTCCAGCACGGTATGCGAACCGATGAAACCCGCGCCGCCCGTTACAAGTACTTTCATATCAGCCTCCCGATTTTTCTGTATTCATCATACCGTCTTTCATGTGCAAATGCAAGCCAAACATTGCCCACTTTTGGACATTTATTGACCTTTCCGGCAATCAGACATTGACCTGTCCGCTCTCGCCGAGCAATGATTTATGACGCTCTAAGATGGGATCGATCTCGCTCTCGATAAATTGCACCGTCTGCGAGGGTGCTCGTCCGATGAACTTCTTCGCGTCGAGGATTTCGTCCAGACGATCGTAGATCGCCTTGAAATCATCGTCTGCCCTGATGAGCTCTAAAAGGTTGTTTTCCTTGCCTTCCACCTTGACGTTCGCGCCCGCCTGCATGGACAGCACCCTGATCTTTTCGTGCAGTTCCTGACGGTTCCCGCCCGCCTTGACACACTCCATCATGATATTCTCCGTCGCCATGAAGGGCAGTTCCGCTGCAATGTGCTTTGCAATGACCTTTTCATAGACGACGAGATTTTCCGCGACGTTCATGTAGATATTGAGGATGGCGTCCACCGTCAGGAACGCCTGCGCATTGACGATGCGGCGGTTTGCCGAGTCGTCCAGCGAGCGCTCAAACCACTGCGTGGACGCGGTGACTGCCGTATTCGTGGGCAGGGAGAGCATGTAGCGCGCCAGAGACCCCATGCGCTCACAGCGCATCGGATTGCGCTTGTATGCCATCGCCGACGAGCCGATCTGGCTCTTTTCGAAGGGCTCCTCCACCTCCTTCATGTTCTGAAGGATGCGGATATCGTTGGAGAACTTATACGCCGACTGCGCGATCTGCGAGAGCACGCACAGCACGTTGTAATCAAATTTTCTGGGGTACGTCTGCCCCGTCACGCCGTACACCTTCTCGTAGCCGAGCTTTTTGCAGACGCGCTTTTCCAGTTCCTTGACCTTCTCCTCGTCGCCGCCGAACAGCTCCATAAAGCTCGCCTGCGTGCCCGTCGTTCCCTTGACGCCGCGCAGACGGATATGCTCGTAGAGGTTCATGAGGTTCTCGTAGTCGAGCATGAGATCCTGCAGCCAGAGCGTCGCGCGCTTGCCGACCGTCGTCAGCTGCGCGGGCTGTAAGTGCGTAAAGCCGAGCGTCGGAAGATCCTTGTACTTCAGGGCAAACTTCTTGAGTTTATCCATGACGTTGACGAGCTTGCGGAGGATGATATCCAGCCCGTCCTTCATGATGATGACTTCGGAGTTGCAGTCGACAAAGCAGCTCGTCGCGCCCAGGTGAATGATGGGCGCTGCGAGCGGCGCGGCGTCGCCGAAGGTCTTGACGTGCGCCATGACGTCGTGACGGACCTGGCGCTCGTAAGCCTCCGCGCGTTCGAAGTCAATATCGTCGGCGTGCGCCTTCATCTCATCGACCTGCGCCTGCGTAATGGGAAGCCCAAGTTCCATTTCCGACTCGGCAAGCGCGATCCAAAGCTTTCTCCACAGGCGGAAGCGCTTCAGATCGCCGAAGTTTTCCTGCATTTCACGGCTTGCATAGCGCGTGTTCAGGGGGTTCTGATAGATGGTATTGTCAATCATACATATATATCCTTCTTGTTGTTCTTGCGTAGCGATCGCCGGGTCGTCAAAACGTTTCCCGGCGCATCATGAAAGATCAGAGCGTTTCGGGCGCGGGATAGTCGACGCCGAAGGTCTCCGCCGTCACCTTTTTCATTCTCTGATCCTGAAGGGGCTTATCGCGGAAGTCGGTGCGCACCGAGGCGATCGCGTCGATGACCTCCATGCCCTCCGTCACCTTACCGAACGCGGCATACTGCCCGTCCAGGTAGGGCGCGTCCGCGTGCATGATAAAGAACTGCGAGCCCGCCGAGTCGGGATGCTGGGCGCGCGCCATGGAGAGCACGCCGCGCGTATGCTTTAAGTCGTTCTTCACGCCGTTTCCGGAAAACTCCCCTTTGATATGATAGCCCGGTCCGCCCGTGCCGACGCCCCTGGGATCGCCACCCTGGATCATGAAGCCGGCGATGACGCGGTGAAAGATGATGCCGTCATAGAATCCCTTCCTGACGAGCGACAAAAAGTTATTGACAGTATTGGGCGCCACATCCGGGTACAGCTCCGCCTTGAACACCTTGCCGTCTTGCATCTCAAAGGTCACAACAGGATTTGCCATGATATTTCACTCCTCATATTTTTCGATCGACGTCCCCGCCTCTTCAAACAGACGCAGGGAAAATTCGTCGGGATATCCTTCCTTATAGACAACGCGCGCAATGCCCGCGTTGATGATCATCTTTGCGCAGATGACGCATGGCTGGTGGGTACAGTAGAGCGTTGCGCCCTGGATATTGATGCCGTAGCGCGCCGCCTGAATGATCGCGTTTTGCTCGGCATGGACGCCGTAACACAGCTCCGCGCGCGTCCCTGAGGGAATATTCAGCTTTTCCCTGAGGCACTCGCCGCGCTCGATGCAGGACGCGATCCCCGCGGGCGCACCGTTATAGCCCGTGGTCATGACGCGCTTGTCGCGCACGATGACCGCTCCCACCTTGCGGCGAAAACAACTGGACCAGGTTCCCACCTGTACGGTAAGTTCCATGAACCGCTTGTCCCATTTCTCCATTTTTGCACCTCCCGCAAGATATTCTTATCCGCCATTATACACAAATTTTGCGCGCATGTCAACGCCGCAGGGAAAAAAGCGCGCCGTCCCGCAAAAAAACTGAGAAAAATTTCCTGTAAAGTGTTTGACTGCTCCGCACCGTGTTTATAATAGATACGATAATAAAAAACAATATTTCGGAGGTTATCATGAACATCAAACCTTTGTTCGATAAGGTGGTCGTGGAAGCGGTTACCGTCGAAGAGAAGACAAAGAGCGGATTTATTCTCCCCTCTTCTGCACAGGAAAAACCGCAGACGTGCGTTGTTGTCGCAGTCGGTCCCGGCGGCGTTGTGGACGGCAAAGAAGTTGTCATGCAAGTCAAAGTCGGCGATAAGGTCCTTTGCTCCAAGTATGCGGGCACCGACTTCAAGGTGGACGGCAAGGAGTTCACGATCATCAAGCAGAGCGATATCCTCGCGATCGTGGAGTAACAAGCCGTTTCGTACAAAAATTTCGTGATAAATCACTCGCGCAAGCAGGGTTTCCCTGCGCCCGCGCCCCACATTTGCGCACCCCTGCGCTCAGGCGGAAAGAGTGAGGCGACGCATATCAATGTTGCGAAAAGGCGTCGCCGAGAGAAAACACGCGGCCAGCCGCATGGCATGCCCGCGGGTTGTCTCTCAGAATCACGGAAATTTTTTGTCAGTTCAAAAAATTTCGTGAAAATAAAAGGAGTAATTATTATGGCAAAGCAGATCAAATACGGTGACGACGCAAGAAAGGCGCTGGAGACGGGCGTCAACGTCCTCGCCGATACGGTTAAGATCACCCTGGGCCCCAAGGGCAGGAACGTCGTTCTCGATAAGAAGTACGGCGCCCCTCTCATCACCAACGACGGCGTGACGATCGCAAAGGAGATCGAGCTTCCCGATCCCTTCGAGAACATGGGCGCACAGCTCGTGAAGGAAGTTTCCACCAAGACCAACGACGTCGCGGGCGACGGCACCACGACCGCAGTCCTGCTGGCGCAGGCGATCATCCGCGAGGGCCTCAAGAACCTCGCAGCGGGCGCAAACCCCATCATTCTGAGGAAGGGCATCGACAAGGCAGTCGCAGCCGCCGTCGAGCAGATCCGCGCCATCTCCAAGACGGTGGACGGCAAGAAGGCGATCTCTCAGGTCGCTTCCATCTCTGCGGGCGACGATACCGTCGGCGAGCTGATCGCAAAGGCGATGGAGATCGTCGGCAAGGACGGCGTCATCACGGTCGAGGAAGGCAAGTCCATGACCACCGAGCTCACGACCGTCGAGGGCATGCAGTTTGACAGAGGCTATGCCTCCGCTTACATGGTCACCAACACCGACAAGATGGAAGCGGTGCTCGACAGCCCCTATATCCTCATCACGGACAAGAAGATCTCCAACCTGCAGGAGATCCTGCCCATCGTCGAACCTCTCGCGCAGCAGGGCGCAAGGCTTTTGATCATCGCCGAGGACGTCGAGGGCGACGCGCTTGCCGCACTTATCGTCAATAAGCTCAAGGGCGTGTTCAACTGCGTCGCAGTCAAGGCGCCCGGCTTCGGCGACAGAAGAAAGGCAATGCTGGAAGATATCGCAGTCCTGACGGGCGGCACGGTCATCTCCTCCGATCTTGGCTATGAGTTCAAGGATGTTACGCTGGATATGCTCGGCAGAGCAAACCAGGTCAAGGTGGATAAGGACAACACCACCATCATCGACGGCGCGGGCGACAAGGAAAACATCAAGGCACGCGTTGCGTCCATCAAGGCGCAGATCGAAGTCACGACCTCCGATTATGACAGAGAGAAGCTCCAGGAACGTCTTGCAAAGCTTGCGGGCGGCGTAGCCGTCATTAACGTCGGCGCGGCGACCGAAGTCGAGATGAAGGAGAAGAAACTCCGCATCGACGACGCGCTTGCAGCAACCAGAGCAGCAGTCGAGGAAGGCGTTGTGCCCGGCGGCGGCAGCGCACTCCTTTCGTGCATCCCCGTCCTTCAGAAGCTCGTCGATTCGCTCAGCGGCGACGAGAAGACGGGCGCGCAGATTATCCTTAAGGCGTGCGAGGCGCCTGTCCGCCAGATCGCGGCCAACGCGGGCGTGGACGGCAGCGTCGTCGTCGAGAAGATCCTCTCGCAGAACGACCCCAACTACGGCTTCAACGCGCTCAAGAACGTCTACTGCGACATGGAAGAGAGCGGCATCATCGACCCCACCAAGGTCACCCGTTCCGTTCTGCAGAACGCGGCGTCCGTCGCTTCCACGCTGCTGACGACCGAGTCCATCGTCACGGACATCCCCACCCCTCCCGCTCCTGCGGCTCCCGCAGGCGGCGACATGGGCGGCATGTACTAATCAATCGTCAAAAAAGACCTGCTTCACTGAAGGCAGGTCTTTTTTGTTTGTCTTTTATTCAATCTCCGTTAAGAACTCTGCGTAACGCTCGATTAACGTCTGCAAGCCTTCCGCATCGATCAGTCCTTTACCCATTGCAACTTTCAGATACTGCCCGTTAAATGCCTCGAAGACTTCCTCCGAAACCGGGAACAGCTCTGCGAACTCTTCGTAGGTGAACAACCCGTACTGCGCTATGTCTGCCTGCATTTGCGCTTCATCATACTTCATCGTTTCGGCATCCACCTCAAAAATGTTAAACAATCCTTCGATCCCGCCCGGCATGGACAGCATTCCATTGACATAATAGCAAAGATGACCATATGTAACAGGACTGTATGCCACGGTGTACTCCTGCGTGACGCTTACGTCGATCAGTAATCGTCTTGACGGTTGTCCCATCCGAAAAAGACAAATTGATGATCTCATATGTAGCGGCAGAATCACTGTCTATGAACAAGATCGGCGCAGCATCAAATGTCCCCGTTTGCAAATTCCATACAAGAAGCATTGAGTAACATTCATTGTATAAGTCAAATAATGATTGTTTCCATCCAACGTACCCGCAAAAGACGTCTGAATCGGCGTCCAATCGCCAGAAAGTGTAATGTTGCTTTCCAAACGGAAATGATAGGGGATTTCCACAACAGATGCCCCGGAAGAAATATACCTGACCTGAATCGCCTTGGAAATATTACGGAACTGCGTTGCATTTTTAATCAGGAATGGATCATAAGAAGCCCCTGTCCCTCCGCCGAACAGTCCGATTAATTCAAGTTTTCCCAAAGCAGAAGCTGCGTTCAGTTTTTTACGTTTTGCGTTCCACCGGGAACATTGATTGTGATATCATCCGCAGAATTAAGAATAATATCTTTTATCTGAGAGCTCAACAATGTGGGATTTTCCGACAATAACAACGCTGCAACGCCTGCAACGTGGGGCGCAGCCATTGATGTACCAGACTTATACTCATATCCAGTGGCATTTTCACTGCTCGGCACTGTACTATAGATACCAACGCCCGGAGCGAAAATCGAAACAGTGTTCAATCCATAATTGGAACTAGTCGCTTTCTGCCCCTCTTCGTCAATTGAACCCGCGGAAATGATTCGATCGCTGACTCCGGAATATGCCGGGTCAGATTCATCAGAATATTCAGACGGATAATGTGGCGTCGTATCGGTATTCACCCCTACATTGCGCTGTTGTGTTTCATCACGCATTGAAGAAATGGCAATATCGCCGAAAAAGGACGGATCGTATTCTTTATTGACCTCGCTGATCTCCTCTGTCATGGTGACAAGTACGCTCGTTCCGTCAAATTCTTGTTCGAGTGATATTTCAGCCTGTCCAGAGCCTTCCAGCTCTGCCTGCTGTGCAAAAGCGGGAAGCGTTCCAACCCCAAGTGAAATAGACGATATGATCGCCGCAAGCAACATTCCGGTCAGCAGTTTGAATTTTTTCATCGATTGTTCCTCTCTGAAACTCATTTTGCTCCATTTTACTTCCAAAGAAAAATTCTGCTTGCTTCTACATAAACAAACTCAATCCCACCTACTTTCTGCACATAGTCATCCGGATCTTTCTCTTCACCTGTAAAATCAAAATTGTTGTTAAGATAACGAATTGCATAATATCCGTTATAACAACCGAGATATTTGACGATGCGTATATCTTCTGCCGTTGTGTCGGAAAATGCCTCATTGTTTCGATATCTCTGTGCAATACATTCCCGAATCTTTTGCGCGGTGTCTTCGCTCAGTTCTCCGATCGGTTCCGGCGTAAAACCCTCCAACGCCTCCTGATTCCTTTCTATATCCCCGTTATAATATGCGATATTCAGCAGGTCGTCCCTGTCGATTTCCTGCGCATCGTAAACGTCCTGCAAGGAATACAACACGCCGTAATCTTGTGCGCAACCGCTCATCGCACATAACCCGATCAGGAAAACACACAATATCAGTGCAAATCTTTTCATATAACCTCCTATAATTTCCCATCAAAAAAACTCTCATTCCTTCTGCAAACATATCAAAAACAAAAAGGCACAACATAACATATCTGCTCCGTTGTGCCCGATCAAATACCCATTGGATCATCCTCCTTACATTCAAAATATCAATCCCTCGGTCTTCTTATTGTTGATCATATTGTAAAGTAGTTATTGTGCAATTAAATTTTATCACTTATTGTTAGACTCGTCAATAGCTTTCAGAAAATTCATACTTAAATTCCGGTCGCTTGAATCCGGATAACCTCTCTTTGCTTGCTACACAATTCACTCCGTCCTGAATGGCTGCATCGCGAAAGAGGGGGCTGCGTGGCAGTCCCCTCTTTCGCTTGATTTTTGTTTCTATATCCTGTATACTTTTATTATGATACTTCGCCGCTACCGGTCATCGGACTGCAATGCAATCATTTCCCTGTTCCGCGAGACCGTACACACGATCAACCGAAAAGACTACAGCCGGGAACAATGCGACGCATGGGCGCCCGCCGAAATTAATGCAGGGCAATGGGACGATCTGCTCTCCTCACATCTGACACTCGTCGCCGTTGAAGGCGAAACGATCGTCGGATTTGCCGATATGGACGATACGGGCTATCTCGACCATCTCTACGTCCATGCAGACCATCAAAGGCGCGGCATCGCAACTGCCCTCTGCGACGCGCTGGAGGCGGCGATTCCGTGCAAGATTTACACAACGCACGCCTCGATCACGGCGCGCCCCTTCTTTGAAGCGCGCGGTTATGCCGTCGTCCAAGAGCAGCAGGTCAAAAGACACGGCGTCCTGCTCACCAATTATATCATGCAAAAACGCGCTCCGTAAGGGGCGCGTTCGCTTACTTTGTATAGGGGCGCACGGGGATAACCTCAGCGATCGTCTCCTGCAGGATGCGGAAATTCGCTTCACTGTTGGCGGCAAGCAGAATGACGGGAGAATCGTGGCGAAGGCGTTCATTCGGCACCGTGCCGACCACCCCGCCCGCCTCGCGCAGGACGACCGCGGCAGCCGACCAGTCCCAGGGAAAGAGCCTGATCTCAAAGTACAGCTCCGCCCTGCCCGCCGCGAGATAGCACAGCTCCAGCGATGCCGTCCCGATCCTGCGGAAATCGTCAATGCGCGGATAGAGCCTTTGAAGCACCTCCATGCACTGCGACGAGAACTTCTTTTCATACACGCTGAACGCGGTGAAAAAGAGGGAATGCGCAAGGTCGCGGTCGGAGACGCGCAGCCGCGTCCCGTTCAGGTATGCGCCCTGCCCCTTGACGGCGGAGAACAAATCCTCGGTAAACGGGTTGTAGACGACGCCCAGCACCTCCTCGCCCGCCTCGACCAGCGCGACGGAGATTGCGGAAAGGCACATGCCGCGTACAAAATTGGCCGTTCCGTCAATGGGATCAACAACCCACATGAGCGCCTCGTTTCCGCCCTCGTCCGACTCCTCGCCCAGAAACGCCGCCTGCGGCAGCACCTGACGCAGTTTGTCCTTCAGCGTCGCCTGCACGCCGGTGTCTGCGGTCGTCACCAGATTGGACGCCGACCCCTTCTCCGCGACCGTAAATGCGCCCGTCATGATGGGCTTGCAAGCGCGGACGATCGCGATAATCTGTTGCAAGAATGTTTGCGTGATATGCATCTGATACCTCAAAAAAGGACGAGCAGACAGCTCGTCCTTTTGCTATTATTTCTTGCCGAGCATTCTGCGGATGAAGGGCGGAAGTTTGTTGTCGTGATCTTCCTCCTCCGCATCGTAGTCGGGATCGGGCATGTCCGGCTCGGGAACCGGCTGTTCATAAGCCGCCTCCTGCACCGGAGGACGCACATTGTTATTCGGTGCCGGAGCAGGCGTCGGAGCAACGGGCGTATAGTAGGGATTGTAGGGATTCTGCGTGTAGCCGGGCTGCTGATATGCGCCGTTGTTCGGCTGACCATATGGACTGCTCTGCTGACCGTAGGGATTGGTCGGCACGGACTGCGGCGCGGGCTGGGGAGGGACGGTCATCGTCACTCTCTGTGCGGGCGCGGACGGCTCCGCACTGCCTGCGGGAGGGAAGCCCGTTGCAATGACGGTGACTTCGACTTCGTCCTGCACGCTCTCATCGATGCATGCGCCGAAGATGATATTTGCAGAGTAATCGACGACGCCGTGAATGAGGTTCGCCGCCTTGGTGACCTCGTCCAGCGTGAGGTCCGGACCGCCGACAATGTTGAGCACGACGCCCGTCGCGCCCTCGATGGTCGTCTCCAGCAGGGGCGAATTGACGGCAAGGCGGACCGCGTCAATGATGCGGTTTTCGCCCTTTGCGACGCCGACGCCCATGTGCGCGAGGCCTCTGTCCTTGAGGGTCGTTCTGACATCGGCAAAGTCGAGGTTGATGAGCGCGGGCGTGACGATGAGGTCCGCAATGCCGCGGATACCCTGCTTCAAGACCTCGTCCGCAACGCGAAGTGCATCCGTCATCGTCGCGTTCTTGGGCACGACTTCGCGGATCTTCTCGTTGGGGATGATGATGATGGTATCGACGTACTTTCTGAGGTTGTCGATGCCCTTGATCGCGTTGTCCATTCTGCGCTTGCCCTCAAATTCGAAGGGCTTGGTGACGACTGCAACCGTCAGGATCTTCTTGTCCTTTGCGATCTTTGCGATGACGGGAGCCGCGCCGGTACCCGTACCGCCGCCCATGCCCGCCGTGATGAACAGCAAATCGACGCCCTCGACTGCCTTTGCGAGCGCTTCTTTGCTCTCCTCTGCCGCCTCTCTGCCAATCTCGGGCTCCGCGCCCGCGCCGAGGCCCTTGGTGCGCTGTGCGCCGATCTGGATCTTCTTCTGCGCCTTGTTGCACGCAAGGATCTGTGCATCGGTATTGACGGCAACATAGTCCGCGCTCGTGATCCCCGCCTCGATCATGCGGTTGACTGCATTATTTCCGGCGCCGCCAACACCGACGACGCAAATTCTGGCAACGCCACTATTGACAAGACCGCTGGGGAGCACCGTGTTCTCGCGCGCAGTCCCGTCCTCTCTTCCGACAAAGGGAATGTTATCGTTGAACATTTTCAACCTCCGAATTTCTTTGCTAATTTATAGAATAAACCTTGTTTCAGATGATCTTCGTACGCCAAATCCAAAAGCGCGATCCGCGAACTCATCGCGGGCTTGTTGTAGTAGGGAAGATCGGGTGCGAGCTGCTCGCAGACGCGGCTGATACGCTTGGAGATGTGCTCCAGTGCACCGCGGATATCCGCCAGCCCTTCACCCGTCACATACAGGGGTTTTGCCTCAAGCTCCTTTCCCGAGCACTCCTCCAGGAAAGCGCCGATCTTCTCGCAGATCCCGTCCAGTCCCTCTTTGACGGTATCGACGAACGCATCCATATCGATCTCATGCGTCACATCCCCTTCCGTGACCTCCGTCTTGGCGCCGCTGCTCTTGGAGAACAGATTCGCTTTAGAGAGCATAGAGAGCGCCGTTCCATACGAGATGGAGAAGCGCTGCATCAGGTGGTACGCGATCTGTCCTTTGCCGACGAAATAGGTCCGTTGCGCAAGAATGCCGTTGCCGAGCAGAACGCACAGCGACGTGGACATAAAGCCGACGTCCAAAAAAAGCGCGTATTCGTCCCGCGTCTCGGACGGAATGAGATAGGTCGCCATCGCAAGCTGCGTGGGCAGATATCGAAGCTCGATCTGCATGTCCGCAAAGATGTGCTCCATCGTCTTTGCAAAATAGTCGCTGCAATAAAAATACGACAGAACGCCGCTGAGCGACGTTGAAGTAAGCCCTATGGGATCGATGACGCGGCGATCGTCCGCAGTTACATAGATCATGCTCGTCGCACGGATAAAGCGAAAGCCCTTTGGCGCCTTCTGACCGCTTGCAAACAGCGCATCCACTTCCTTTTGTCCGATGGTGCGCAGCTTTGGAAAACCGACCAGCTGTTCCTTGGGGACGACACGCGTAAATGCGCCGGGGACGCCGACGAAGAGTTCGCGGATGCGCTCGCCGCAGATGCGCTCCACCGCAGTGACCGCATTCACGACCGCACTCGCAAGTCCCGCTTCATCCAGGAAGCTGCTCTCATCGTAGCCGTCGTATTCTTCCGTTTGGATCGCTTTGAATACAAACGTGTTATTGACGCCCCGCTCCCCGACCATGACGGAGATCTCCGACGAGCGGACGTCCAATACGGCTACGCTTTTTCGTCCCATAAAATTCCCCTTTGCTGCTCCTTTTTCCGTCCGAACAAACTTATAATAGTATTATATACGGCGGCGCGAATATTGTCAAGAAATTGCGGGCAATTTTCCTGCATTTTGCGTCCGAAAATGTCACCGGGGACGGGGTGAAGCATGCAAAAGCGCGCCCCGATCGGGGCGCGCGCAACCGCTCAGCCGTCAATAAAATATTCCGCATTCACCTCGCCCGTCGCACTCACGCGCTGTACGACGATGCTGCCCCGCACGCGCTCCGCTTCGGCAAGCGACAGATACTTCTGCACTGCCGCCGCGCCGAGCTGCGCCGGCTGTTCCGAGGGATTCCAGACGACGATCTCCACGCCCTCGCGCGTTCCGATGCTCAACCGATCAAAGCGCGCCGAAGCGCCGCTGTCCTCCAGCGAAACAGAGATGAGATTGGCGCGCGGCTCGCCGAGCGCCTCCACAAAGGAAGCATATATTTCCAGCAGTTCCGCAACGTAATCGCCTGACAGGATGCCGTTTTCAAAGGCGACGGAAAAATCACCCGTGAGCAACACATAGTCCTCGGCCGATGCGACCTCGTCAATGCGCACGCCTTCGTCGTCCACGATCGCGTATCCGCTCTCCGTCTGCACTGCAAACGCCGCATGCCGCTCCTCGATCGTGATGCTCACAGCGGAGGGAAACTGCTTCTCGACGGAAAGGACGCGGAATCTAGGGTCGCTCTCCGCCGTGGCGCGCACCTGCTCCAGGTCGAGAAAGGTCGTGCTGCTTCCCAGGTAGGTGTTCAGCTCCTCTTTCAGCTGCTGCGCCGCGCGCTCGCCCTCGGGCGTGCATGTCGAAAAGGACGCCTGGATATAAGCCACGGTAAACACGGCATGAAGCCCTGCCGCAACGACTGCGGCAAGGAGCAAGATCGCTATGAGTGTCGTCAGGAAGGTACGTTTTTTCATCGGTATCCCTTGGCGCGCCCGAAAGAGGCTGCGCTTTTCAGATGCGGACGCGCCTGATATCCGCGCCCAGTTTTCTCAATTTTCCGCGGAAGTCCGCATAGCCCCGATCGATGTGCGAAAGATCGAGCACTTCCGATTCCCCCTCCGCAGAGAGCGCCGCAATGACGAGCGCCGCGCCGCCGCGCAGATCGCCCGCCACAACGCGCGCCCCGTGCAGCTTTTTTACGCCGCGCACGAACGCCGTTCTGCCCCGCACCTCAATGTCTGCCCCCATCTTCTGGAGCTCGGGAACGTACTTGAAGCGCGTTTCAAAGAGGTTCTCCACAATGAGCGCGCACCCCTCGCAGGAGGCATTGAGCGCCGTCGCCTGCGCCTGCAGGTCGGTCGGAAACCCGGGAAAAGGCATCGTCTCGATGCGGCGGTTGCACTTGAGCCGCCCGCGGCTTTCCACCCTTATTTTATCATTTTTAGCATTAATTTTGCAACCGTTTTCGCGCAATTTGTGCAGAAGCAGCCGAATATTCTCAGGCGTGACGCCGACGACCTCCACTTCGCCGCCGCATGCAGCTCCTGCAAGAAGATATGTACCCGCCTCGATCCTGTCCTTCATCGGGCGGTAAGTGACGCCGTGCAGTTCTCGTACGCCCTCGATCTCGATGACGTCCGTGCCGGCGCCTGAAATATGTGCGCCCATCGCGTTGAGGAAGTTTTGCAGATCGACGATCTCCGGCTCCTTCGCCGCGCCCGTGAGCACCGTCTTTCCCTCCGCCTTGACGGCGGCGAGCAGGATGTTTTCCGTCGCGCCGACACTGGGGAAATCGAGCAGGATCTCCGCACCGCGCAGTCTTGCGCACTCGCAGAAGATGAAACCGTCCCGTTCGGAGATGGTCACGCCCAGCCGCTTTAAGGCATTGAGATGCAGATCGATGGGACGCAGCCCGATGTCGCATCCGCCCGGATAGGCGATGAGCGCGCGACCAAAGCGTGTTAAAAGCGAGCCGAGCATAAAGACGGAGGAGCGAAGTTCCTTGGTGAGCGCGGAGGAGATCTCGTGACAGCTTGCGTTCGCGCTGTCGATCGTGACATTGCCGTCCGAAAATCTGACCTCCGCACCCAGTTCGCGCAGGATCTGCGCCATGCAAGTAACGTCGGAGATGTTGGGCGCATCGCGGATGATGACCCGCTTGTCGGTCAGAATGGACGCGGCAAACAGAGGAAGTACGGAATTTTTTGCAGACTGCAGCGCGACGCTGCCGCAAAGCCGTCCTCCCCCGTTGATAACGTATTTATCCATAAGTCCTCTCCTTTTGTATGCAAAGGGCGGGATCGCCCGCTCTCATACAGTACATTGTATGAAATGTCAGGCTTGCGTGTGTCTGGACACGCCATAAACAATGCCCATGCCCGTCATGGTAACGATCAGAGAGGTATTTCCCGCCGAGACAAGAGGAAGCGGCAGCCCCGTCGGCGGAATGCAGCCGCTCACGACGAGCGCGTTGAGCGCGCTCTGCACGGCAAAGGCGAGCGTGATGCCGCCCGCAAGCAAAAATCCGTACACGTTCCCACAGCGGCGCGCGATGCAAAATCCCCGCCACACGATAAATCCGATGAGCGCAAACAGCGCGAGCACGCCGAAAAAGCCCGTCTCTTCCGCAATGACGGAAAGGATAAAGTCGCTCTCCGCAAATGGCAGAAAGCGGTATTTCTGGCGGGAATTGAACAGCCCCACGCCGAACGCTCCGCCATTGGAGAGCCCGTACAGCGACTGGATGAGCTGGTAGCCCTCGTCTTTGGGAGACGCCCACGGATCCATGAACGCCGAGAGCCGCTGCAAGCGATACGGCTCCATCATGATGAGCACGGGCACGGCGAGCAGGACGGGAATGCAGATGACGGCGATCGCCTTTTTGGAGATGCCGGCAAGAAAGAGCATGCCGATCATGATCGCACCCACGCACATCGTGACGGACATGTTGGGCTCCAGCATGATGAGCACGCAGATCGCAAGCCCCGCCCCCAGAACGGGCAGGCAGCCCTTGAGCGTGCGCATGCGGGCGGGGTCTTTGACGAAGTACCCCGCCGTAAAGATGACGAACCCGAGCTTTGCGATCTCCGAGGGCTGGATGGTAAAAGACCCGAAGCCGATCCAGCGCGTCGCGCCGTAGTTGCTCTTGCCAAGCCCCGGGACAAAGACCAGGGCGAGCAGAATAAGCGAGATGATCAGCGCAGGGATACGGATGCGCCGCAGTTTTTCATAGGGCAGAAAACTGATGCCGACCATCGCCGCCGCGCCGAGCAGAAAGCCGACGAGCTGCTTGCGGAAAAAATACATGGAGTCGCCGTACTGCACTTCGGCATTGTAGCAGCTCGCCGACCAGACGCAGACGACCCCGTACGCCGCGAGCACGAGTACCGCGGCAAGAAAGAGCACGTCCCCCTTACTCGCTCTGTTCGTCCGGCTCGTTGGCACACTCCCCCTCCGCCGCAAGCACCTCGCGCTCCTTTTTCAGCTCCTCCATGAGGGCGGCAAACCGTTCGCCCCGCTCCTCATAGCTCTTGAACGCATCAAAGCTCGCCGACGCGGGGCTCAAAAGCACGTTCTGCCCCTTCTGCGCCGTGAGGAAGGCGATACGCACCGCGAGATCGAAGGGACGGCACAGCGTCACCTGCGTAAACCCCTCTTTGACGGCGGCGTCCAACAGACGGAACGCGTTCTCCCCGCACAGCACCGCGTGCACGACGCCCGAGTGCCTGATCGCGGCAAAGAGCGGCGCATAGGAGTACCCCTTATCCTTGCCCCCGAGGATGATGACGCTCTCCCCCTTGACGCTCTCCACCGCCTTGATCGCCGCATCGACGTTGGTCGCCTTGCTGTCGTCCAGGAAGGTGATGCCGTCCACTTCGCCGATTTTTTGCAGACGGTGCCTGATCCCCTTAAAGGTCTTGAGCGCCGCGGCGATATAGGCGCCGTTCACCCCCATGAGCTTGCAGGCGCACACTGCGGCGAGCGCGTTTGCCTCGTTGTGCTTGCCCTCGAGCGGCAGATCGGCAAGGGAGGCAAGTTTTTCTTCCCGCCACCAGATCGCGCCGTCCTGTATGTATGCTCCGTTGACGCGCTCCTCCGTCGAGAACCAGACGACCTGCGCGCGCGTCTTTTCCGCAAACGTGCGCAGAACTGCGTCATCGTGGTTGAGCACGACGTACTCGCTCTCCGCGCTGTTTTTCATCAGCCGCTGCTTGAGATAGATATAATTTTCCATCGTGTAGTGGCGGTTGAGGTGATCTTCGGCGATATTGAGAAAGACGGCGACGTGCGGGCGCAGCGAGGTGAGCGTCTCCAGCTGAAAGGAGGAGATCTCCGCAACGGCGATCCCGTCCTCTTCCAACTCCTCGAGGCAGTCGGCGATGGGTCGTCCGACATTTCCGCAGGCGACGGCGCGTTTATGGCAGGCATTGAAGATGTGCTCGATCATGGAGACGGTGGTCGTCTTGCCGTTGGTCCCCGTCACCGCGACGACGGGGCAGCGCAGCTCGCGCGCCGCAAGCTCCGCCTCGCCGACGATCGCCTTTCCCTCTTTCCGGAAGAGCACGGGCAGCGCGTGATCGATGGGAATGCCCGGGCTTAAAACGAGCACGTCGCACTCCGCGGCGCGCGCGGACAATTCCTCCTTGGAGACGCCGCGGCAGCCAAGCTGCGTCAGATGCGCAATGTTCTTGCGCACCCCCTCGTCCGAGACGTCGTCATAGAGCCAGACGGCGCGGGCATGCTTCTTTAGAAGCAACTCCGCGGCGGCGACGCCGGAGCGTGAGATGCCCGCCACGAGAAAGGTCTGCATGGGATAGTACATACGTCCTCCTTAGGGGGCAAGCTGCAAAAAGAGCGTGAGCGCCATGACGGCAGTCACCGCCGCATAGCAGTAGGCGATCTTCCCTTCCGAATACCCCTTCATCTGGAAATGATGGTGAAGAGGCGCCATCAGAAAGATGCGCTTGCCCGTTTTTTTGTAGTATATGACCTGAAGGATGACAGATATGCTCGAAAGGACAAACATAATGCCGAGAATGGGGATAACGAGCGCATTCCCCGAGAGCAGAGCGGCGGCAGAGGCGAACCCGCCCAGGGAAAGCGAGCCGGTATCCCCCATGAACAGGCTCGCTCTGCTCGTGTTGAACACAAGATACCCCGCAAGCGCGGCGGAAAGGCACAGGCACAGAACGCTCAGCGCGCCGCCTCCCTGCAGCGAGAGCAGAAAAAAGAGCGCCAGAAAGAACACGGCGCACGTCCCGCCCGCAAGCCCGTCCAGCCCGTCCGTCAAGTTGACGCCGTTGACCGTCGCGACAAACACCAGCACGCCGAGCGGGAGCATCCACCAGCCGATATCAAACGCGAGCTGCGTATAGGGAATGCGCAGCATAGTGAGCCCCTCCAGACAGCAAAAAACAGACGCCATCACGGCGACGGCGAGCTGAAAGATGATTTTCTGATAGGCGCGCAGCCCCAAATTTTTTCCCCGCCGCTTTTTGAGAAAGTCATCCAAAAATCCTACGACGAGATAGCCCAGCCCGACGGCGAGCGTCACCCAGAAGGGCTTGTCCGCTCCGCGCGCGAACGCAAGGCAGACGAGCACGGCGGCAGGGATAAAGGCGAGCCCGCCCATGGAGGGCGTGCCCTCCTTGCCCGCGTGCTCTTTGACATAGGAGAGGATATGTTGTCCCGTGCCCGCGCGCCGCAGCAGCGGGATCGCGAGCGCGCATAAAAGAAGGGACGCCGCAAACGCGCAAAGCGCCGCCAGAAGTAACTGCTGCATCTTATGCCTTCCCGATGATCGATCTTACTACAGCTTTGTCCTCATAGTCGTATTTTATCCCCATGATCTCCTGATATTTCTCCGCGCCCTTGCCCGCAATCAGCAGGATATCCCCGTCCGAGAGTAAATCGAGCGCATAGGCGATCGCCTTTTCGCGCTCCTCGATGGCGACATAGTTTTCGTTCGCCTTGCGATAGCCCGCCTCGATCTCAGAGATGATCGCATACGGGTCCTCGTAGCGGGGATTATCCGAAGTCAGCACGGAAAAGTCCGCGCAGCGCGCCGCAACCTCCCCCATTCCGGCGCGCTTGCCCGCGTCGCGGTTGCCGCCGCAGCCAAAGAGCGCAATGAGCCTTCCCGCGCAGTGCTCCCGCAGCGCTGCGAGCGACTTTTCCAATCCGTCGGGCGTGTGCGCGAAGTCCACGAACACGTCGCCGCCGTGCCATGCACCCACCCACTCCAGCCGCCCGTCCACTTTGGTCGTTCCGATCCCGCGGGAGATCGCCTCGGCATCGGCACCCAGTCTGCGCGCAGCGCACGCCGCCGCGAGCGCGTTGGAGAGGTTGTGCCGCCCCGTCATGGGGACGGTCACCTCGCACAATTCGTCCTGCAAGTTGAGAATGGCGTCGCAGGCGCGGAGCGTCTCGCTGCGCACGAGGGCGAAGGCGTCGGCGGGCGTCTCCAGCCCGTAAGTCATGTGCCTGACGCCCTTTGCGAGCGTGCAGGAAAAGGCGTCGTCCGCGTTGAGGACGGCAAACCTGCACTTTCCCCGCGTAAACAGCATCCGCTTGGCATCGCCGTAGCGCTGCATGTCGCCGAAAAAGTCGAGGTGATCGCGCGTCAGGTTGGTGAACACGGCGACATCGTAGCAGACGGGCGCCTCTTTTTTGAAGTAGAGCGCGTGTGCCGAGACCTCCATGACGGCGGCATGCATGCCCGCCTGCACCATGTCGGCGAGCAGGGAAAACAGGCAAATCGGGTCGGGCGTCGTGAGCGACGCCGGGACCTTTACCGTCCCATACGATGCACCGAGCGTCCCGATGAGCCCCGCGTTCTTCCCCGCCGCCCGGAGAATGTTGCAGATCATCGTCGCCGTGGTCGTCTTGCCGTTGGTGCCCGTCACGCCGACCATCTTCAGGCTGCGCTCGGGGTGATGATAGAACGCCGCGGCGATGCGCGCCATCGCCTCCCGCCCATCGGGGACGACGAGCTGCGCACAGGACACGGGGAGCTCCTGTTCGCAGACGACGGCAACGCAACCGCGCGCCTCCGCCTCCGCCGCATATTCATGCGAGTCTGTCTGCTCGCCGTGCAGACAGAAAAAGAGGTCTCCCTCCCCCGCGACGCGGCTGTCCGCGGTCAGCCCGCGCACCTCGGCGTCCCCCTTCAGCATGCTGTGCGGCAACTCCTTTGCAAGTTCAGATAGTTTCATTTATACCTCCACCGGCGGGATATTCAGCGTGTCGATGATCCCTTCAAAGATCTGCTTTGCGCAGGGCGCCGCGACCGTGCTGCCGTAATATGCGCCCTGCGGTTCGTCGACGATGACGAGCGCAAGGTATTTGGGGCTGTTTGCGGGAAAACATCCGATAAAAGAGGAGACGTATTTGCCCTGCGCGATATGTCCGTCCTCGTACTTTTGCGCCGTCCCCGTCTTGCCCGCGACGCGGTAGCCCTCGATATATGCCTTTTTTCCGCTGCCGTCCCGCACGACGCCCTCCAGCATGGAGGTGAGCATCTTGGACGCCTCCTCACTGATGGGCTGCGACAATAAAACGGACGAGGTACGCTCGATGACAGCGCCGCTCTCGTCCACGATCTCACTGACCAGCCGCGGGGCGTAGTACTTGCCGCCGTTGACCGCCGCGGCGCTCGCACAGGCGAGCTGCAGGGGCGTGACCGCGATCGTCTGCCCGAAGCCGATGCGCGCAAAGTCGCAGTCCCGCAAGGTACTTTCGGGCAGCAGCATACCGATCGCTTCGCCCGAGAAGTCCAGCCCTGTCGCGCGCCCGAAGTTGAACGCGGCGAGATAGTCGTAGAAGGTCTCCTTGCCCAGCGACAGCGCGATGTCCACAAAGCACGGGTTGCAGCTGTTGTTGAGCGCCTCGGCAAGCGTCTGATTGGAATGTTTTCCGTTCGCGTGATCGCTCCAGCAGCGGATGGTCGTCCCGTCCACCGTGCGCGTACGCGAGGAGGAGAAGATGGCGTTTGGCGCAAAGGCGGCGGTATTGCCCTGCAAATACTCCTCGAGATTGGCAGCCGCCGTGACGATCTTGAAGGTGGAGCCCGGCTCATAGACGTCGCTGACGAGCGCGTTTCTTGAGAGTAAATTGAGCGCGGAGAGATCGTTTCGCGGAATGTCGTTGAGGTCGTAGGAGGGAAGATTGACCATCGCGAGCAGGGAAAAGCCGGTCACGTCCAGCACGATCGCCCGCGCCGCCTTGGCACTGTACTCCTGAAGCGCTCCTTCCATGACCTGCTCCGCGATCGCCTGGATGCGGTAGTCGAGGGTGAGCGTCAGGCTCATGCCGTCCGTTGCGGGGATATACGCCGCCGTCGCGCCCTCTAAATCGACGCCGACGAGGTCGGTCTCAAACAAGATCTCCCCCTGCTCGCCCGCGAGAAAGCTGTTGTAATACTGCTCGATGCCCGTCGAGCCGGAGCCGTCATAGGAGGTAAAGCCCAGCACCTGACAGGCGAGCGATGCGTGCGGATAAAAGCGGATGTCGTCCCGCGCATAGTATACGCCGGCAATGTCCGCGCCCTCGATGCGCTCCACCACGGACTTCTCCACCCGCTTGGCGACAACGATCTCCGAGCGGCTCTTGTCTGTCAGCTTTTCCAGCGTATCTTCATAGGAGAGCCCGAGCGCCGCCGAAAGAAGTTGTGCGCTCCCCTCCGCATCGGAAACGGCGTTGGCGCGGGCGTAGACGGAATAGGCGGCAACATTTCCCGCAAGCAGCTCCCCGTTCGCGTCATAGATATTTCCCCGCCCCGCCGAAATGGGGATCTCGCGCGTCCATTGATCGAGGGCGCGGGCGTTGAGATCGTCCTCCCAGATGACCTGGATATAGAAAAAGCGTGCAAGAAAAAGGCAAAAAAGAAAGGCTATCGCCACAGACATGGCAAATAACCTCTTTCGTAAGACAGTCAAGGAAAAATCCCGCTGTTTGATATGCAATTTCCTCCCGCAGGTCAGTCTCCCCTGACCATGCCGTTTTGCTCCGCCCAACTGTCAATGTACTCGTCGGACATGAGGTAGTCGATCTCCTCCTGCATCTGCGTATAGGTCTCCTGAAGGTTCTGCAATTCCGCCTCCTTGACGTAAATCTCCGCATTTGCGGCATTCAGGATGCCCGTGTTGACGCAGATGAGCACGATGGCGAGCACGATCGCCGCCGCAATCGCACAGATGGCGACCTTTGCCCGTGTCGAGAGCATGGAAAGAATGTTTGTTTCTGACTCCTCGGCAAAATCGGCGCGCGCCGCGGCATGGCGCAGCGTATCCATCGTGCGCTGTGTGGGAAGCGCATCCTCTTCCGCCGGCGCATAGACGGGCGCAGCGGGACGTGCAGGCGCATAGACGGGCGCCGCCGTCGGCGCGTAGGCAGGCGCAGCGGGGCGCGCAGGAGCAGCGACGGTGGCCGATGCCTGCGGTTTTTCGACGATCTCATAATCCTTATAGGTGATATTGTCGAAGAGAAGGTGCTTGCCCGTCTTTGCAGGCTCATACGCGACATAGTCGGCAAGGCGCCGTGCCGTATTGGACGAATAGTCCTGCGCAGGCGTCACGGGCGCTGCGGAGATATGCGCGGGTCTGATCTGCGGCTGCTCGGCAGGGCGATAGGCAGGCTGCGGCTGCGGTGCGGGCGCAACGCGGCGCTCGATCGTCGCAGTTGAAGCGGAGGGCGCGTGCGCGATCGGATAGGAAGGATGCGTGTAGTGTTCCACCACCTTCTCCGTATCCTCTTCATCAAAGAGCAGCTTGCGGTAATTTTCGGAAATATTTTTGGTGTGTTCCCGCTCCTCCGGCGTTACATGGCGCTCTTCGCGGCGCGTAGCGTTCTCTTGCGTGATCGCTGCATATGCCATTGTTGTGCTCCTTAGATTTTATTCGCGTTTTTGCCCGTTCATTCGACTTTTTGGACAATTCTGAGTTTTGCGCTCTTGCTGCGGGAATTTTCCCGCTGTTCTTCTTCGCTCGCGACGAGCGGCTTGTTGCCGACAAGTTCCGCTTCCTTCTTCTTTCCGCAGACGCAGACGGGAAAGCTCTTGGGACAGGTGCAGCCCTGGCTCATCGAACGGAATACGTTCTTAACGATCCTGTCCTCCAGCGAATGGAAGGTGAGGATACACCCCCTGCCGCCCGGTTTTAGCCGCCTCGTCAGCCCCTGTACGCACTCGGCAAGCCCTTCCAGTTCGCCGTTGACTTCGATACGGATCGCCTGAAAGGTCTTGCGTGCGCAGGCGTTGTAGCGGTACTTTGCGGGGACGCTCGCCTCGATGATCGCGCGCAGTTGCCCGCAGGTTGTAATTCTACCCTGCCGCCTCTCCAGCGCGATGCGCCGCACGATCGAGGGAGCAAAGGTTTCTTCTCCGTAGTCTCTGAGGATGCGAAGGAGCGCATCCTCAGAATACTCGTTGACGACGGTTTCCGCCGTCAGAGACGCCCTGTTATCCATGCGCATATCGAGCGGAGCGTCGTCACTCTTATATGCGAAGCCGCGGGAGCTCGTATCTATCTGGTGCGAAGAGATGCCCAGGTCAAGCAAATACCCATCAATTTGCCCGACACCCGCGTCGGAAAAGACCTCTTGGTAATTTTTGAAGTCGGACCGATACAGCTTGAATCTTCCCGCATAGGGCGAGAGCCGCTCAGTGACTTCCCTGATCGCGTCCTCGTCCTTGTCCGTCGCGACAAGACGCACGGTCGGATCAGAGGCGAGGATGGCGAAGGAGTGCCCCCCTCCGCCCGCAGTGCCGTCAAAGTAGATGCCGCCCGGTCGGATGTTCAGCCCTTCCAGCACCTCTTCTACCATGATCGGACGATGATATTCGCTCATCTCACTGCTCCGCGCTCTTTTTGTATGCGAGCGTATTTGCCTGTTCAATGGACATGCCGCTCATCTGTGCTTCAAACTTCTCCAGCGACCAGATCTCCACATAGTTGCCCATACCGACGGTCACAACATCCTTGGAGAGCTTTGCGTAGTCGCGGAAGGACTTGGGGATCTGCGTTCTGCCCTGTCCGTCCTCCACCGCTTCGTCGATCGAGCTGAGAATGCGGCGCTTGGCGATCATCATTTCCGGGTCGCCGGGGTTGACGTTGTCAAAGGAAGCAAGCTTGGTCTTGAGCACGGATTCGGGCATCACGGTAATACAGTCAGGCGCATACTCCACAAAGTAGAGCTTCTCCCGCTCGGGGAACGCGCTCTTGTACTTCGCGGGAATGCGTATTCTGTTTTTGGCGTCCATCTGGTGGACAACTTTACCGCTCAGCACTTCGCTTTCCTCTGCCCGTTATCCTAGAATTTCCGTACTACGTTTTCTATTATAGCACCACTCCCGTCTACTGTCAACCACCTTCGACCACTTTTTTCCACGAATGGGCAAACTTTTTTAATCAGAAGTAAAACAAATGTTTGAAATATAGACCTTTTGGTTGATTTTTCCACCCTTTCCGAGGAATATTACCCCCCTTTTTTGCCATTTTCTGCACTTTTTCGTCAAACAATTGTTCGGATTCCAGGTGGGACAATGGTGGTCACCCGTCCCAATTTTTTCTCGTCCGACCCGCTCCGCAAGGACGGATGCAAGGCGCTGCGCCGTTCCGAGAACCCCGTCAAAGACGGGACAGCCGTAAAATCGGGCAATTTCGCGCCGAAAACAAATGTAATGCGTGCACCCCAGGACCACTCCGTCGGGGTCAAACGCGGGCAGGTGGTCAGAAAGGGTCAAGGGGGCTTTGCGGGTCAGATGTTGCTCAATTGCCCCGGCGAGCGCTGGCGCGGCATACAGCGTGAAGCGGCACTGTGGAAAGCGGGCGATCAGCTCGTGCAGGCGTGCGCTCGCGATTGTATGCGGCGTTGCAAGCACGAGCACATTTCTGCATGCCGCGGCGGCAGGGCGGACGGCGGGCTCCATGCCGACAATGGGAAAGGAAAACTTATCGCGCATCTCCTTCGCGCAGACGGCGGTCGCCGTGTTGCACGCCAGCACAGCGGCATCCACCCCCAGCTCTTCAAAGACGGACAGCGCCCCGTTCACATAGCGGGTGATCTCCTCTTTTGGTCTTGCGCCGTAAGGGGCGTGGGCATTGTCCCCATAATAGTAAAACAGACAGCCGGGCAACAGACTCCTGCACGCGGCGAGCACATTCAGCCCGCCGATCCCGCTGTCAAACACGCCGACGCGAAGCAGTTTCTGCCCGCAATGATTTGAAACTTTTTGAAAAATTTTGTATCATCCCCCATAAAAAACAGTTTACAATCGGTCTATTTTATGCTAAAATAGCTGAGGTTATCAAGATTAAAGCAATCGAAGGAGTAAATACTGTGCCCAACATTAAATCTGCGAAAAAGCGCGTGCTGGTTACCGAGAAGAAGACGAAAGAGAACAAGATGATCAAGTCCGCGCTCAAGACGAGTATCAAGAAGTTCCTTGCGGCTGTCAATGCCGGTGACAAAGAGACCGCGACCGCGCTCTATCCCGAGACCGTCTCGGCGATCGATTCCGCGGCAAGTAAGGGCATTCTGCATAAGAACAACGCCGCAAACAAGAAGGCAAAGCTTGCAAAGAAGCTTGCGGCAATCGCGTAACAGCAGCATTCGATAAAAGCGCCTGTCTTCGGCAGGCGCTTTTTTACGTACGCATAATCAGCATAAAAGGACAGCCGCCCGCATCGGGCAGCTGTCCCCTTTTTATTGTTCAATGATCCCCTTTTTCATCGCGATCCTGCGCGCACGGCGGTAGGAATATCTGACGCGGCGCATCGAATACTTGGGCCTTCCCTCCCGCCACAGGAAACTCCACTTTTGATCCGCGAGCACGCCGTTCTCCTTGACGCGGTAGCGCACCGAGGTGAGCACGGGAGAGACCTTCTCCACCCAAGCATAGAGCCCCATCTGCACGATGAGGAGGGCGTCCATGATATCACCCGTCTCTTTGAGCGCATCGGGAAGCACTTGCACCGCCTCCTCTTCCCGCTCCAGCCACATTTCGTACTCCTTGGGCCGCACGCTGCGGCAATCGAGATAGAACGTGACGACCCCGTTCTCCGCCCGCCAGCCGTCCGAAAACACCTCCCGCGCGTACAGCCAAAGGGCGATCAGGTACGCGGGGCGAACGTTGCCGTTGTCGTCACGTTTTGTGTAGCGCGCGCCGAACACGCACAGCACGATCATGAATACAAACCCGACGCCGCTTAGGGAAAGGGACAGAATATTCTGCCAATCCCAGATTCCCGCATCATTCTTTTCCTCGTCGAACAAGAGATATCCGACCACCATGGCGCCTATAAACAGACCAAGGAGCAGCCATATCCACTTTTTCATCCGCTTGGATTCGCGCAGGTTTCCGTCCAGCTTTTTGAAGTATTCCGTCTGCAGATATTCCTGGAACGTCATACGATGAGATTGACCTTATTGCGCAGGATATAGCGCACGAGCAGGAAGCAGACAACGTCCGCAATGAGATAGAGTACGATCCAGACCCACAGCGCGATATGGAGGACGGGAATGAGATCCAACAAGGGCATGAGCACACAGGTATTGATGATGGAAAGTCCCATCGAGAAGGCAAACCCGATGACGAACGCCATGCCGACGCGATGACGGGTGCACAGCTGCGCAAGCGACAGAATGAGGTAGAACATGAGCAGATTCATGGGCAGCGCAGCAATGAAGAGGCAGACAAACTCCACAATGTAGAGCGGATCGTACTGCGCGATAAATCCCAGCCGCGTGAAAAGTTCGCTCACGACAACCCACAAGTCCTGCAAGATCTCGCCGTCGAGCCCGATGAGGAAGACGCATCCCGAGAGGACGCAGACGACGACCGCAAACGCCTCCGCGATGAGCGCCGAAAAGAGTTTGGCCCAGATGAGCTGATCCGCCGACACGGGCATGGAGAGGGTCAGATATCCTTCCCCCGTGAAGAGCGGCCTGTAGAAGCGGACGATGGAAAGCCAAAACGCGGCAATCAGCATCGCGAGCAGACCGTAGATGTAGAAGATCAGGATCATCGCCGAAAATGTACTGCTGGGCGCGACGGCAAACATGAGGCGCAGAAGAACTGCAAGTCCTAAAAGTGCGATCGCAAAGAAGATGAGCACGCGGCCGATCGCATACAGCTCGTGCTTCATGAGTTTTCCTACCATCTGAACACCTCCCGGAACAGTTCATCCAGCGTCTTTCTATCCTGCGCGTAGACGTCCTTGACGTCCTTATCGAGCACGACCTGCCCGCGGTTCAAAAAGATCGCGTGCGAGAGCACCGGCTCGATATCGGCAATCAGGTGCGTACACAAGAGGATGGTCGAGCCCTCCGGCTTGTTGCAGATGATCGTCTCCAGAATAAAGTCGCGCGCCGCAGGGTCGACGCCCGCGATCGGCTCGTCGAGGATATACAGCTTTGCATCGCGCGCCATCGTCGCGATCAGGCAGACCTTCTCCAGATTTCCCTTGGAGAGCGCCTTCAGGTTGGTCTTGGGTGCGACCCGGAGGCGGGATAAGAGCTCGTCGGCGCGGTCCTTGCGGAAATCGGGGAAGAAGTCCGCGACATAGTCAAACGCCTTTTCCACCGTCATCCAGCGCGGCAGGTGCGGCGTGTCGGGCAGGTACGCCGTGACCGCCTTGGTGGCAGGGGACGGTCTCTTCCCGCAGATGAGGATCTCCCCCATCGAGGGCTGCAGCATCCCCATGGCGAGCTTGATGAGCGTCGATTTCCCGCTCCCGTTGGGACCGAGCAAGCCCACGACGCCGCCCGTACGCACCGTCAGGTTGACGTTATACAGCGCGACCGTCCCGCCGTATGCCTTGTTCAGTCCGCGGCACTCCAGCACGGGCACATCCGATTCGTGATAGCTTGCCGCCGTCGGAAGCTGCCTGATCTCGTAGATCGGCTGTGCGTCGGCAGTGTCATTGTTTTGTGTCCGCCCCGTCCATGCCGGCTGTTCGGCATTTCCCCGTGCGGGCGTCACTTGCGCGCCATTTGCGGGCGTCGAGGCATCCTGCACAGGCAGCACTTGCGCGCCGTCTGCGGGTGCCGAAGTATCCTGCACAGGCGGGACCTGCACGTTTTGCGCAGGAGCTGCGTCCTGCGCAGGCAGAGCGCCGCCCTCCTGCGTGGAGGCGGCGTTCTCTGCGGGGGTCTCCAGATCTCCCATTTTTCCATTCTCCTTTGATTTTTTCTCTATTTTATCATATTATGCCGCGTGAAACAAGTACCATGCCCGATTTTTCTATCGGGAAGACCCCTGTTTTCCCTCCCCATCACTGCGCCGCTTTTTGACGCACTCGGTGAGAAGGAATTCGATCTGTCCGTTGAGCGAGCGAAAATCTGTCTCCGCCCACTGCATGAGCTCGGCGTAGAGCGACGGCGAAAGGCGAAGAGGCACCTGCTTCTTCGTCGTATTGCGTTGCTTCTTTTCCTCGTCCATAGACTCCTCCGTAACGCGGACTGCGTGCGGGCTCATGCTTCCTGCTTCTCCGTTGCACTCATTTCGTTCAAACGCTTTTCCATGGGTGCAACGCGCCTGCGGCACATTGCATACATGACCGCCCAAATGACAAAAGCCGCGACCGCAAACACAAGCAGCAAGAGGAACGCCGTTCCCGCAAAGTTCTCCCAAAGGGAGGCAGCGTCCACCTCGCCCAGCCCGTAGCCGACTGCCGTCAGTACAATTGCACCGACGACGGCGAGCGCGATCGCCGAAAGAAAGATCATATTCCCCCGCCGCTGCAACCTAAGATAGGTATTTTGCAGACTCCTGCGCAGTTCGTCTTGTTCCGACTCCGTAAACGAGCGCTCGTTCATCTTCCACAGCGCGCCATCAATAGATGCTCCCGCTGTTGACGATGGGCTGCGCATCCTTGTTTCCGCACAGGACGACGAGGAGATTGCTCACCATCTGTGCCTTGCGCTCGTCGTCAAGAACGACGATCTGCTCGTCGGAGAGCTTATCGAGCGCCATTTTGACCATGGAGACGGCGCCTTCGACAATCTTCTGCCGTGCCGCAATGATCGCCGATGCCTGCTGACGCTGCAGCATCGCCGCCGCGATCTCGGGCGCATAGGCAAGGTGGGAAATGCGCGCCTCTAAAATTTCGATACCCGCCATGTCGGCACGCTCCTGGATCTCGCCGCGCAGAATGTCCGCAACTTCCTGCGCAGAGCCGCGCAGCGACTTTTCGTCGCCGTTGCTGGAGACGTCATAGGGATACTGGCGCGCGACCTGACGGATCGCCGCGTCGCACTGCGTGGAGAGATATGCCATGTAATTGTCCACGTTGAACACCGCGCGCGCTGTATTGACGATGCGCCAGATGACGACGACGGAGATCTCAATGGGATTGCCCTCCTCGTCGTTGACCTTCTGCTTTTCGTTGTTGAGCGTCATCGCCTTTAAGGAGAGCTTACGGTTCGTCCCCATCATGGCGCGGGCAGGGTTGACCGTCGAGCAGAAGGGATTGACCCAGAAAAAGCCGTCCCGCTTCAACGAGCCGTAGTACTTGCCGAACAGCGTAAAGACGTAGGACTCATTGGGCTGCAGCGTCTTAAACCCACATGCAAGCACGAGGGCGACAAGAAACAGCACAATGCCGACCGCCACCAAGGCGCCGAGCGCACCGTTTCGGTCCATACCCGCCGCACCGATGGCAAACACGACAATCGCCGCTATGAAGCACAGAATAACGACGACAAGCATGCCCCAGCCGCTCTTTTCATGCGCGCTCTTCTCCTCAACTTCCTTCAGAATTTTCTCGTTTTCCATTTTACCCTCCAGAACAGAGTTATTTTGATATCATCATGATATCATGCAACATATGTATTGTCAATAGTTTGAAACAAAATTTTTTTCGCAAAGATGATAACAAGACACTTGACCGCAAGAATAAAATCGGCTATACTGAATGTAATAACTTTTTATGACAGGAGTTGCAATGTCAGAGATTATTGCACGCAGGCAATTTGACCCGCTCTATATCTGGCTGGATATTACCTTTCTCATTGTGTTTGCAGGATTGTTGCTTTGGCGGAAAAAATATATGACGGTACTTGTCGGCATATGTATGGGAATTGTCTATTTCGCCGTGGACTATGGTCTGTTTCACCTCGTCTTTCACGCAAGGAGCATTCAGGGAGGCGACATGTTCCCGGTTCTGCTGTGGATGTCGATGAGCTACGGTTTTACGAACTTTGCATGGATCTGGCTGTGGATCTCCAAAGACAAACACCTTTTGGAATGGTCTTTATTCATTCTTGCATGGTGGCTGTGCTGCCCCATGCTGGCGGCGACATTCGGCAGCGGTACGCCCATCGTCATCCAGCGCACGACGGGCGCATATCACGGCTGGATGGCTGCGATCTTATTTGTCGGCTACGGCGCTGCCATCGTGTGGAACCTCGCCCAAAAGGATAAAACGCTGCATGTTCCTTTGCTTTGGACCCTCGCGATCGGCATCCTTGTCCAATTCGGATGGGAAGCAGGACTGCTGCTGGGCGGCATCCGAAGCGCGGGGTTTGAGAACTTTGCCGACAAACTCCTGACTCTTGTCACAAACTCTCTGCTGGAAACCAACCTCGGCATGCCATACATTTATCTCATCTTCATTGCATATTCCGCAAAATTTACGGAACGGCTGCAAAAGCGTCCGACCAGACTTACATGCACCGCGCGGATCGCAGAAAACAATGCGGAGCGTGTACGCAGCGAAGAAACCGGAGAATATCTCGCATAAAACAGCACATGAAGAAATACCACGCGCAAAAAAGCACGTGGTATTTCATTTTTATAAACCCTTGACGCCTTGCGGCGGCGAATTGCGCCACGGCCAGCCTCTATCTCCTGCAATCCTTTACAAAGGTCAAAAGTGTCTCGTCTTTGCAGTCGCGGGAGAAATATTCCATAAAGTACTCCCCCGCAAATGCGCCGCGCACAAGGTCGCGATCGAGCGAGCGCAGAATATCGGCAAGCGGCCGGTACGCGGCCGGTACGCCGCCGCACGCACTTCGTCCAAAATATCTGTTATAATGGATATGCGCGAAAACCATTTGAGTTACCGGGAAACAGTCCGCAAATATTGGGGTACACAAAGTCGAACGGTAAGATACGACAAAAACAGAAGGTCACTTCAAGCATTGCATCCGACGTGCTCACGCGCTTCTCAACAAAGCCCTTCCGCTACCATGCGGATGCGATAAAAGGTCTGAACAGTCTCCGCTTCCTTCGGCATTTGCTCTTGCATTGCCAGCAGCCTTCTCTTTCCGACGCGGCGATCGAGAAGCGCAAAAATACGAATGAGCAAATTGCTGCTCTTTAAGCTCTCTTCGATGCTCTGATTGTCAAAATCATGGAACGCCGCATAGAAACTTGCCTGATCAAACGCACCCTTTCTGATCACCTCATCGGTCTCGATTTTCGGATACCACTCGATGCAAAAATCTCTGTGATAATAGCCGCCCGCAATCACTTCCTGCCCGTCATAATAGATCGCTGCCCGCCCCTCCTGATCATGGCTTTCGCGATACGTCGTCACAAAGTAACGAATATGCCCGCGAAGGCTCTCCGCAAGATGCTCGTTTTCCAGCTTATGTCTGGTCGCGCTCCACGTTGCCATTCTGCCCCTCACTCTCCGACCAGCTTTTTTAAGATCTCGCGGACGGCGATACGGCAGTGCTCGTAGGTGAGCCCACCCTGAAAGTAGGCGACGTACGGCTCACGAATGGGTGCGTCGGCGGAAAGTTCGATGCTCGCGCCCGCGTTGAACGTCCCTGCTGCCATGATGATCTTGCAGTCATACCCGGGCATGTCCCACGCCTCCAGTTTTACAAAGGAATCGACGGGCGAGACATCCTGCACGGACTGGATGAAATCGGTCAGCTGCTTTTCGGTATCAAAGCGCACCGCACGCGTCAGATCTGGCGGGAGGCGATCGACGGACGGGTAGTTTTCATAGCCCAGTTCGGACATACATTGCCCGATGAGCAGCGCCCCCTTGAGCGCCTGCGCGACGACGTGCGGCGCAAGGAAAAAGCCCTGATAGAAGAGCTGGTACCCGTAGGCATAGGAGCCGATCTCCCCGCCCACGGAGGGCGCAGTCAGGCGATTTTCGCACTGCTCGATATACTTCGCCTTCCCCGCGATATAGCCGCCCGTAGGCGTCAGTCCCCCGCCGGGATTTTTGATGAGTGAACCGGCAATGAGGTCAGCGCCCACATCGGTCGGCTCGCGTTTCTCGGCAAACTCGCCGTAGCAGTTATCGACAAAGATACACCCCCGGAAGCCACATCCGCGCACGCGGGCACACGCGACCTCGATCTCCTCGATCGTGAAAGAATCGCGCAGTTCATACCCGCGCGAGCGTTGAATATAGACCATACGGTACTCCTGCGAGGCAAGCGCCTTTTCGACCGCAGCGAGGTCCATTTTGCCGTTTACGTCGAGCGCAAGCGTCTCAAACGAGATGCCGAAATCGGCAAGCGAGCCGTTCCCCTCGCCCCAGATAACGCCGCGCAATGTATCATAGGGCGTCCCGCTGATGCAGAGCACCCTATCCCCCGGGCGCAGGACGCCGAACAGGGCGACCGTCAGCGTGTGCGTCCCGCTCAGAAGCGTCGGTGAGACGATGGCGCGCTCCGCACCGAACGCGCGGGCGTACATCCTTCCCAGGGCGTCGCGGCCCTCGTCGCCGTAGCCGTAGCCCGTACTGGGCGCAAAATGACGGAGCGCGATGCACTCCTCCCGGAAGGCATTTAAGACCTTATCCTGATTGTAATATGCGATCGCATCGATTTCGTCAAATTTGGGCGCAAGCGCACGCTCTGCCGAAGCGATCCTCTCCTCAATGGTCATAGATAACGTTCGATCTCCTTTATCATCGTCTCCGTCTTATCAGGCTCCAGCCAGTGCAGATTGGGCAGTTTCTTGAAAAATGTCAGCTGCCGCTTGGCATAGCGACGGGTATTTTGCTCTATTATGTCTGACATAGTACTGTGTAAATCGTCATTTTTCAAAATTTCAACAACTTCCTTGTACCCTATCGCCTGCATACACTGGGCATTTTCGGGCACGCCGGACGCCAAAAGTCCCTTTACTTCCTCCACAAGTCCCGCCCGCAGCATCGCCTGCGTGCGCTCGTGAATGCGCGCATAGAGCGTCTGGCGCTCCCAATTTACAGCAAACGCCTCGTAGGGATAGCGCGGCTCATAAGAATCGTTCTGTGACGATTTCTTACAGCCCGTCAGTTCATAGATCTCCAGCGCGCGGATGACGCGCTTGACGTCGTTTGGATGCAACTTTTCCGCGCTCTCAGGGTCACATTCACGCAGAAGAGTGTGAAGGTACTCTCTGCCCCGCTCTGCGGCAATGTGCTCATATTTTTCGCGGATCGCCGCGTCTCCCCCCGCATGCCCGAAGCCGCTGCGAAAAAGAATGGCGTTCATATAAAACCCCGTTCCGCCGCACAAAACGGGGACCTTTCCACGCGCGAGGATATCCTCGACGACAGGCAGCGCCGCACATTCAAAATCGTGCACGGAAAAGCTCTGCGTCGGCTCGACGATATCGATGAGATGATGGGGGGCGCCGTCCATCTCCTCTTTGGTCGGCTTCGCCGTGCCGATATTCAGCCCCTTGTAGACAAGCAGCGCGTCACAGGAGACAACCTCGCCCCCGAACGCCTTGGCACAGGCGACGGCAAGCGACGTCTTTCCGGAGGCGGTCGGCCCGCAGATGGCAATCAGCTTCATACGATCCTCTTGAAGAGCTTTTCGATCTCCGACTTTTTCATCACGACGACGGCGGGCCTGCCGTGCGGACACTTCATTGCCATATCGCCGTTCATGCGCTCGATGAGCGTGCGCACTTCCTGCTCCGTCAGCGATTCCCCGCCCTTGACCGCCGCTTTGCAGGCGGCCGTCGCCAGCTTATCCCTTAAAAGGTCGGTGAGCTTGATGGCGCGCAGGCTCTCCATGGAGGAGAGCACATCCCTGAAGAAGCCGTCCAGATCGATCCCCAGCAGCTCTGCGGGCACCGCCGAGACGCGCACGCTCGTATCGCCGAACGCCTCGATGTCAAACCCGATCTCGCGCAGAACGGGGAAATTGCGCTCTAAAAATGCAAACTCCTGAGAATTTCCGTTATAGATAAACGGTACGAGCATGGGCTGAGAAACGACGCTCCGCGTCTCCCACTTCTCTTTGAGTTTATCGAACAAAATGCGCTCGTGCGCGGCGTGCTGATCGACGATATAGGCGCAGTCGCCCGATTGGTAGATGAGGTAGGTGCGGAACAGCTCGCCCTTATAGACGAGCGCATCCGTCTCCATGCGCGGCTGTCTGATGCGCGCCGCGTCCTGCGCAAGAAGAAACTTTTTGTTCTCCTCGAAGGCGTCCGCCTCCGGCTGCGCCTTGGCGGGCGCGCGAACTTCCATCACCGCCCGCTCCTGCTCCAGAAAGCGCGGCTCGCTCCCCTTGGGCATGGAGATATCGAACGCAAGCTCCTTTTTTGCCTCCGCGTACGTCATCTGCGGAGCAGGCGGCGCCTCTACATCTGCCTGCGGCGCCGACACGTTCGGCGCGTTCCATACAGGCGCAGGTGCGGCTACTTCCTTTTGCGGCGCAGGCTCCGTCTTAGGAACCTGAACGAGGTATTCCAGCGCCTTGGAATTGCCATCCAGCACCGCTGAAACAATGGAATAGACGCAGCCGTAGATGATCTGATTGTCCGCAAATCGGACGTCTGCCTTGTTGGGATGCACGTTGACGTCCACTACCTCGGGCGGGACGTCCAGAAAGAGCACATAGAAAGGATATTGCCGCTTCATCAGATAGCTTGCGTAGGCATTGGTAATCGCCGCGCCGACCGTCTGGTTGACGACGCTCCGCCCGTTGACGAACAAGCTCTGATAGGTGCGGTTTGCCTTGTAAAAGTTACGGTTTCCAAGAAAGCCGTGCAACCTGATCCCGTGCTTCTCCGCCCTGATCTCCAGGCAGTTTTCCAGCGTGCTTGCGCCATACACCGCGACCAGCGCAGCGGCGAGCCCGTCCCCGAACGAGCGGTATTTCACCTTGCCGTCCGCAAGATAGGTGAAGGAAATTTCGGGACGGGCAAGGAGAAAGCGCGCCATGACGCCGCCGATATCCGCCTCCTCCTGCGTGTCCGACTTGAGAAACTTGAGGCGCGCGGGGACGTTGTAAAACAAATCGTCCACCGTGACGACCGTCCCCTGCGCACCCGCCGCGGGCAGGACTTCGCCGAGTACGCCGCCCTCGCAGGCAAGCGAGAAGGCGTCCGCAGCTAAAGTGCGCGAAACGATCTCCATGCGCGAGACCGCCGCAACAGACGCCAGCGCCTCGCCGCGGAATCCCAGCGTATGGATGGCGAACAGGTCGGATGCCGTCTTTAGCTTGCTCGTCGCGTGCGCGGAGTAGGCGAGCGGCAGATCGTCGCGCGCAATGCCGCTGCCGTTGTCCGTCACGCGGATGCGCTTCTTGCCGCCCTTTTCGATCTCGACGGTAATTTGCGTCGCGCCCGCGTCGATGGCGTTTTCGACCAGTTCTTTGACAACGGAATAGGGACGGTCCACGACCTCCCCCGCCGCAATTTTATTGTAGACGTCTGCCGACAGAAGATTGATTTTCAACGATATTTCTCCTTCCACTCGGAAATGAGCGCGAGCGCCTGCATGGGCGTGAGCAGATTGACGTCGATCCCCGCAAGTTCTTCCCGCAAATTCTGCTCTTCGCCCTCTTCCTCTGCGGGCACTTCCGCCTGCGGGGAAGCGGCGCGCTTCTTTTCGCCGCGCTCCAACTCCTTCAAGATGACCTTGGCGCGCGACGTGACCTCCTCGGGCACGCCCGCCAGCGCCGCGACCTCGACGCCGAAGGAGCGCGAAGCGCCGCCGCGCACGATCTTTCTCAAAAACACGATGCTGCCTGCGATCTCGCGCACGTTGATCTTATAATTTTTGACGCCCTCAAGCTTGCCCTCAAGTTCGGTCAGCTCGTGGTAGTGCGTCGCGAACAGCGTCTTGGCGCGCACCTTCTGCGTCAGATGCTCGATGACTGACCATGCGATGGACAGCCCGTCAAAGGTGCTGGTGCCCCTTCCGACCTCATCCAGAATGAGCAAGCTGCGCTCGGTCGCATTGCGCAAAATGTTGGCGACTTCCGTCATCTCCACCATGAAGGTACTGCGGTCAAGAATAAGGTTGTCGCTCGCACCGATGCGCGTAAAGATGCGGTCGGTGAGCGGGACGCGGGCGCGCTTTGCGGGCACGAAAGAGCCGATATGCGCCATGTAGGTGATGAGCGCGACCTGCCGAAGATAAGTGCTCTTACCCGCCATGTTGGGCCCCGTGATGATCATCGTGCGGGAATCGCCGTTGTCCAGCGTGCAGTCATTGGGGACAAAGCGCTCCTTGGAGATCGCTTCGACGACGGGGTGCCGCCCCTCCTCTATCTCCAGTGCGCCGCCCTCGGCGATCTCGGGACGGCAATATTTATTCTCCTTTGCGACAGTCGCAAGCGAGACGAGGCAGTCGAGCATGGCAATCGCCCCCGCAATGCGCTGAAAGACGGGGATATTTTTGGCGAGCATCTCCACGATCTCGCTGAAGAGATGCTCTTCAAGCCTTGTCGCCGCGTCGCTGCTGCCTAAAATTTTCGCCTCCAGCTCCTTTAATTCCTCCGTCGTGTAGCGCACGCCGTTTGCGAGCGTCTGCCTGGGAACATAGGAATAGGGAACTCTGTCCTTGAAGGAATTGGTGACTTCGATATAGTAGCCGAATACGCGGTTATAACCCACTTTAAGGGTGCGGATGCCCGTCTTTTCGCGCTCTCTGGTCTCCAGTTCCAAAACGAGCGACTTGCCGTCATCCTTGACCGCGCGCAGCTCGTCCAACTGCTCGTTGTATCCTCGGCGAATGAAATTCCCCTCTTTGAGCGTCGTCGCCTCGGGCGCAATGGCGCTCTCCAATAGTTTGACAACGGGCATCGGGTCGATGAGATCGTCCGCGATCTCATGAATGAGCGCCGACGAAAAGCCCGTCAGCTGAAATTTGAGGTTTGGCACAACAGACAGTGAGCCTGCAAGCGACAGGCAGTCGCGCGGCTGCAAATTTCCGTTGGAGACGCGCCCCGTCAGGCGCTCAATGTCGCGCACGCCGCTCAGCATATCGGCAAGCCCCATGCGGATGACGGTGCCCTTGTACAGTTCCTCTACCGCGTCGAGGCGGCGCTCGATCTCCGCACGGCTGCAAAGGGGTGCGCTCAGCATGGAGACGAGCTTTCTTGCGCCCATGCCCGTCTTGGTCCGATCGAGCAGCCACAAAAGTGAGCCGTACTTTTTGCCCTCGGCGTTGTTTTTGAGGATCTCCAGATTGCGGAAGGCGATCGCGTCCAGCTCCATGTTGCCGCCCGCGTCGACAAACTTGATTTTCGTCAGATTTTGCAGAGCGTGCTTTTGCGTGTCGCGCAGATACTCTAAAAGCGCGCCCGCCGCGCAGACTGCATTCGGATGCGCCGAAAGCCCCAACGCGTCCAGGGACGCCGCCTTGAACTGATCGAGCACGCACCGCGTTGCCGCCTGCAGGACAAACGCCTGTGGCAGATAGCAGGAAAAGGCAGGCAGGCTCCCGCGCTGCGCCTCTACGTCGTCCTTGACCTCCATCAGCATGGCGTCGTTGCAGATGACCTCCGCGACGGAAATGTTGACGAGCGCGGAGAGCGCCGCTTCCTTGGTCTCCTCCTCCGCGGCGTTGAATTCGCCCGTCGTGATATCCGCCCAGGCGAGCGCATAGCCGCCGTCCAATTTGCAGACGCAGGCGATGAAGTTGTTGCGCCGCTCGTCGAGCTGACTTTCCTCGGTCACCGTCCCCGCGGAGACGATGCGGATGACGTCGCGCTCGACCATCTTGCCCGCGCCCGGTTCGGTAAGCTGCTCACAGATCGCGACGCGCTCCCCCATCGCAACGAGTTTGGCGATATAGCCGTCTGCCGCGTGATAGGGAATGCCGCACATAGGCGCGCGCTCCTTGAGTCCGCAGTCTCTGCCCGTTAAAGTGAGATCGAGCAGCTTGGAGACGCGCACCGCATCGTCAAAGAACATCTCGTAGAAGTCCCCGAGGCGGTAAAAGAGCACGCAGTCCTTGTACTTCTCCTTGGTGGAGAGGTAATGTTCCATCATCGGCGAGAGCGCCATCCTTTTTCCTCCGTGATTTTTACTCCGCTTGCACAAGGTCGCCGTACAGCGAAATGCCGTTGGCGCGCGTCACGCGCATCTGAACAAATTCGCCGACGCAGTTGTGATCTGCCGAAAAGTAGCCCATTCGCCCGAGCGGCTCCCTGCCAAGGTACAGCCCCTTCTTTGCGTCATAATCCTCGCACAATAATTCGATCGTGTGCCCGACGTAGCGCTCGCTCTTGCGGCGGGTGTTTTCGTTGACGCGATCGACAAGTCGGGTGATGCGCTCCTTGGCGACATCGGGCGAGATCTGCCCCTCCATTTCCGCCGCTTTCGTCCCCTTGCGCGGGGAATAGATGAAGGTAAACGCCGAGGAGAAGTCTGCATCGTTAACGAGGGAGAGCGTCTCTTCGAACTCCTCTTCCGTCTCGGTCGGAAAGGCGACGATGAGATCGGTCGTCAGTTCCGCTTCGGGGATCTCCTTCTTAAGAAGCGCGACCTTCTCCAGGTACTGTTCGCGCGTGTAGCGGCGGTTCATGAGCGAGAGGATGCGACTGGAGCCGGACTGCGCGGGAAGGTGCAGCAAATTGCAGATCTTCTCGTGCTTCTTCATGACGGCGACGAGCGCCGCGGAGAAGTCCTTGGGGTGCGAGGTCATAAACCGCACGCGGAACTTGCCCTCGATGGACGCGACCATGTCGAGAAGCGCGGGAAAATCGATCTCGCCGTCACGGTAGGAGTTAACGTTCTGCCCGAGCAGGGTAATTTCCTTATATCCCGCCGCGACCAGGGCGCGCACTTCCTCCAATATAAGGGAGGCGGAGCGGCTCTTCTCCCTGCCGCGCACATAGGGCACGATGCAGTAGGTGCAAAAATTATTGCAGCCGTAGGTAATATTCACCCAGGCATTGGGATAGCTCGTGCGGTAGGGCTGGGCGCCGTCCTCCGTCTCCGCGCGGTCCGCAAGGAGGGAGACGACCTTCTTTTCCCGCTGTTTGCGCGCGATGAGCGAGGGAAGCTCGGCGACGTTGTGCGTCCCGAATACGATATCGATGAAGGGAAATTTTTTGACGAGCAGCTCCGCGTTCCCCTCCTCCTGCGCCATACAGCCGCCCACCGCGATGAGCAGTCCGCGCTTTTGCTTTTTCATCTTTTTGAGCGCGCCGATATTACCGAACGCGTGATTTTCGGCATTCTCGCGAATACAGCAGGTATTAAAGACGATGATGTCCGCGTCCTCGATCGCGCTCTCCGTTTCATATCCCGCGCCGCGCAGAAGCCCCGCGATTTTCTCCGATTCGTGGACGTTCATCTGGCAGCCGTAAGTGACGATGTGATAGTTCATAGTGACCTTAAATTTTATTTTTCGTTTGGAAGGTAGGACGGGAGTGCGCCCAGCACCTCCCCCACCTTCTGATGCAAGACAAGCGAGCACTTCCCATCGAGGGGCGTTGCGTCGCGGTTGATGAGCACGAGGGATTTGCCATGGAAATAGTCGACAAAGCCCGCCGCGGGATAGACGGTGAGCGACGTCCCCGCCACAATGAGCGTATCCGCCGCCATGATCGCCTCCAGTGCGCCCTGCACGGTTGCGCCGTCCAGCGGTTCGCCGTACAGGACCACATCCGGCTTGATGAGCCCGCCGCAGGTGCAGCGCGGCACGCCTGAGCTGTCTGCAATGTCCTTAGCCGTGTAGGACTTCCCGCAGGTGAGGCAATGATTGCGGTGGATGCTGCCGTGCAGTTCATAGACCGTTTTGCTGCCCGCCGCCTGATGCAGTCCGTCAATATTCTGCGTGACGACGGCAAGAAGTTTGCCCGCCCGCTCCCACTGGGCGAGCCTTTGATGCGCGGCGTTGGGCTGCGCGGAGAGCGGGAGCATCTTGTCGCGGTAGAAGCGGTAAAAGTCCGCCGTGTGCGCATAAAAATAATCGCTGCTGAGCATGGTTTCGGGCGGGACATCGTACTTCTGGCGGTATAATCCGTCCTCGCTGCGAAAATCGGGGATCCCGCTCTCGGTGGAGACGCCCGCGCCCCCAAAAAATACGATTTTATTGCTCTTTTCTACAATTTCTCTGAGTGTCATGTTACACCTTTTGCATTCCATTATACCATAAAACGGCGCAGGTTTCAACAAAAGCGGGCGGATCGCGTGAAAATTTCCGCACAAAGCACATACTGCGAGCGATGAAACGTACTCTCACCATCGTCGGCGTCGTACTCGGGGTCCTCGCGATCATCGCCGCGGCGCTCTTCCTCTATTATCTCGGCGTGACGGCGGGCGCAAAGCTCGACCATTCCAAACTTCTGCCCGAGACGGCGTATATCCGCCTCTATGACAGGGAAGGACAGGAGCTGCCCGTCTCCGCACAGGCGCACGCGGCGCACATTCCCGACCATGTCAAACAGGCGTTTGTCGCCGTTGAGGACAAGCGCTTCTATGCCCACCACGGCGTGGACACGAAGCGCATGCTTGCGGCGCTCTTTCGCAACGTGACCAGTTTTTCTTTTGCCGAAGGCGCCTCCACCATTACCCAGCAGCTCATCAAGAACACCCACTTAACGATCGAAAAGACCATCACGAGAAAGCTCAAGGAAATCAAGCTGGCAAGGGCGCTGGAGAAGCAATACAGCAAGGATGAAATTCTGACGCTCTACTTAAACTCCATCTACTTCGGTCACAGCGCATTCGGCATTGAGAGCGCCGCGCAGTTTTACTTTGGCAAGACCGCAGACGAGCTAACTGCCGCCGAGGGCGCCATGCTCGCCGCGATCATCAAGTCGCCCAACCGCTATTCTCCCTTCCGCGACGCAGAGGCCTGCAGCGCGCGGCGGGAACTAGTGCTGCGCCTCATGCACGAACAGGGGTATCTGGACGACGCCCAATTCCATAAGGCAAACAACGAGCCGCTCCCCCGCTCCCCCGCGCCGACGACCGCAGGCAATGCCTATGTCGACTGCGTCTTTGACGAACTCGCATCGCTTTTCCCCGACGCCAAGTCAGGCGACTGGGGAACGCTGCGCATTTACACCTACCTCGATCCAGCCCTGCAGGCAAAACTGGAACAGACGCAGGCGGATTCCGATCTGTGCATGCTGGTGCGCGACAACGAGCGCAATGCCGTGTGCGCTCTGCACGCGACGGCGGGCGTATTAAAGCGCCTGCCCGCCTCCACGATCAAGCCGCTTCTTGTCTATGGTCCCGCACTGGAGGAGAACCTCATCAGTCCCGCGACGCCTCTCCTCGACAAAAAGACGGACTTTGGCGGGTATTCCCCCGACGACTATGACGGCGCGACGGGCGAATATATGAGCGTACGGTATGCCCTGGCGCACAGTGTCAATATTCCCGCCGTGCGCGTGCTCAACGAGATGGGCATCGCCACGGGAACAAGCTATCTTGACAAGATGCGCCTCTTTGTCCCCGACGATGACAAGTCCCTTGCCCTCGCCCTCGGCGGCATGAAGGAAGGATTCACGCTGCCCGCCCTTGCAGACGGGTACGCGACCTTCGCGAGCGGCGGCATGTATGCGCCCTCCGGATATATCTCCCGCATCGAGGACGAGCGGGGCAACGTGCTCTATTCCCACGCCGCTGGGCAGCAGCGCGTCTTTTCCGAGGACGTGAGCTGGCTGGTAAGCGACATGCTGCAGACGACCGTGCAGGAGGGCACCGCAAAAAAGCTGCGCGCCCTTTCTTTCCCCGTCTGCGCCAAGACGGGCACGGCGGGAACTCCCGCGGGCAATACGGATGCCTACTGCATCGCCTATACCAAGGACCACGTCGTTGCCGCCTGGATGGGCAATGCCGACAACTCCCCCGTCGAAGCAACGGGCGGCGGTCTGCCGGCAAACGCCGTCCTTGCCGTCATGCGCGCGCTCTATCAGGGCGGCGCGCCCACTCCGTTCAAAGAGTGCTCTGACGTCGTGCGGCTGAATTTTGACCGCACGGCGTATGAAAACGAACACACCATTCTGCTCGCCGACCCCGTCGGGCCGCCCGCAACGAGCCTTTCGGAGCTCTTTCGCGCAAATGCGGCGCCCGGCGAAGTATGTACGCGCTTCTCCATGCCGAGCATCCGTACGCCCGATATCCGGGTCAGTGGCGGGACGGTCACGATCGCGCTCTCCCGCACGCAGTATTACGACTATGAGATAAAAAGAGAAAATCGCGGCAAAACTGCCACGATCTACAGCGGCGCCTACCGCGATACCGTCTGCGACAATTCCGTCCGCGCGGGCGAGACGTACGTCTATACGGTCATTCCGAAATACAAGAACTATACAGGGACGCCCGTCGTTCTGCCTGCCGTCACGCTGCCGCACACAACTTCGGCGCCCGACGACTGGTGGCTCGATCAGTGAATGGAGATGCGCTCCAGCGTCGTGAGCGCCTCTTCGACCAGACCCGCGACATCCAGCTTGCTCTCCTCTTCTTCGATGAAGGAGAGCTTTGGTTTGATTGCGGGAAATTCCGGCAGAAACACGGTGCAGCAGTCCTCATAGGGCAGGACGGAGGTATCGTAGGTGCCGATCTTCTTGGCACGCACGATGATCTCCTCCTTATCGAACCCGATGAGCGGACGCAAGACGGGCAGCGTCACCACAGCGTTGGAGGAGGTGATGCCCTCCATCGTCTGCGAGGCGACCTGACCAAGACTCTCGCCCGTGATGAGGCACTTCGCGCCCTTTTTTGTTGCGACGCGCTCCGCAATGCGGAACATGAAACGGCGGAGAAGGGTCACGTTGAGCTCGGGCGCGCACTTTTTATGGATCTCCTCCTGAATGTGCGTCACCTTGACCGTCGCGAGCGACTCACTGCCCGCATAGCGGGAGAGGATGCGCGCAAGTTCAACAACCTTGTCCTTTGCCTGCTCGTTGGTATAGGGATAGCTGTGGAAGTGCAGGTACTCCACTTCCATGCCGCGCTTTGCCATCATATAGCCCGCGACGGGGGAATCGATGCCGCCCGAGATGAGCAGCAGCCCCTTGGACGAGGTCCCGACGGGCATGCCGCCCGCGCCCTCCTCAAAGGTGCCGAACACGAGCGCCGTCCCCTCTTCGCGGATATCGAGATAGACGGTGTGTTGAGGGCCGTGTACGTCCACTCTGAGCGCGGGGTTGACGTCCAGAAGTCTTCCGCCGATCGCCGCGCTGATCTCGAGCGACGTCATCGGATAGCGCTTGTCCGCGCGGTGGGTCTCCACCTTGAACGTGCCGCTCTGCGGGCAGACGATGCGCGCCGCCGCAAAGATGCTGTCCGGATCGCTGGGAACGCGGTACCCGAGCGAATAGGAATGCACGCCGAATACGCGGGAGACGCGATCTAAGATCTCCTCCGCATCCGCCTCGTCAAAGGCGGCGATGAGATAGCGCCCGCTCGTACGGCGCAGTTCGTGCCGCAGCCCTTTGAGCGCCTTTTCCAGATTGACGCAGAACACGCGCTCAAAGTAGCCGCGGTTCTTGCCCTTTAAGTGAATTTCCGCATAGCGGACAATGACAACTTTCTCCATGCAATCAAACTCCTCCGAAGGCGCGCGCCGCCTCGTTCATCGCCTCCGCCGCAAGGCGCACGTCCTCCTCTGTCGTCTGCGGACAGAAGCTCACGCGCAGGACACCGTCCAGAACATCGGACGCATACCCGCACGCCTCCAGGACGCGGCTGTGCGGCTTTTTGGAATTGCAGGCGCTCCCCGTGCCGACCGCGACCCCCCTGTCCCAGAGCATGCGCTGCAGCGTCTCGCCCCGCTTGCCGCGCGACGAGACCGTGAGGATATAGGGCGAGCCGCCCTCGGGCGAGAGGCGCGTAAACTGCGCATGATCGAGCAGCGACCAGAGCAGTTCTTTGTACTCCGCCAGCCGGACACCCTCCTCCTTCATCGAGGCAAACTTCTCCTCGGCGGCAAAGTGAAAACAGGCGATGCCGAACACGTTCTCCGTGCCGCTGCGCAGCCCGTTTTCCTGCCCGCCGCCGCAGACAAAGGCAGGCAGCGCCGTGTACGCCTTTCTGCGGATGAGCGCCCCCGTGCCCTTGAGCGCGCCGATCTTGTGCGCGCTGATCGTGTACAGGTCAATGTCCTTTGTAAGGCGCACGGGAAGTTTCCCGAACGCCTGCACACCGTCGCTGTGAAAGACGATGCGTGCATTCTTTTGCTTGACGCGTCTTGCGATTTCCGCAATGTCGTTGACGGCGCCCGTCTCGTTGGAGACATGGATGACGCTCACGAGCGAGGTTTTGTCGTCCACGAGGGACAAGAGCGCCTCGACATCGACGCTGCCGTCCGCGTGCAGCGGCGCGAAGCGCGGCTCTACGCCGCGGTTTTTTAGCTCCTTACAGCTCTCATAGACCGCCGCATGCTCCCCCGCCGTCGTGACGACGTTCCCGCGCCTTCCCGCGCCGAAGACCGCCTGATTGTCCGCCTCCGTCCCGCAGGAGGTAAAGATGAGCTCGAATGCCGCAGGATCGGCGATGCGCGACAGCAGCGCGCTGCGCGCCTGCGTCAGAAAGCGGTGCGCCTCGACGCCGCCGTGATAGAGCGCGGACGGGTTATAGTAGCAGTCGGTGAGATAGGTATTTGCGCGCGCAAGCGCCCCGTTTGAGGGGCGCGTTGTCGCTGCATTATCAAGATAGATCATCTTCTTTCAAACTTGTTGATACCTGCCGCCATGACAATAAACTCCAATAGCTGCTGGCGGCATTCGAGGACGTAGAGCGTCTTTTCGATCGAGGTGGAATAGAGGATATAGATGAACATCTTCCCCTCTGCCGGCTCCTTGTTGGGCGTGAAATAGACCGCCTTTTTGTTGCGGACCCCCTCCAATGTACGCTGGAAGGAATCCTTGTCCGCATAGCCGATCTTGAGCATCTGCTCCGCATTCAGGGTGCACTGATGCTTGCGCGACTTGCCGTTGAACACCTTGGTGATGCGCACTTCGTCCTCGACAAAGGTATAGTCGAAGCTAACGTTCTTCTTGCGCTTGAAAAACCAAAAGAGAAAGAATATTCCGATCAGCGCCACGATCGGCATCGCCCAGATCACGAGCTGTGCGATCAGCCACGCCAGCGTGACCTCGCCCTCCACGTACGTCCCGATCCAGGTGGGGACGATCGTCAGTGACAGCAGGATAATGATGCCCGCCATGACAAGGCAGATGATGCCGACAATGTTGAATGCCCGCGCCACGCGCTCCTCCGCGCGGGCGTTGACGGAGATCGCGCTCTCCTCGTAAAACGTCGTGCGCGCCATCAGAACTCCACCGTCCCATCGTAGACTTTTTCCACATTACCCGTCAGGATGACGTGACCGTCCTCCGAGCGATAGTGCGCCACAAGATCGCCGCCCTTGACCTTGACGGTGATATCGGTATCCATCTTACAAAGTCCGTTCAGGACGCACGCGACTGCCGCCGCCGCTGCACCCGTGCCGCACGCCCAGGTCTCGCCGTTGCCGCGCTCCCAGACGCGCATCTTGATCGTGCTCTCGTTGACGACGCGGATAAACTCCACGTTGGTCTTGGCGGGAAAGTACTCGCTGTGCTCGATCTTGGGTCCGAGCGTCTCCACGGGGACGTCGTCCACCTTGTCGCAGAAGATGATGCAGTGCGGGTTGCCCATGTTGACGAGCGTCACATGATAGGTCACGCCGTCGATCTCCATGGGCTGACCGACGATCTTCTCCCCTTTCCAGACGGAGGGGATCTTCTCGCCGTCCAGCACCGCTTTCCCGAGGTCCGCGCTCGCCGACGTCACGATACCGCCGAAGGAGTACACCTTGACCTCGCGGACGCCGCTCAGCGTCTCGATGGTCATCGTCTCCTTTTTGACGATGCCTTTTTCATAGAGGTACTTGGCAACGCAGCGGATAGAGTTGCCCGCCATCTGCCCCTCGCTGCCGTCCTGATTGAAGATGCGCATCTTGGCGTCTGCAACATCAGAGCGCTCGATGAGCACGATGCCGTCGCCGCCGATGCCGTAGTGCCTGTCGACAAAGTTGACCGCAAGCGATTCGGGACAGGTGATCTTGCCGTCCAGGTCCTCAAAGTAGATATAGTCGTTGCCGCAGGACTGCATCTTGACGAAGGAGATCTCCGTCTTTTTGGTGCGCAGGTTGTTGATATCCACAAGCTCGGTGTTGTATTCGGTGAACTTGCTTGCGATGATATCGCACAGCGCATTTGCCGTATCCAGGGAAGTAAGCACCGTGATGCCCAGAAGGATGGCGTGATGATGCAGTTCGATATAGTCGTTAATGGAGTCGACGTCCGTCTTGCCCGTGTAGATGATATAGTCGATCTTGCCGTCGTCCATGAGCTTGGAGACCTGCTTGGTCGCCTTGAGCCGGTCGACGATGGTGACGTCGATGCCCAGGTCGGAGATGACCTTTGCCGTGCCCGCCGTCGCATAGAGGTTACAGCCGAGGTCGGCGAACTTCTTTGCGATGGAGACGATCTCGAACTTGTCCTGATCGTTGACGGTGAAGTACACGCCGACGGGCTTCTGCGCGGTGGGATGGCACATCTTGAAGCCCGCGGAGACGAGTCCCTTGAAGAGCGCCTCCTCGATGGTCTTGCCGATGCCCAGAACCTCGCCCGTCGACTTCATCTCGGGACCCAGCTGGCTGTTGACGTCGTTGAGCTTTTCAAAGCTGAATACTGGAACCTTGACCGCGACATAGGGCGAATTGGGATACAGCCCCGTGCCGTAACCGAGCTTTTTCAGCTTCGCGCCCACCATGATCTTGGTTGCAAGCTCAACCATGGGCACCCCCGTCACCTTGGAAATATAGGGAATGGTGCGCGAAGCACGCGGATTGACCTCGATGACGTACAGCTGGTTCTGATAGATGAGGTACTGGATGTTGATGAGCCCCTTGGTCTTTAAGGAGAGCGCAAGTTTGGTGGAGATATCCACGATCTTCTCCAGCATCGCATCGCTCAGGTGATAGGGCGGGTACACGGCGATGGAGTCACCCGAATGCACGCCCGCGCGCTCAATGTGCTGCATGATGCCGGGGATGAGGACGTCCACGCCGTCCGAGATCGCGTCCACTTCCAGCTCGCTGCCCATGAGGTACTTATCGCACAGCACGGGATTTTCAATGTGCTGGGCAAGGATGACGTCCATGTACCGCGAAATATCGTTTTCGGTGAAGGCGATCGTCATGTTCTGCCCGCCGATGACATAGGACGGGCGCAGCAGGACGGGATAGCCCAGCGTCTCGGCGGCGTGGATCGCCTCTTCCTTGGTCATGACCGTCAGCCCCTTGGGACGAGCGATGTGGAAGTGCTCCAGAAGCTCGTCAAAGCGCTCGCGATCCTCCGCCATGTCGACGGAGTCCGCGCTCGTGCCGAGGATGCGCACCCCCTTCCTGGCGAGATATCCGCACAGTTTGATCGCCGTCTGTCCGCCGAAGGTGATGACGACGCCATACGGCTTCTCCACGTCGATGACATTCTGCACATCTTCGGGCGTCAAGGACTCAAAGTAAAGTCTGTCCGCCGTATCGAAGTCGGTGGAGACCGTCTCGGGGTTGTTGTTGATGATGATGACTTCGTAGCCCAGTTCCTTGAGCGTCCAGACGCAGTGGACGGAGGAATAGTCGAACTCGATGCCCTGCCCGATGCGGATGGGGCCGGAGCCAATGACGATGACGCGCTTTTTTGTGCTGTTTTGGACGAAGGGCAGCGCCTCGTCGTGATCGAGCTCGTCGTAGGTCGAATAAAAGTAAGGCGTCTTTGCCGAGAACTCCGCGGCGCAGGTATCGACCATCTTAAACACGGCGCGGCGGTGCGCGGGCAGCTTCTCGCCCGAGAAGCGCTCCAGCGCCTTGTCCGTATAGCCGATGCGCTTGCCCTCCAGATACTGCGCGCGCGTCAGCTTTTTGCCCGTGATCTCTGCCTCATAGTCTGCGAGGTTTTTCAGCTTTGCAAGGAACCATTCGTCGATCTTGGTGGTCGCATAGATCTCATCGATGGAGATACCCTTTTTGAGCGCCTGATAGACGGCGAATAAGCGCTCGTCTGTCATTTTATGCAGTTCTTCGCGGAGCTGTTCGATGCTCATCGGCTCAAACTTGGGATGGTTTAACGTATCGAGAGAGATCTCCGCGCCGCGCACCGCCTTCATGATCGCCTGCTCGAAGGAGGTTCCGATCGCCATGACCTCACCCGTCGCCTTCATACGCGAACCGAGCGTTCTTCCCGCATACAAAAACTTATCGAAGGGCCATTTGGGAAGCTTCACGACAACGTAATCGATCGCAGGCTCAAAACATGCATACGTTTTGCCCGTAACGTCGTTTCTGATCTCGTCCAGTGTGTAGCCGAGCGCAATCTTGGTTGCCACTTTTGCGATGGGATATCCTGTCGCCTTACTTGCAAGTGCCGAGGAACGCGACACACGGGGATTGACTTCGATGACCGCGTATTCAAAGCTGTCGGGATGCAGCGCAAACTGGCAGTTGCAGCCGCCCTCGATGCCGAGTTCGGTGATGATATCAAGCGACGCCGTGCGCAGCATCTGATATTCCTTATCGGAGAGCGTGACGGCGGGCGCGATGACGATGGAGTCGCCCGTGTGGATACCGACGGGGTCGAAGTTCTCCATCGAGCAGACGGTGATGACGTTGCCGGCGCTGTCGCGCAGTACCTCGAACTCGATCTCCTTCCAGCCGCCGATGTACTTTTCAATGAGCACCTGCGTGATGGGCGAGAGCATGAGCCCGTTGTGCGAGATGAGGCGCAATTCCTCCTCATCGTACGCGACGCCGCCGCCCGCGCCGCCCAGCGTGAATGCGGGGCGCACGATGACGGGATAGCCCAACTTTTCGGCGATCGCGACGCACTCGTCCACCGTGTAGGCGATATCCGAAGGCACGACGGGCTGCCCGATCTTCTGCATCGTCTCCTTGAAGAGTTCGCGATCCTCCGCCCTGTCGATGGCATCCAGCTTGGTGCCGATGAGTTTGACGCCCCACTCGTCCAAGAAGCCCTCCTTGGCGAGCTTGCAACCCATGGTAAGTCCCGTCTGTCCGCCAAGAGATGCAAGCAGGGAGTCGGGGCGTTCCTTGATAATAATACGCTTGAGGGAATCAAGCGTCAGCGGCTCCAGATAGATCTCGTCGGCGAGCATCTTGTCCGTCATAATGGTCGCGGGGTTGGAGTTGCACAGGACGACGTTGACGCCTGCGTCCTTTAAAACGCGGCAAGCCTGCGCGCCTGCATAGTCAAACTCCGCCGCCTGACCGATGACGATGGGTCCCGATCCGATGACGAGCACCTTTTTGATATCACTTCTCTTCGGCATATCCTTTCTCCTTTCTCATGTTGGCAATAAAGCGATCGAACAGGTAATTGGCGTCATGCGGACCGCCGCAGGCTTCGGGATGAAACTGCACCGTCGTCGCATTGACGGCGGGATAGTCCACGCCCTCGCAGGTGCCGTCGTTTGCGTTGATAAAGCTGAGTGTGCCGTTCTTGACCGATTCGCTCACGACCTCGTACCCGTGGTTCTGCGAGGTGATGAACACCTTGCCCGACGAAAGGTCCTTGACGGGCTGATTGGCGCCACGGTGGCCGTACTTCATCTTGCGCGTCTGTCCGCCCATCGCGAGCGCGAAAAGCTGGTGTCCGAGGCAGATGCCGAAAATGGGCTTTTTACCAATAAACTTTCTGACATTCTCGACGATCTCCACATTTTCGGCAGGGTCGCCCGGCCCGTTTGTAAGCATAATGCCGTCCGGAGCATAGGAAAGCGCCTGCTCTGCCGTCGTCTCCGCAGGCACCTCGATGACATGGCATCCGCGCTTGACGAGTTCACGCACGATATTACCCTTCGCACCGAAATCGTATACGACAACCCTGAGGTCTTTTTCTTCGCCCCGTTCACGAACCTCATGCGAGGAAACGGATTTCACGGCATCGCGGACACGATACTTTTTCAATTCCGCAAGATCGGCGAGCGGTTTATAGGTAATGGCTGCATTCATGACACCCGCTTCGCGCACGATTCGCGTCAATTCCCGGGTATCAACACCGTACAGGGCGGGAATATTCTGCTCCTTTAAGAACTGTTCAAGCGTCAGTTCGCAGCGAAAGTTCGATGGCGTATCACATTTCTCACGCACGACATATGCCGTAAGCCAGCATTTCCTGCTCTCCATATCGGCGGGAATGACACCGTAATTACCGATGAGAGGAAAGGTCTGCGTGACGATCTGCCCGTAATAACTCGGGTCTGTAAGCGTCTCGATATACCCCGTCATACCCGTGGTAAAGACGAGTTCGCCCACGACCTCCCGCGTTGCGCCGAAGGAATACCCTTCAAACACCTTGCCGTTTTCCAGCGTGAGATAGACTTTCTTATTCATATGTTCTCCTTCCGCTTTATTGCATGACTTTACACAGCACTGCCTTCTGCGCGTGCAGTCTGTTTTCCGCTTCTTCAAAGATCTCATCCGCATGTGCCTCAAAGACCTCCGCCGTGATCTCCTCGCCGCGGTGTGCGGGCAGACAATGCAGCACCATCGCATCGGAATGCGCCGCCGCCATCACCGCTTCGTTGACCTGATAGCCAGCAAACGCCTTCTCGCGCTTTGCCTTCTCCTCTTCCTGTCCCATGGACGCCCAGACATCGGTATAGATTACGTCTGCGCCCTCTGCCGCCTTCAGAACATCCGTCGTCATCGTGAACGAGCCGTTTTCTTTCGCCCACGACATAAGCTGTGCATCCGGCTCGTACCCTTCGGGGCAGGCAATCGAAAAGGACATGCCCGTCTTGATGGCGCCCACCATCAGGGAGTTCGCCATATTGTTGCCGTCGCCGATAAAGCACATCTTCAGCCCCTTGAACGCGCCCTTCTTTTCGCGGATGGTCATGAGGTCGGCGAGCACCTGGCAGGGATGACAGTAGTCGGTCAGTCCGTTAATGACGGGAATGGAGCCGTACTTTGCAAGGTCCTCCACCTCCTGCTGGGCAAAGGTGCGGATCATGATGCAGTCGAGATAGCGCGACAGAACGCGCGCCGTGTCCTGCACGGGCTCGCCGCGCCCGATCTGCAGGTCGCGGTTGGAGAGAAACAGCGCGTTGCCGCCCAGCTCGTACATGCCCACTTCAAAGGAGACGCGGGTGCGCGTGGAGGACTTCTGGAAGATCATGCCCAGTTTTTTGCCCTTTAAGTAATCCTTGTAGATGCCGTGCTTGCGCTCGTACTTGAGCTGGTCGGCAAGGTTGAGGACGGAGAGAATCTCCTCCCGCGAAAGGTCCGCAAGTTTGAGTAAATGTTTCATTGAAGCACCCCTTTGAGGATGGACAATCCCTCATCCATCTCCGTTTTTGTAATAGTGAGCGGCGGAACGAGACGCACCCGCTCGTGTGCGGTGAGGACGAGAAGTCCCTTTTCCAGGCACTTGGCAGCGACCTCTTTGGCGGGCTTTGCGACCGTCAGACCGATCATCAGCCCCAGGCCGGTCACTCCCTTCACGCCGTCAAAATCCTTGAGTTTGGCGCGCATATAGGCTGCCTTGCCCTGTACTTCGAGCAGGAATTCCTTGGTGAGCCGCCCGATGACGTTGCACGCCGCGGCGCACGAGACGGGATTGCCGCCGAACGTCGAGCCGTGATCGCCCGCGCCGAGAGCGTTTTCCGTCTTTTCAAAGAAGAGGCATGCGCCGATGGGCAGCCCGCCCGCAAGCCCCTTCGCCGTCGTGACGATATCGGGCGTGATGCCGTACTGCTCATAGGCGTACAGCGTGCCGCATCTGCCGTTGCCGCTCTGCACTTCGTCGCAGATGAGCAGGACGTCGCTCTGTTTACACCAGTCACCCAGCGCCGAAACAAACGCCTTGGGCAGCGCGTTGACGCCGCTCTCGCCCTGCACGCACTCGATGATCACGGCGCAGGCGTCCGTGCCCGCAACTTTCCTGATCTCCGCCATGTCGGGCGAAGCATAAGAAACGCCGGGGACAAAGGGATCGAAGTACTTGTGGAATTCATCCTGCCCCGTCGCGGTGAGCGTGAAGAGCGTCCTGCCGTGGAAACTCCCCTTTAAGGAGACGATCTTGCTTCTCCCCGCGCCGTACTTCATGAAGGAGTACTTGCGCGCCGCCTTCAGGGCGCATTCGTTCGCCTCCGCGCCCGAATTGGAGAAGAATACCCGCTTTGCGCCCGTCCTGCTGCACAGCATCTGCGCGAGGCGGGACTGCGGCTCTGCGTAGTAATAGTTGCTGACGTGTTGGATCTTGCCAAGCTGCTCGATGACTGCCTGCTTCCATTCCTCGTCGTTTGCGCCGAAGATATTGACCGCAATGCCCGAGCCGAAGTCGATATACTGCTTCCCGTTGCTGTCCGTGAGCGTTGCGTTCTTGCCGCCGACGAGCGCGACGGGATAGCGCGCGTATGTCTTGGCGAGGTACTCCCCGTCAAGCGTTTTTATCTCATTAAAATCCATGATCTCTCCTTATATATCGCAAAAGAGGCGACTGCGATCAGTCACCTTTTACGAACATCGTACCCTGCCCCTCGTTGGAGAGGAGCTCGAGCAATATGGAATGTTTGACTCTGCCGTCCGTGATGAATACGCGGTGCACGCCGTTGCGGATGGCGTCGCGGCAGCAATGGATCTTGGGAATCATGCCGCCCGAGATGACGCCCTCCTTCTCCAGAGAGGGAATGTCCGAGACGTACACCTTTTTGATAAGGCTCGATTCATCGTCCTTCCGGCGCAGAAGCCCGCGCACGTCCGTCATGAGGATGAGGCTCTCCGCCTTCAGTGCGCCTGCAATGGCAGATGCCGCCGTATCGGCGTTGACGTTGTAGATATTGCCTGCATCGTCAAACCCGACGGAGGAAATGACGGGGAGATAGCCCGCATCCAGACAGCTGGTGATGACGTGGGTATCCACCTGATCGATCTTGCCGACAAAGCCGAGCTCCTCGCTCTCCTTGCTGCAAAGGAGCATCCTGCCGTCGATGCCCGAAAGCCCGATCGCCCGCGCGCCCAGCGCGCCGAGCATGTGCACGAGCCCCTTGTTCACCTTGCCCGCGAGCACCATGCGCACGACTTCCGCCGTCTCTTCATCGGTATACCGGAGTCCGCCGACAAAGCGGGACTCGATGCCCATGCGCTTCAAGGTCTGGGAGATCTCCGGTCCGCCGCCGTGTACCAGAACGACTTTGATGCCGACGAACTGCAAAAGGGTCATGTCGCGCATGACCAACTGTTTGAGTGTCTCATCCGTCATGGCGTTGCCGCCGTATTTGACGACGAGGATCTTATTCTGATACTTCTCGATATAGGGCATCGCCTCGAGAAGGATCTCTGCCTGTGCTTCCTTTTGCGTCACGTTCTGTAATCTCCGTTGATCTTCACATAGTCATAGGTGAGGTCGCAGCCCCATGCCGTCGCGTCGAAATCGCCGTCCTTGCAGTCCACCGCGATGACGATCTCCTTCTCCGAGAGCACCTTTTTTGCCTCCTCCTCGGAAAAGGGCACGCCCCTTCCGTTTTCGCAGACGAGGATGCTGCCCACGGCGGACGTGAACGCGACTTCGATCTTATCCACGTCGAGATCGGCGCCCGCGTAGCCGAGCGCACACAGCACTCTGCCCCAGTTGGCGTCCGCGCCGAACATGGCCGCCTTGACGAGGTTGGAGTTGATGACCGACTTGGCAGCCAGCCTTGCGTCCTGCTTGGTCTTTGCACCTCTGATGCGGCACTCGATGAGCTTTGTCGCACCCTCGCCGTCGGCGGCGAGCTTCCTGCACATTGCCGTCGTCACGGCATGCAGTACCTCGCAGAAGGTTTGATAGTCCTCGTTCTCCTCGGTGATCGCAGCATTTCCCGCAAGCCCGCTCGCAAGAACGGCAAGCGTATCGTTGGTGGAGGTGTCGCGGTCGACGGAGAGCATATTGAGCGAATCCTTTACGTCCGCCGAGATCGCCTTTTGCAGCATGGCGGGACTGATCGCCGCGTCCGTCGTGATGAACATGAGCATGGTCGCCATGTTAGGGCAGATCATGCCGACACCCTTGCAGATCGCGCCCATCCTGCACGTCACGCCGCCCAGTTCAAAGGAGAACGCGATCTCCTTTCTGACGGTGTCCGTCGTCATAATCGCCTCTGCTGCCGCGCCGCTGTTGTCGCCAAGCCCCTTTGTGAGCTCCTCCATGCCGCCCGCAATCGGATCGATGGAGAGCGTCTGACCGATGACGCCCGTGCTCGCCACGATGACGTCGCCCGCGGAAATACCCGTGTGCTGTTTGACGAGCGCGCACATTGCCTCGGCGATCTCCACGCCGTTTGCGTTGCAGGTATTGGCGTTACCGCTGTTGACGATGACCGCCTGCGCATAGCCGTCCGCGACGTTCTTCTGCGTCACGAGGATGGGCGCGCCCTTGACGAGGTTGGTCGTGTACACGCACGCCGCCGCGCAGCGCACGTCCGAGACGATGAGCGCCAGATCCTTTTTTACTTTGTTTTTGCGGATCCCGCAGTGCACGCCGTTGGCGCGGAATCCCTTGGGCGCGCATACGCCGCCCGAAATCTGCTGTACCATAAATCTCACTATCCTTACGATTATATCACAAAGAAAGACATTCGTCAAGCCCAAGCGCAAGATTCATGTTCTGAATCGCAGCGCCCGAGGCGCCTTTTCCCAAATTATCAAAGCGCGCCGTCAGAAGGATGCGATCTTCGTTGCCGTTGACGAGCAGTTCCATGCGGTTGGTACCGTTCAGGGTGTTTGCCGAGACGTACCCGCTCGGCTCCTCGCCCAACGTCACGAAGTGCGCGCCCGCATAGTGCGCACGAAGAAGTTCTTTGACGTCCGCGACGCTCACCTTCTTGGCGAGCAGGTCTGAAAAGAGCGGGACATTGACCGTCATACCGCAGTAGTAGTCACACACATAGGGATTGAAGACGGGCGTCCGCGTCAGGCCGCACACCGCCTGCATCTCGGGCAGGTGCTTGTGCGAAAGCGTGAGCGCGTACAGGCGGGGCGTATCGTAACTTTCGGGACGGTTTTCCGCTTCGTACTCCGCGATCCCCTTCTTGCCCGCCCCGGAATAGCCGCTGACGGCATGACAGACGAGCGGATAGTCCTTCGGAAGAACGCCCGCCGCGACGAGCGGATAGACGAGCGCGAGAAAGCCCGAGGCATAACAGCCGGGATTGGCGATGCGCTTGCCGTTTACGATTGCCGCGCGGTGCTCTGCTGAGAGTTCGGGGAAACCGTACGCCCAGCCGGGCGACGTACGGTGCGCCGTCGAAGCATCGATGACGACCGTATTCTTGTTTTCGACCAGCCCGACCGCCTCGCGCGCCGCGTCATCGGGCAGGCACAAAAACACGGCGTCTGCTCCGTTGATCGCGTCTCTGCGCGCCGCGACGTCCTTGCGAAGCTGCTCGGGCAGCGCGATGAGGGAGATGTCCTCCCGTTTTCCCAGCATTTCACGAATGCGGAGACCGGTGGTCCCCGCACTTCCGTCGATAAATACTTTGATCATGTTTACTTGAGCTTCTTTGCGTCCAGCATCGCCTTGACCTTGAGGGGCAGACCGAACAGGTTGATGAAGCCCTCCGCATCCTTCTGCGAGTACGCGCCGCCGTCGTCCGAGAAAGTCGCGATGTCCTCGCTGTAGAGGGAGTTGGGAGAGGTGATGCCTGCGCTCGTGACGTTGCCCTTATAGATGCGCAGTTTGACGTCGCCCGTGACCGTCTCCTGCGTCTTGGTCACAAACGCGGAGAGCGCCTCGCGCAGGGGCGTGAACCACTGCCCGTCGTACACCATCTCGCCGAATTTAATCGCGATCATCTGCTTGTAGTGCATGGTCGCCTTGTCCAGCGTGATGGTCTCCAGAAGCCTGTGCGCCTCATAGAGGATGGTGCCGCCGGGCGTCTCGTACACGCCGCGCGACTTCATGCCGACGAGGCGGTTTTCGACGAGGTCTGCAAGTCCGACGCCGTTCTCGCCGCCGATCTTGTTGAGCGTCTCGACGATCTCGACCGCGCCCATCTCCTTGCCGTCGATCGCGGTGGGAACACCCTTTTCAAAGCGGATACTCACATAGGTGGGCTTATCGGGCGCCTGCAGAGGAGATACGCCCATTTCCAGGAATCCCTCTTTTTCATACTGCGGCTCGTTGGCAGGATCCTCCAGATCGAGGCCCTCATGCGAGAGGTGCCACAGGTTCTTATCCTTAGAATAGTTGGTCTCGCGGTTGATCTTGAGAGGAATGTTGTGCGCCTCCGCGTATTCGATCTCCTCTTCGCGGCTCTTGATGTTCCAGATCCTCCAGGGCGCGATGATGGTCATCTCGGGCGCAAACGCCTTGATGGTCAGCTCGAAGCGCACCTGATCGTTGCCCTTGCCCGTGCATCCGTGGCAGATGGCGTCGGCGCCCTCCTTCTTTGCGATATCCACGATCGCCTTTGCGATGACGGGACGCGCAAACGACGTGCCGAGCAGGTATTTGTCCTCATAGACGGCGCCCGCCTGCATGGTCGGGAAGATGTAGTCCTCGACGAACTCCTTCTTCAGATCGAGCACATACAGCTTGGAAGCGCCCGTCTTTTTCGCCTTCTCCTCCAGCCCGTCCAACTCGGTCCCCTGCCCGACGTCGCCCGACACCGCGATGACTTCGCAGTTGTCGTAGTTCTCCTTCAGCCACGGGATGATGATGGACGTATCCAGCCCGCCCGAGTACGCAAGAACGACTTTTTTGATCTTCTTTTCCATGTTAAAATTCCTCTCTTGAATTTTTTCATACGCCATTATACAAACGTCGGGGGCGCAAGTCAAGCATTTGCACCCCCGTTTGCAAAATTATTTGATAATTATTGTATATTTTTGTTGAAATATGAATATATACATAAAATATACGTAATTTGTGTATAATTACACATCTCTATGCACGGAATCGATCAGCGGATAGAAGGCGCGCAGGTCCGCTTTCACGAATGCCTCTTCGTAGCGCTTGGTAAAGGGAACGTGGGTATAGAAGATAAAACGGTCCTCGGAGCCGTGTCCGCGAAAGGTCGCAACGTATCTTCCGTTCTTCGCTTTGACATCGATACAGCCGCCCTGCGTATCATAGGTGAAGATCTTGCGCTTGGTCGTGAGATGCACGGACTGCTCGGTGACCTCCAGGGCGATGACCGTGCCCATCGAGACGTGCATCGCGTAGTACCCGTAGATGACGAGATAGACGATGACGACTGCGGGCAGGACAAACCAGAACCCGATATACCCGAGGAATGCAAACACGGCGCAGACCATGATGGCAGGAATCGCAAAACAACTGAAAATGACAAAGGCTTTTTTCATCCGCTTGACGTACGTTTCAAGCGTGGGTGGTTTCCGGATCATGGAACAATCCTCCTCTGTGGCAAAAAAAGACGCCGCAACCGTGGCGGCAAAGTTTCAGGCAAACCAGACGCGGAACTGGGTAAGCGTCTCCCCGTCGCAGCGCACCTCGCAGACGGCGCCGTCCTCCGTGTCCTCGCGCACGAGCACAAGTTCACAGCCCGGCTTCGCCTGTTTGCCGTAGGTGATCTGGAACGCTTTGATCTTCCGCGCGCGCAGCTCATCCATCGTAAAGCAATCAAAAAAGAAGTCCGCATACTTTGCGTTGTTGGCATGCAGATAGTGATCGCAATGGCTGACGCCCACCCGCATACGGTAGATCTCCTTCCCGTCCTTGACGTGAGGGATCTTCCACGCAGGCGGCTGCACGACCTTTTCGGTGCGGTAGGGACAGCGCGTGTGCACTTCCCCCATCGCCTCGGGCAGCAGCAGGGAAAAATTTTGCAGATCGACCAGGCACCAGCGGGAAGCGACGGCTGCGACCTCCTCATCCCCCACGAGCGCGCGGTAGTGCCGCTCAAAGAAGACGCGGCGGGGCGGAAGCGGCCACGTCTGCATCGTGATGCGCTCCCCCAGCATGACGGGACGCCGGAACTCGCAATAGCTGTTGACGATGATAAAACCGTAGCCCTCAGGCTTTAAGTCGGCATAGCCGAAGCCAAGCTCGTCCGCGCTCGCCGTAGCCGCCTCCTGCGCAAGATCGAGCAGCGAGGAAGGCTTGAGCTCATCCTTAAAATCAAAGTAGGAATAGGGCAGATAATAGGATGTGGTATTGCAATATTCGCTCATATGTACTCAGTATATCACGCGCGCGCGTGAAAGTCAAACAGATTTCGCCAATCAGGGCGCATCCCCCAAAGACATTGCCGCAAGATAGGCAAGCGTCCCGGAGCAGATGGTCTCGGCAATCCGCTGTCGATATTCCTGCGTCAAGAGAAGCGCCTCGTCCGCGGCGTTCGTCAGAAACCCACACTCCACGATGACGGAGGGATAGTCACTGCAATTGAGCACATAATAGTCCCCCTTGAGCGCCTCATTTTTGCGGACGCACTCGGGCATGGAGTTGAGCGCCGTCTGGATGGAACAGGCAAGCGTGCGGGAAGACTCGCTCGTCTCACGGAAAAAGACCTGCGCCCCGCGCCGCGAGGAGAGCGGAAAGGAGTTCTGGTGCACCGAAATGACTGCAGCAGGTTCGCTCTCTGCAATGATCTCCGCGCGCTTTTGCATATCGCGCTTCTTGTAGCCCGCCGTCGCCGCGCCGTACAACCCCGCCTCCGTCAGACGGGTCTGCACGACGAGAAAGCCCGCCTCCTCAAACTCCGCCTGCAACAGCCGCGCGATCGCGAGGTTGATGTCACTCTCCTTGGTTTTAGTTGTCACGCCGACCACGCCGCCGTCGATGCCGCCATGCCCCGCGTCGATGACGATCGTGAGCCGTATACTCGCCGCTGCCGTCTGCACGAGCGCGTACAGGCAGATGCCCACCGTCATGGCAATGGACAAAAGGATCGCCGCCGCACAAAACAGAACGCGGTGCCGGTAAAAAAAGCCGCCCTTCATGGGACTATTGTATGCGGACGAGCCATGCAAAATGCCGCAGGAAAGACAAAAGGACGGGAGATCCCGTCCTTTGAACAATCAGGAGATGACGCGCAGCACCGTTTCGACGTGCCCGACGCACTCCAAGGCATTGATCTTGGCAACCGCGCCGCGGACGGCGAGCTCGCGCGTCTCGTGCGTGATGAGCACGAGCGGAACCCTCCCATCCACACCGATGGGCTTCTGGATCATCTCGACGATGGAGACGTTGTGTTTGCCGAAGATCGCGGCGATCTTTGCAAGGATGCCCGCCCTGTCCTCCACCATGATGCGCAGATAATATGCGCTCTTAAAGTCGCTGATGAACTTGGTGTCCTTGTCGGCGCCCGCCGTGTTCTTGAAGGTGGAGTACTTGTTCTCGCTGTGCGTCGCCGCATAGATGATATCGGAGACGATCGCACTGCCCGTGGGAAGCGCGCCCGCGCCCCTGCCGTAGAGCATGACGTCCCCCACCGCGTCCCCTGTGAGGTAGACGGCGTTGAAGCTGTCGTTGACGGCGGCGAGCGGGTGTCCCTGACGGACGAACGTGGGATGCACGCGCACCTCGATGCCTGCATCCGACTGCTTGCCGATGGCGAGCAGCTTTAGTACATACCCGAGCGCCTTGCCGTCCGCAATGTCGTCCCTGGAGATGTTCGTGATGCCCTCACGGTAGATCTTGGAGAAGGGAACCTTGGTATGGAAGGCGAGCGAGGAGAGAATGGAGAGCTTATATGCCGCGTCAAATCCCTCGACGTCCGCCGTGGGATCCGCCTCCGCGTATCCGAGCCGCTGCGCCTCTTTGAGGCAGTCCTCGTATGAGGAGCCCTCGTTGGTCATCTTGGTGAGGATGTAGTTGGTCGTCCCGTTGATGATGCCCATCATCGAGGAGATCTTGTTGCCCTGCACGCCGTCCAACAGCGTACGGATGATGGGCACGCCGCCCACGCAGCTCGCCTCGAAGTACAGCCCCGCGTTCTGGCGCTTTGCCGCGCGCTCCAGCTCGTGCGAGTACTTGCAGAACAGCTCCTTGTTGGAGGTGACGACCGTCTTGCCCGCATTGAGCGCCGCGAGCACAAATTCGCGTGCCACCGAAATGCCGCCGATGACTTCGACGACGATATTGACGTCGGGATTGGAGACGATCTCCGCGATATTGGACGCGATCTTGTCCTCGGGAACGCCCAGGGCGAGCGCGCGTTCGCGGTTGAGCTCGAGCACGCTCTCGACCACGATATCCACATTCTGCGTTTTCTGATAGAATTCCCTGTGCTCCGTGAGGATGCGGTAGGTGCCTCCCCCCACAACGCCGAGACCGAGAATCGCAACACCGACTTTCTTCATAAGACTTCCTCCGAACTGTTCAGATCGTATAAATATTTGAGCCCGTCGAGCGTGAGCATCCTGTCAATGACGTCGATGCAGTCCGTCTCCTTGGCGATGGTCTCAGAAAAACCGCCCGTCGCGATCGTGAGCACATCGCTTGTCTTGAGCTCCTTTTTGATCTTTTTGACAATAAACTGGACCAATCCCGCAAACCCGAACACGATTCCCGCCTGCATATTGGTGACGGTGTTGGTCGCAATGACGCTTTTGGGCGCTTCGATCTCCACGCGCGGGAGCTTCGCCGTTCCCGAGACGAGGCTGTCCAGCGCGCCCTTGATGCCGGGCGCGATGACGCCGCCGATGAACTCGCCGTCCGCGCCGAGAATGTTGAACGTCGTCGCGGTGCCGAAATCGATGACGACCATGGGCTTGCCGCAACCGTACTTTTTGAGCGCGGAGACGTTGTTGACAATGCGGTCCGCCCCCACCTCGTGCGCGTTGTCCACGCGCATTTTCAGCCCTGTCTTCATGCCGGGTGCGATCTGCTTGGGGACGATATCAAAGTACACCCGCAGCATGTGTTCGATGGTATAGTCGAGCGACGGCACGACGGAGGAGAAGATCCCGCCTTTGATCTCCGCGGGCGAGATGCGGTTGACGGAGAGCATGTCGACGATCTGCGCGCCGTACTCATCAGACGTGCGCTTGAGATCGGTGGACACGCGGAAGGAGACCTTCAGCTCACTTCTGTCAAAGACCGCATACTTGATATTGGTATTCCCGACGTCGATGCAAAGGATCATTTCTCACTCCGATTTTTGTTCTGCGGCATCTGTCGCGTGTTTGCCGTGCTTTTTACGCACTTGCTTTTCCACGATCAGAACGATGCGGTGGACGGCGGGCGCCAAGAGGACGTTGATGACGATCTCCAGCACGAAGTTGAGCCAGATCAAGGCAAAGACCGCCACAAAGACGGCAGACGCACTCGCCTCCGTGCCCATGAACTGCGCCGCGGCGTCCTTCATGAGGACGATACCCAAAAGGTAGATCCCCGTATTGAAGACCGCGACCGTGACAGAGGCGACGTACGCCGCGATCAGCTTATTCTTCTTTGCGATCAATTGATAGAACAGCCCCGCCAGAAAGCCTGCGATCGTCGTCTTGCCGATGCAGGTGAGCGTCAGCAGAACGGGGCTCGCCTGAAATAAAAACGCCGTTGAGGGTTCCTGCCCCATGACCGCCGCCGTAAGAAAGGTGATGAGCCCGGATACGAGCCCGAGCAGCGCGCCGCCCCACATGCCGAAGAAGATGCCTGCAAGCACGCTGGGCACGAGGCTGAAATTGAGCGTGACGCCGAACATCGGGATCGCGCTCGCAAACAGCTGCAAGACGATGACCAGCGCGAGGAGCACTGCAAAATATGCAATGTTCCGTGCAGAAAAGAACTGCCGCTTTTCCATATTCAATTACCTCCATCGGATTTGCCGAGCGGCAATATCCGTAGAAAAAGATGTATTTCGGACTTCCCTGCACGGATACAGCCGCCTGTGCGTACCGTTCCGCCTTTGAAGGAATTCCGCATTTTATTATAGCAAACTCCTCTTGGTTTGGCAACCAAATGGACCGCGCGTCGGGAAAAAGATTTGCAAAAACACCGCGCGATCCCCCATTTTTACGGCACAAAAGCGCAAAAAACTACATACAATGTAATAAAGACCGCAGAAAACGAAGAATACATACTCTGCGGCCGTCACCCGCAACAGCCTTGCGGAAAAGCTGATAGGAGGAAAAACTATGAATAGCTGTTTTGGCGGCAATAGCTGTCTCTGGATTCTCATCATTCTGCTCATTCTCGGAACGTGCGGCAACGTATTTTCCTCGAGCGCATTCAGAGGATGCGGCTGGCCGCTCCTCGCCGCGCTCGTATACTGTATGTGCAAAAACGGCACGCTTCAGTCGCTCGCATCGAGCGTCTGCGGCGACAGCTGCGGCTGCGGCTGCAACTGAGTTCCCGAGCAACGCACCAGTTTTGATCCGATCGCCGTACCACACCAAAAAGCCGTCCGCAGAGACTGCGGACGGCTTTTTGCCGTATTTTATTGATGCGTCCTCGCGTATTGCAGCATGGCAACAATGGTCTTTGCGTCGCAAATCTTGCCCTCGTCAATCATTGCGAGTACTTCGTCCACGGGAAGAAACTCCACATTGAGAAACTCCCCCTCGTCGAGGTGCTGTCTGCCCGCATGCACGCCGACGGCTTCGTAGATGTAGATCTTCTCGTTGGTGTAGCCCGGGGTCGGATAGAGCACAAACATGCGCCTGAGTTCCTCCGCGCACAGCCCCGTCTCCTCCTCCAGCTCCCGCTTTGCCGCGAGCATGGGGTCCTCCCCTTCGCCCAACTTCCCTGCGGGGATCTCGTAGATCGCCTCCTGATAGGCGTAGCGGAACTGCCTGACGAGCGCCACTTTGCCGTCCTTCACGCACAGCACGGACGCCCCGCCCGGGTGCTCGATCATCTCCCGCTTGCAGGGCTTGCCGTCGGGGAGTACCGCGTCATCGCAGCGCAGGTTGACGATCTTTCCCCTGTAGATATAATTTTTACTGACAGTTGTTTCGGTGAGCTGCATATGTCCTCCTGATAGCCCCTGTTCCTTATAGCTCCTGCGCAAGCGCAAAGAGTTTTTCGCTCTCCCTGCTCTCGGCGCAGATATAGCGCAAAAAATAGCGATATCCCGCAAGCAGCGCGCGCACTTCGGTGATATCGTGGCGCGCGGCGGCAGCGGAAAGTTCGGCAAAGATCTCCTCCCCCGCGTCCTTTTCTTCCTTCATGAGGTTGCGCTCCATGATGCGCTTGCGCTCGCCCGGAAGATACTGGATAAAATCGTGCAGCGCCGCTTCGCTCTTCTGGCGCATGACGAGCATCTTGCCGTGTTTGCCGCATTCGGGGAAGCACCCGCGCACAATGTCGCAGAATGGCTTGATCATGCGGCCCGCAAATACGTCATAGCTCGCCGTATAGCTGCCGTCCACATAGAAGTAGCGCAGCAAGAAATCGTTGAGGCGGATGGCGCCCGCATCGATCTCGACGAACAGGCAGAACACAAATGCCAGTACGTCCGCGCGCTCCGCTGGCAGGTATGCCGCGATGCGCGTCGTGCCGCCCTTGCCCGTGTACTCGCGCAGGTACAGCTGCTTTGCGGCGGGGTAGTCGAAGCTGTCCGTCACGGCGGCGAACAGGTTGGTGAGTTCGCGGCAGGTCGCAATGCACTGCAGCGCCTCGGAAATCTTGCTGTCCGCATTGACGTACGAGCCCTCCACGAGCTCGTCGCAGGTGGTAAGGAAGCGGCTGATCTTCTCAATTCTATCCGTCATAACCCCTCCGTTCGGTCAAGGCCGATGGTTTTTCCATCTCATTATAGCATAAATCAAAAAATAGTTAAAGAATTTTTCGGAAATATCTTGATTTTATCGCACATTTTATGTATAATAAGGGAAAGTATATGATTCGGAGGGTTGTATCAATATGAAGTCTATGACGATTTCCCTGGAAATGGCTCAGCGCGTTAAGGAATTTGTTTCCGTCACGCAGAACTGCGAATGCGAGATCCTGCTCAAGAGCGGGAAGTATGTCGTCGATGCAAAGTCCATCCTTGGTATCTTCAGCTTGGATCTTTCCCAGCCTCTGACAGTTGAGATCTACAGCGACAACTGCGACGACGTGATTGCAAAACTCGCAAAATTCGCGAAGTAATTCCGCCGCTCGGCACAATGAGACGAGCCGCTCAATCTGAGCGGCTTGTTTATTCTATTCACTACTATCGTGTACGAATGAGGTTTTGCGAATGCAAGTCAAAGGAGAAACATCGGTCAACAAACTTATCCTGTTGTTTGTGTTCGATAAAATGGAGAGCCCGCTGTCCGAGCGGACGCTCGTGGATATGTGCACGTCGTCCAATGACTGGCTGAATTATATGGACTGTACAGTCCTCATTCACAAGCTCAAGAAGGACGGCTTTATCTGCGAGATCCCCGGCGGCGACGATCCCCTCTTTTCGCTCACCACGGAGGGTCGCGAAGCCCTGGCAAGTTACTACATCAGCATTCCGAAGAGCTCGCGCGAGGAGATCTCCCGCTATATCAAACAGAACGGCGAAAAGTTCCGCATGCGGCAGGAATGCAAAGCCGACTACTTTCAGAACAAGGACGGCACCTATACCGTATTCTTAAAAATCCTGGCGGCGGTCCAGCCCATGCTCGAACTCAAGTTCGTCGTCCCCGATAAAAAGACGGCGAACATGATCTATAAAAAATGGGAGGACAAGGCGTCCGAGCTGTATTCCGTCGTCTATGAAACGCTGGTCGACTGAAGTGTCCCAAAAATCGGAGGTAATTGAAAATGGTCACATATTCTACAAAAGGCACCTGCTCCAAGCAGATCATCTTTGATCTTGACGAGGACAATAAGGTGCACAACGTCAAATTTATCGGCGGATGCAGCGGCAATCTGCAGGGCATCAGCCGCCTTGTGGAGGGAAAGACGGCGGACGAGATCGTCTCGCTCCTCTCCGGCATCCGCTGCAAGCAGAACACCTCCTGCCCCGACCAGCTCGCGCAGGCATTGAAGCCCTACACCACAGAAGGCAAGAAGTAAATTTTGCAACTTAAAAACGGGTCACGGACCGCGCTTTTCCAGCCGATCCCGACCCGTTTTTTTGCTGCCAAATGATAAATCCCCCCTTTCGTTGGCAAGGCTATTTCAAGAACTTGCCATAGACTTCGGAGACGGGCGAGAAGGAGGCAAACGTCCCGGGATAGCGGCGCAGGATGCGCTGCAGCTCGCCGATCTGACGCTTGCGGATGACGCAGACCAGAAGCGCCCTTCCCTCGTGCGAATACATGCCCGTCGCGCTCATCTCGGTGACGCCGTGGTGCGTGCGCTCCATGATCTCCTTTGCCAGCTCCTCCGCGCGGTCGGTGATGATCTCAAAGCGGTATGCGACCTTGAAGCCCTGCAGCACAAAGTCGCAGATCTTGCTCGTGACCAGCAGCGAGATGAGCGCCAGCAGCACGGGATCGAGCTTTGCCGTGAACGGCTCGCCCTGATGATAGACAAAGAAGGACGCGAGCACGACGCAGGCGTCAAATGCCGACGTCATGGCGCTGACGCTCAAATTGCGAAATTTTTTGTTGACGAGAGAGGCAAGCACCGTCGTGCCGCCGCTCGTGCCGCAGCTGCGGAGCATGATCGCAAGCGCAAGCCCCAAAAGTACGCCGCCCGCAATGGACGCGAGAATGGCATTGTATTCGGGCGCATAGCGGATCTCCGTCATGCCCGGGATATAGTCAAAGACGATGAGCAGCCCGGACGTCAACAGCATGGAGAGCGTGGAGATGATTGCTTCCGACTTTCCGAGCAGGAAGAACGCCACGAAAAAAAGCGGCACGTTGAGCGCGATGAGATAATAGCCCGAGTTGACGTGCGTGACCGCCTCCAGAAGGACGGCAATGCCGTTGATCCCGCCCGGCGCAAATTCGTTGGGCGTGACAAAGACATAGATCGCCAGCGCGCGCACGATGCCAGAGGCGAGGATCGCCAAAGTCGCACTCAAAAGCATGCGCCAGAGGTGACTGCGTTTTTTCGTTTGTTCCTGCATAATTCCCCCGTCGTACATTTTTGTACAATGCTATCATACTACATATGAAGTAAAATTTCAAGACGTTTTGTAAAATTTCCACGCGACAGAAAGCGGGCGGCAGACTTTTCAGTCCGCCGCCCGCTGCATTGTTTATTTTTATTCCTCTTCTTCCTCTTGTTCCGCCTTGCGATAGGTGAGGACCTCTTCGGAAAAAATCCCCTCCCGCCAAAGCATCACGCCGTCCACCGCGCACCAGAGAAGCATGAGCGCTGCAGCCGTCATGATCGCCGCCGACGCCGTGGGAAAGACGCGCGTGAAAAACTGTACGATCAGCAGGACGCCGACGGTCAGAAAAACCAAAGCGTACAGCGCGTGCAATGCGCACGCTGCGCGGGCAGTCCGCTTCGCATATGCCGCGATCGCCTCCTCGGCTGCGCGGAAAGCAAACAGGATGCCCATTCCCAAAATGAGCACGGAGTAAGAAAAATCCGTGCAGGAGATGACCGCCCAGACGCCGATGCAGGCGAGCACCACGCCCGCGAGCATGCGCATGAAGTGGATGCGCTGACCCACGAAATGGGCGACTGCCGTCACCGCGCCCGCCGCGATCGCACATAGCCCGACCAGAACGGCAAAGGGCGTCATGGGCATGACGGATACCGTGAACAGAAACACCGCCATAAGCGCACCGCATCCCGCGGGAACAAGTTTTCCCCATTGCAGCGTACGTCTGACCGTCTGCATATCTCCTCCTTACAGGCTGTATGCCTCGAGCTCACGCACACGGTGGAAGTCGATGGCATAGATGAGATTGACGAGTTCATCGTCTCCGAAGGAACTGTTGCGCCCTTCTTCATACTCCTCGTCGATCATCTCCTTCATCTTGACGACGAGCGGATCGGTCTTGGCGATGCGATGCTCTTCGGGGAGCTTGTAGTAGTCGTTGATCCAGAACGCAATGCCCGCAAGCCCGCTCGTCTTGTTGACGGAGACGCGCGCGGGACGCTTCAAGATCTTCGCGGTATCGAAGATATTGTAGATCTCCTCGTCCTTCAGCAGCCCGTCCGCATGGATGCCGGCGCGGGTGGAATTGAAGGCGCGCCCCACGAAGGGCGTCTTGGGCGGAATATTGTAGCCGATCTCCTTTTCAAAGTAATCGGCGATGTCCGTGATCGCGGTAAAGTCCATGCCGTCCATTGTGCCGCGGAAGGAGGCGTACTCCATCGCCATTGCCTCCAGGGGACAGTTGCCCGTGCGCTCGCCGATGCCCAGAAGGGAGCAATTGACCGCCGACGCGCCGTACAGCCACGCCGTGGAAGCATTGGTGACGACCTTGTAAAAATCGTTGTGTCCGTGCCACTCTAAAAACTCGGACGGGAACTCCGCATAGTGGCGAAGACCGTAGACGATGCCCTGCACGCTTCTGGGAAGCGCCGCACCCGGGAAGGAGACGCCAAAGCCCATCGTGTCGCACATTCTGATCTTGATGGGGATACCACTTTCACGCGAGAGGCGCATCAGCTGCGTCGCGAACGGCACGACAAAGCCGTAAAAGCTTGCGCGGGTGATGTCCTCAAAGTGGCAGCGCGGGCGGATGCCGTGCGAAAGCGCGCTCTTGACGATGCCCAGGTACTGATCGAGCGCCTGTCTGCGCGTCAAGTGCATCTTTTTGAAGATGTGATAGTCCGAACAGCTCACGAGGATGCCCGTCTCGGCGACGTTTGCCTGCTTGACGAGCTCAAAATCCTTCTCGTTGGCGCGGATCCACGTCGTGATCTCTGGAAACTTGAGCCCCGTGTCCTGACAAGCCTGCAGCGCTTCCTTGTCCTTTTTGGAATAGACGAAGAACTCCGACTGGCGGACAAGCCCCTTCGGGCCGCCCAGGCGGGACATGAGCTTATACAGATCGACGATCTGCTTGACGGTAAAGGGAGAGGTGGACTGCTGCCCGTCGCGGAAGGTCGTGTCCGTCATCCAGATCTCATCGGGCATATTGATGGGCACATGGCGGTTGTTGAACATGACCTTGGGAATGCTCTCATAGTCGAACAGTTCGCGGAACAGCTCGGGCTCCTTGACGTCCTGCAACTCGTAGTGATAAATCGTATCTTCCAGCAGGTTGGATTTCTTGTTGAAATAGATCATGGCGGCTCCTTTGCGCGCAAAATTGCGGCGCGCCGTATTTTATTCTACATATTTTACCAAAACGGCCGCATTCTGTCAAGCAATGCACGCACGCTTGCCCATGCGGCTTTCGCATTGCAATGATTTACGCCTCTTTCAGACACCGGACATGCACCGAAACCGCAGAAAAAGGGAGCCGGACGGCTCCCCTTTTCTCAAGATTTATGGAGATTGTTGTGTGTGCTTTGTTGCTTTTCGTCCGGCCTGGGACGCGTGGAACAGCCGGAGCATCCGCTGCAGCTGCCGCCGCAGCAATCGCAGCCGCCCTTCCCCTGCTTTCTTCTCACAATCGCATAGGCGATATATCCGACGACAAAGGCGGCGATCAGGATGACAATGAGGATTTCCCACCAGGTCATTTCCGCTCCTCCGTTGCAGCTGCCTCGGCAAGCGCTTCGCTCACCGTTTCAGCGATATCCTGTTCCTTGACGGGGTGCTTCTTGCTCCAGATGACGATCCCGACGATCGCCACAGCGATGAGCGCCGCGAAGATGAAGCAGGTCCACCACCACGAGCCGATGAGATAGATCATCATGGAAACAGTATATGACGTTGCGAGCCAGAACAGAAGCGTCCACTTGAATTTTCCCTTGGGAAGCTCCGCTTTCGCCGTCGCACAAGCCGCGAAACAGGGAATCGTGAGCATATTGAAGGCAATGAAGGAGATCATCGCAGGGACGGTGATGCCCGTCGCGTTTGCCATGGCGATCGCCTCCGGAACGCCCTCCGCAAACTCGCCCGTGGGCAGCGTGAGCGCAAGGCAGGTCGCGATCGTGCCGAACGTCGAAATGACGTTTTCCTTTGCGATCAGACCGTTGATCGCGGCGACCGCGAAGATCCAGCCGTACGTCTGCAGCTGCGAGCCGAAGCCGAGCGGCGTGAAGATGGGCTGAATGAGCATGCCGAGATTTGCGAGAATGCTCAGGTTCATCTGCTCGTCCTCGAGGTACTGCCACGACCAGCTGAAGTGGGACAGGAACCAGACGAGGATGGTCGAGACAAGGATGATCGTGAACGCTTTCTTGACGTAGTGCTTGAGCTTATCCCACAGGTGCACCATCAGGCTCTGGAAGCGGGGCGCGTGGTATGCGGGAAGCTCCATGATGAAGGGCGGGACCGCGCCGCGCATGGTCGTCGAACGCATGAGGATGACGGTACAGATCGCAACGACAATGCCCAGAAGGTACATGCCCAGTGTGATGAGTTCGGCATTGCTGATGCCGAGCTGATAGACGATCGCGCCCGCAATCGCCGTCAGAATAGGCAGTTTTGCGCCGCAGGAGAAGAAGGGAATGACGCGGATGGTCGAGGTGCGCTCCTTCTCATCGGCGAGCGTACGCGTGTTGATCATTGCGGGCAGCGAGCACCCGAAGCCCATGATCATGGGCATGAACGCCCTGCCTGAAAGCCCGAACTTACGGAAGATCCTGTCCAGAATGAACGCGATTCGCGCCATGTAGCCCGTGTCCTCCAGAATGGAGAAGAAGAGGAAGAGCGTCAGGATCTGCGGGATAAATCCGAGGACGGCGAACACACCGCCGAGGATGCCGTCCACGACGAGTCCCGAAAGCCATGCGGGTGCGCTTTCAAATGCCATGCCCGCAAGCACATTGATCCACTCGAGGCACCAGTTGAGCAGGTTTGTCAGAATCACGCCCGGTGAGAACACTGCGCCGTCATAGAAGCAGGCAAGCAGCGTCGTCGCGCCGTTCTCCTCCATGCCGAGGCCTCCCTCTCCGACGGGATCGAAGAGCGTGGGCAGGTTTCCGCCCGAAATGGCATTGATATAGAACAAATCCTCTGCAAAGGTCAGATGGAAGATCGCGAACAGGATGACGATAAAAATCGGGATGCCCCAGACACGGTGCGTGAGAATTTTATCCGCCTTGTCGCTTTTGGAGAGTTTCTCCCCTTTCTTTGCGTCCTTGTGGTGATAGGCGGGCGAGAAATTGGCGGAGATATACTTGTATCTCGCATCCGCGACGACTGCCTCGAGGTCGGTCCCGAAGGTGTCGTCCTTGAAGGTCGCCTTGAACTCATCCACCATTTTGACGAGCTCGGGATGCATCTTGGTCTCGATCTCGTCCATTTCAGAGAGCTTGACGGCGTGAAATAACGGCGCTTCGACGCCCTGTGCGCGCAGGGCAATGTTGACGTCCTGCACGAGGTGCGCAATGGGTGAATTTTTGAGCACCGTTTCGCCCTGCCGTCCCTTCTTGGAGATGGCGATCGCCTTATCCATCAGCTCCTTGATGCCCGTGCCCTTGAGCGCGGAAATGGCGACGACGGGCAATCCGATCTTCTCCTCCAGGAGCTTGGCGTCGATGACGTCGCCCGACTTTTCCACCGCGTCCATCATGTTGAGCGCGATGATGATGGGGACGTCGATCTCCATGAGCTGGGTGGTCAGATAGAGGTTGCGCTCGAGGTTGGTTGCATCGACGATGTTGATGACGCACGCAGGCTTTTCATCGAGGATGAAGTTGCGCGAGACGACCTCTTCGGGCGTATAGGGCGAGAGCGAATAGATGCCGGGCAGGTCGACGATCTGCACGGGCTCCTCGCCGCGCTTGTATGTACCTACTTTTTTGTCCACCGTGACGCCCGGCCAGTTGCCGACGTACGCCGTGGATCCGGTGAGGAGGTTAAAGAGCGTCGTCTTGCCGCAGTTGGGATTTCCAGCCAGAGCAAACTGTTTCACTTCCTCACCTCCAGCGTGACGCATGCCGCCTCCGACTTGCGGAGCGTAAGTTCATAGCCGCGCAGGGTGATCTCAATGGGATCGCCGAGCGGCGCCTTCTTGCGCATGACGACTTCCGCTCCGGGCGTGACGCCCATGTCGAACAGCCGCCGCCGGATGCGCCCTTCCCCGGCAACAGCGGTGATCACACCCTTCTCGCCCGGGACGAATTCCTCCAACGATTTTGTCATATTTTACTCCTTACAGCAATGCTGTCAAAATTTATGCGACATAGATATGCGCCGCGACGTTTTTATCCAGCGCGAGCCGCCCTTCCTTGACGCGGCACACCGTGCTCCCCCCCGCCGAGGAGAGAACAGTCACCGTCGCATCCACCAAGAGACCGAGGTTGGCAAGGTGCTTTTTGGTCTTTTCATCCGCGACGATCTTGACAATGCGGACTTCCTGCCCGATGGGCGCCAATACAAGTGGCATAGATACAATCTCCTTTTCACTGCCTTCCGCAACGTTGTTCGCTTTTGCGAACTTATATCCTGAAAAATCGTTCGCATTTGCGAACTGTGACCAGTATAGCACGATTCTACGACGCTGTCAACAATTTGAACGCACATTTTTCAAATTTTCCACACTTTTTTTGCACAAAAAAACGGGGCGCGATACCCCGCTTTTTCAGCCTTGCAAATCCCGAAGGAAGGCGTAAACCTCGTCTTCGGTCAAAAATTTTGCGATATAGCAATAATCCCCCATGGCGGGCGCGAGCGCCTTGTCCACTTCGCCGTATTCCACGAGGTTTGCGCCGTACTTTTGCAGGACCGCTTCATGCGAGAGCGCGTATGTCTTCCCTTTTCTGCGTCCGTTGAAGGCACAGAAGGTATGCGGGTTGACGGGGATATTGGGCGTATTGCCCGCGATCATGTCCGCCCAGATCTCATAGACGTCCACGCCGTTGGCGTAGTTCATCATATCGGGCGAGCAGCCGCCCGAGGGGCGCATATTGACCTCCAGCGCGACGATGTCCCCCTTCTTTCCGAGGTGACAATCGGAGTTCAGGCTGAAAAACTCAAAGTGGATGAAGCGGCTTTTGACGCCGAAGCTTTTGACCGCAGCCCTGCCCCGCTCGCGCACGGCATCCGGGAGAGATTTACGGATAAAAAAGCAGCTGTCCTCCCGCTCATTGACGACATCCATCAGCGACCCCGGCGTGACGTTGCCCGTCTCAAACACGGGATTGCCATCGGCATCGATGATGGCGTCATAGGAGCAGACGGTGCCGTCTACATACTCCTCCATAATGTAGTCCGTATGTCCCGCGTCAAAGAAGGCGCGCAGTTCCTCTTCGTTTGTGATGCGGTAGGTCGCATTCGCCCCGACGCCGTTATCGGGCTTGACGACGGCACGCCCCACCTTCTTCAGAAAGGCGCGGCAGGTTTCAAAGTCCTCCACCATGCAATAGCGGGCAACGGGGATCCCCGCCTTTTCGTAGCACGCCTTCATTTTGGACTTATACTTGACGGGCGCCATGTCCGCCGAACGGAACCCCGTGGAGATATTGAAGTCGTCCCTCAGGCGCGCGTCCCGCTCCAGCCAGTATTCGTTGTTGCTTTCCAGCCAATCGCACCTGCCGTACTTGTGCAGGAAGAAGGCGACGGCGCGGTAAACCTCGTCATAGTTTTCAAGCGTCTCCACCTTGTAATACTCGGTCAGCGCGACCTTGAGTTCGGGCTTGAGCTGCGCGTACGGGCAGTCGCCGATGCCCAGCACGCGGAAGCCGCGGCGCTGCAGCGCGGCGCAGAATCGCCAGTAACTCTCCGGAAAGTTGGGTGAAATAAAAATAAAGTTTTTCATTTGCAATTCTCCCTACGGCGCATTCGCCGTAACGTCCAAAAAGGCAAGCACTTGCGGCAGACGCGCCCGCCAGGACGCCTCGTCGTGCCGTCCGCCCGCAATGATGTGAAATTCGCAGCCCGCGCGGCCGGAAAGCTTTTCCTCCGCCATGCGAAGGGCGCGCGCCTGATTTTTGCCGTGCTGACGTAGCTCCACTTCGCCGTAATCCAGCCAAAGGCGGGCGTCCGCAGGCAGTTCGTCCAGAAGCTGTCCGCAGCCGACAAGGTCCGTCCAGAGACTGGGCGAGAGCGCCGCTGCCCGCGAGAAAATCTGCGGATAGCGCGCAAGCCCGTAAAGGGACATGAGCCCGCCCATCGAGCTGCCCATGAGATAGGTGTGCGCACAGTCCGAGAGCGTCGGGTAAGCGCCGTCGATCTGCCGTTTGAACGCGCCCGTCAGCCAGTCCATGAACTGCTTGCCCTGTCCCGTCGATTTCCCGAAGCGGGAGGCAAAGACAAAGGGTGAGTACTCGCTCAGCCGGTCGCGCTTGTCGCACTCCACCGTCGCAACGATGAGCGGCGCGTGCATCTCATCGAGCAGCTCCCCCAGGCGCAGGCTCGCCCCATACGGCGCGCGATCGTCCCGGAACGCCGTCTGCCCGTCAAAGAGGTAGAGCACGGGAAAGCGCCCGTCAAAATCGGGGCGGTATACATATGCATTCCTCTCCTGCATGCCAGATGGCGCAGGCAATGTCACCGTAAGTTCTTCAATCATTTCGCTATACTGTAAGGGAGTAATGCGAACCCGATCAAAAGCGGAAACTGCACGCTCATACTGTGTTGAAAGGCTTGACCGTGCCACCGGGCACGCCCTGCGCCTTTCGCCTTGTCTGAGACGCACATCTTGCCGCTTTTGATTGCTTTGCACCTTTGGCGAGCACCTCAGCTTTTTCTCAAAATTCTTTGTGAAGAATTTTGAGAAAAAGGAGCGGCAGGCGATCAAAGCGCAATGTTTGGCGTAAGCCGAACTTTCGCAAAACGCGCCTTGCCGCGACGCGATGACGAAGCAATACCCAAGTATTGCAAGGAAGATGAACAATAAGATGCCAAAAAGATACCGCCAAAGGCGTGCTTCGCATTTTTCCCTTACAGTATATTATACCGCGCGCAAGATAAATTGTCAATATTTGCAGATAATTTTATCTTTTTGCAGACAAAATTGTCACAAAATCACATGACTTCACCCTTGACAAATGTCGAAAATCGTACTATACTGTTATATAAATTGTTTTCTTAAATGACAATATCGAGGAGAGAGATATGGTTGAGATCAATGAAGTGAGGACGTGCCGCCAAAGACGGCAATTTATTGAGTTCCCGCTCAGATTGTACAAGGGGAACGACTGCTTCGTCCCGCCCCTGTATGGCGACGAGAAGAAGTTATTCCGCAAGGACTACCACTACTACGATGACGCCGAGGCGGTGTACTATCTCGCCTATCGGGATGGCAAGGTCGTCGGACGCATTTCGGGCATTTTGCACCGCAAGAGCAACGAAAAATGGCAGCAAAAGCGCGTTCGCTTCACCCGCTTTGACTGCGTCAACGATCAGGAGGTCGCCTCCGCCCTGTTTGCGGCGGTCGAGAACTGGGCAAAGTCCAAGGGCATGGAGGAAGTCGTCGGACCGCTCGGATTTTCCGACCTGGAGCGCGAGGGGCTGCTCATCGAGGGATTTGACGAACTTTCCACCTTTGAGGAGCAGTACAACTACCCCTACTATCAGGCGCTCATCGAAGGGCTTGGCTATCAGAAGGAGGTCGACTGGCTGGAGCATAAACTCTACCTTCCCGCGAATCCCGATCCGCGCATGCACGAGATGCACGAAAAACTCCTGAAGCGCTACAATCTGCACCTGAGCACGGCAAAGACCGCCGACGAGTTCATCCGCCTGTACAAGGACGCCTTCTTTGAACTGCTGGACACGACGTACGCCGAGATCTACGGCACCGTCCCCTTCACCGATAAGATGAAAGACGAGCTGGTCAAGTCCTTCAAGCTCATCATCGACGTACGGTTCGTGACGATGATCCTGGACAAGGATGAAAAGCCCGTCTGCTTCGGGCTGTGCTTCCCCTCCATCGCGCGCGCCGTGCAAAAGTCTGGCGGCAGGCTCACCCTCCCCGCCGTTCTGCGCGTCCTCAAAGCGGTCAAGGATCCCGAGATCATCGATCTTGCCCTCATCGGCGTGCTGCCCGCCTATCGCGGCGTGAGCATCGTGCTCATCGATGAACTCACACGCATGCTGCGCGAGGGCAACGTCAAATACTGCGAAACCAACCTCAACCTCGAGGACAACCACGCCATCCTCAACCTGTGGAAGAACTTCGGCAACGTCCTGCACAAGCGGCGCCGCTGTTACGTCAAAAAAATCTGAATCCATGCAAAAGACCCTGCGCTGCGGCGCAGGGTCTTTTGCATAAACATGCCGCACCCACAAGGACGCGGCATGTCTGCTTTCTGATATTTTATTTGGTTCTGACGCGGATCGCCGTGACGCTCATGGCGGGCGCTTTATAGCCAAACACTTCGTTCTCGAAGCCGATCTTATAGCTCCTGTCGGGCCCCACGATATTCATGCCGTTCAGATCGTTAGTGGAAGCATAATCCTCGCCGACCACGCGCAGCACTTCGGCAATGCCCGTCAGTTCGACATCGACGAGGTCCGCCAGGGAGACGTTGAACCTGACATCCGCTTCCCCTGCGTTGACGATCTTGACGATGATGTCGCCCGTCTCCGCATCCTGACTGGTGACATAGTAGATCGTGTTGACTGTGCGCGTCGCGGAGCCATTCGTAGACGTAAACTCCATCGTCGTCGGCACGGTGCCGGACGCATAGGCGAGATTGGACGTTACCTTATGATCGCCCGTGTTCTGCATGAAGATCTGCTGCACAAAGTAGCTGGGCGTACGAACAAGGTCGGTATTGGTGTAGTACATCATATCCACCTGCCACTGGCGCGCGCCGGACTGATAGGTGCCGAACATGGGCGCATATGCCGCCAGGACGACGACATCGCCGTTGCGCTCCATACCCGTCATCATTGCAGCTTCAGAGAGCGCGTTGATCCACGTGCTGGTATACGCATTCGATCCGCCGAAGGTCGTCGAATCCTGTCTTACGCCGTCTCCGCCGGGCGAGCGGACGATATCGGTATTCGCCGCATACTCGCCGACAAACACCTTGTAATAGGTAAGATTCTCCGGTGCATTGGGGTCTTCTTCATTGAAACGCGCATAGCTGTCGTACAGGTCGTGATTGTAGAACAGGTCGGTAAAGTTGACATAGTAGTGCTGATCAACGACGCCATACTGCGCAACCGAATAGATATCATCGGGGCAATTGCTGCTCCAGAGGAACTTCTGCGCCGCTTGCTGCGCCGCGCCGTTACGATTGAGATCGGGATCCTCGCAGTGCGTGAACATCGTGCAGTTGCCGACGATTGGCTCCACTTCGGCATAGAGAGGATTTTCCTGTGCCTTTTCATTGAATGCGATCAGGAACTGCTCATAATACCTCTCATAATAGATGCCCCACTGCTCGTTGCCGATGCCGATATAGTCCATATCGAAAGGCTCTGCATGTCCCATATTGACGCGCACCTGCGCCCAATATGCCTCATCGGGATCGGAGGAGTTGGGATCGCCCTTAGCGAATGCGACGAGATCGAACGCATCCTGGATAAAGTCCTCAATGCCGTTGTTGTGACGCCCCTTGAGTGCACGGCCGCCGTTATCCTGCACCATACAGCTCAGACCGCAGTTGACGATCGGGATCGCCTTGGCGCCGAGCTCTTCGCACAGCATGAAGTACTCATAGTAGCCAAGACCGTACTCCATCTGATAATAGGTGCTCCCTGCCCAGATATCGGTGTTATACGAACGCGTTGCCTGTTCGCCGTGGGTCGTCACTTCGCTCGTCGTGCCGTCCACATTGAGCGTATAAGTGAACGCGGGAACGATGTCGCCGCCCTCCGCCGCCACAGCGCCGATGGAGTTCTTCCAGTCGAAGTACTCATCCGTGTCCCCCGCTCTGCCTTCAATGATGCAGCCGCCCGGGAAGCGGAAGAATGCGGGCGACAAATCTTCGATCGCCTCATACAGATAGCTCTTGATTCCCGTTGCCTCGTTTGCATCGGTCGTCTCAAACTTGACATTATCAAGATATGCCGTACCCGCAGTATCAAACGTCAGGCGCAGCGTCGTGCCCGAGCCTGTCTCGTCCATCGTGCCGGTCGCGGTGATCGTCGTCTGATATTTGACCCAGTCCGCGCCGCTCACGTTGATCTCGCCGGATGCATAGACTTCGCTGCCCCTTACGACCTCGATCGTGATCTTTCCCGTATAGCCCTTGATAAATGCGGAGAACACATAGTCCGTCCCCTCGATTACGGTAATGGGAGACGCAACCGTGTGGCCGCTGTTGCTTAAAATCGTCCCCGCCGCTGCCGTGAGCTTCAGATGTTCTTCATTGACGTAGGTGCCGTCCTCCTGCAGGAAATTTTCATCCCCGGAATTGACGCCGCCTTCCGTCTCCACTTCCATCTCTCCGTCTCTCCCGACGCTCCAGCCATGGAGCTGTCCATTGGAAAGATTTGTCTGCTTGTTCTCGAAAGAGCTGTTGATGAGCATATTGTCATCCAGCGCAAACGACGCGTAGTTGATATCTTCCAGGAACAGCCCAAACAGATCGGACGAAATCTGATTGCGTGCAGACTCCGTATCGATCGCGCCGCTCATGGAAAGTGTTGCTTCCGCATCCGTAAATGCGGGCGCCTGCTCGTCTGCCGTTTCGGTCGGTCCGTCCGGATCATCCCCCGGGCCATCAGTCTGAGGATTGGACGGCGTACAACCGGCAAGTCCCAATAGCATGGATGTACCCATCAGACCGGACACAAGCAACGCCGTAAGCCTTTTGTTCATGTATCTACCCCCTGCTTACATATAGATTGATGATAGTATACCACACTTTTCCCGATTCGGCAATAGTCTCCGGAAAAATATTTTCACGATTTTATAAAATATTTCACAGACTTCTAAAATTGATCGGGAAACAAACGACAACAAGGCGCTAAAAATGTTTGCCCGACGCGCAAAAAAGATGAAAAAAGCGACAAAAAGAAGTTGCTTTTTTCGGGCGTTTGTTGTAAAATAGCACATGTCACTTGCAGAGATGTCTGAGTGGTTTAAGGAGCACGATTGGAAATCGTGTGACGGGGGTGACTCGTCCGGAGGTTCGAATCCTCTTCTCTGCGCCACGCAAAAAAACCCGCGCAAGGCGGGTTTTTTTGCGTGGCGCGCCAAAGGTGATAGCGCTTGAACACCTTTTTACCAGTGTTCAAACGCTATCACCTTTGGCGCAGAGAAAGGGATTTGAACCCTTGGATACATTCCTGCATCACACGATTTCGAATCGTGCGCGTTCGACCGCTCCGCCATCTCTGCAATACCTGCTTATTTTACAACATACGCCCGAAAAAAGCAATCGATTTTGCGTCCTTTTGCGAAATAAGCATAGGATTTTTCGCTGCCGCTACTCGAAAAAGACCGACGCCGCGGCGTCAGTCTTTCAAAAAACTATTCCTTCTTTTCAGGGTCGGCGGGCGCCGCAGCCGTCGCGTCCGCAGCGGAGACCCCGGCAGCCACGGCAGAAGTTCCCTCCTCCGCAGCCTTCTTTGCAGCCTTCTCCTCTTCCGCCTTCTTCTTGGCTTCCTCGATCGCGGCCTTTGCTTCGTCCTTCATCTTTTGTACTCTCATGAGCGCCTTGATGATGAGGAAGAGCACGATCGCGATGAGCAGGAAGTTGATGATCGCATTAATAAACGTACCCCAGTCGATATAGATGGAGTTTGCAAGATCGATGACCTGTGCACCCGTCTCGTCCGTCGTATACGCCGTCGTGAGGAAGGTATATACCTCGCTCAGGGAGTCCGTGCCGAGAATGAGCGCCAGGATCCAGTTGACGATCGGCTTTAAAATATTGTTGCACAGTGCGTTGACGATCGCCGTGAACGCACCGCCGACAATGATACCGACTGCCATATCGAGGATGTTGCCCCGCGTGATGAACTCCTTGAACTCTTTCCAGAAGCCCTTCTTTTCCTTGTCGTTTGCCATAAACCTATCTCCTGTACAATTTAATCCAATGCTTTAACCTGCGCATGACCCCGCGCCGCGGCAGGCGCTCCAGCCGAAACTGCCAGTTGCCCTGTTCTGTGCTCGGATGGTTCATGCGTGCGCTATTGTCCAATCCGAGAATATCCTGCACGGGCAGGACGGTCAGCTTCGAGCGCACGGACAGCGCAAGCTTGCACAGCGCCTGGGCGACATCCTCAGGCTTCTTGCCGAGACGGATATATTTTCGCTGTTCCTGCAGCGTCTGCGCCACGCGTGAGCGGAACAGGAGCAGTTCTTCGGCAGACAATGTTTTGACATATCCCGCGACCGTGTCGTTATCGTGCGTGCCCGTATAACAGACGCTGTTTTCCGTGATATTGGAGGGCAGGAACTCGTTCCCGGGATCGCCGTCAAACGCAAACAGCAATACCTTCATGCCCGGGAAACCGAGCCCGTCGCGAAGAGAGACGACCCCCTCGTCGATGATGCCAAGATCCTCCGCGATGAAGCGGTCTTTGTCCCTGATGCAGGCGAAGAGCTTCTTGCCGGGGCCCGCCTTCCACTCCCCTTTGACGGCGTTCTCGGCGAACGCGGGGATCTCGTAATAGCGGTCGATGCCGCGGAAATGATCGATGCGGACGATGTCGTAGGTCTCCAGCGCGTCATTCAGGCGCCCGGTCCACCATGTGAAGTTTTCCTTCTCGTGCGCAGACCAGTCGTAGATGGGATTGCCCCAAAGCTGACCCGTCTCCGAAAAATAATCGGGCGGGACGCCTGCGACTTTGGTCGGGCGCAGATCCTGATCGAGCTTAAAAAGTTCGGGATGCGCCCACACGTCCGCGCTGTCCGCCGCGACATAGAGCGGGATATCGCCGATGATTCTGATGCCAAGTCCGTTGCAGTATGCCTTGAGCGCCTTCCACTGGCGATGAAACTCATACTGCAGGAAGTTCCAGAACAGGTACTCCTCATGGAAGTCGGTGCGCAGCTTCTCCAGCGCATCTGGATCGCGGAATTTTAGCGGTTCGTCCCAGACGAGGAAATTTTCGCCGTACACCTTTTTGGCGGTCATGAACAGCGCGTAATCCTCGCAGACGCCGCTTCTGACAAAGGCGCGGAACTCCTCGCTGTCAAAGAAGAAGCGGGAGAACGCCTTCCTGAGCGTGACATATCTCTCGTTATAGAGCGCGCCGTAATCGATCGCGCCCGTGTGCTGCGCGGCTGCAAGCTCCTGCTTGGTGAGCAGCCCTTCCGCCGCAAGCATGTCAAGGTCGATAAAATAGGGATTGCCCGACGTGCAGGCGACCGAGCTGTAGGGCGAATCGCCGTAGCCCGTCTGCACCAGCGGCAATACCTGCCAGTACTTCACGCCGCTCTTTTTCAGCAGCCTGGCAAATTTATACGCTTCCTTTCCCAGCGAACCGATACCGTATTTCCCCGGCAGGGATGAAATATGGCACAGGACGCCCGTTTCCTTTCTCTCCATTGTTGGAACCCCGTGCAATATTTATTTTTTGAGGAGCGCTCTGATGCGTGCGCAGGCGCGCTCCGTATTTTCATGCGTGCCGAATGCCGTCAGGCGGAAGAACCCTTCGCCGTTCTTGCCGAACCCGCTGCCCGGCGTGCCGACGACATTGGCGTTCTCCAGAAGGTAATCAAAGAAGGTCCAGCTGTCCATGCCGTCCGGGCACTTCAGCCAGATGTAGGGCGAATGCTTGCCGCCCGTGTACCAGATGCCCAGTTCGTCCAGACAGTCTGCAATTGTCTTTGCGTTCTGACGGTAGTAGTCGATATTCTCGCGGATCTGGCGCTCCCCTTCCTCGGTGAACACCGCCGCCGCGCCCATCTGCGTGATATAGGAGACGCCGTTGAACTTGGTGGACTGGCGGCGCGCCCAAAGCCTGTTCAGCGACTGTCTGCCGCGGATGAGCGCCTCGGGCACGATGGTATAGCCGCAGCGTACGCCCGTGAAGCCCGCCGTCTTGGAGTAGGAGCAAAGCTCGATGGCGCACTCCTTGGCGCCCTCCACCTGATAGATGCTGCGCACGTGCTCGCCGTCGCACACAAAGTACTCGTACGCCGCGTCATAGAGGATGACCGCGTCCATCTTTTTGGCATACGCCACCCACTTTTCCAGCTGCGCGATGGTATACGCGGCGCCCGTCGGATTGTTGGGCGAGCAGATATAGATGATATCTGCCCTGACGCTCTCATCGGGCATGGGCAAAAAGCCGTTCTCCTCGGTGGCGTCCGCAAAGATGACCTTGCGCCCCGCCATGATGTTGGTATCCAGATAGACGGGATAGACGGGATCGGGCACCAAGACGACGTTGTCCGCGGAGAAGATATCGAGGATATTGCCGCAGTCTGACTTGGCGCCGTCCGAAATGAACACTTCGGACGAGGAGAGCGTGACGCCCTTTCCCCGATAGCTGCCCTTGATGGAATCAATGAGCACGTCGTAGCCGTAGCAGTACTGATCGGGGCCGTAGCCGTGGAAGGTCTCGGCGCGGGACATATCGTCCACCGCCTTGTGCATCGCCTCGATGACGACGGGCGCTAAGGGGCGCGTGACGTCGCCGATGGAGAGGCGGATGACCTCCTTGTCGGGATGCGCCGCCTTGTATGCCGCCGTCTTTCTGCCGACGGTGGCGAACAGATAGCTGTCTTTGAGATTGAGATAGTTTTCGTTGATCTTCATTTCAGTTGCCTTTCTTCTCCGCATACGCGCAGGCGTGGCGGATAAATTCACGGAAGAGCGGGTGCGCGTTGTTGGGACGCGACTTGAACTCGGGGTGGAACTGGACGCCTACAAAGAAATCATTCGCGGGGATCTCCACCGCCTCGCAGAGCGTGCTGTCGGGGGAGGTACCCGCAATTTTCATCCCGTTTGCCTCAAACGCCTCGCGATAGTCGTTGTTGAACTCAAAGCGGTGGCGGTGACGCTCGTGAATAAGATCGGTCTTGTACGCCTCCTTCATCTTGTCTCCCAGCACCTTGCACGGATACGCGCCGAGGCGCATCGTGCCGCCCATCTTGACACCGTACTGATCGGGCATGAGGTCGATGACGGAGTGCTTGCCCTCGGGACAGAACTCGGAGGAATTTGCGTCCTTGAGCCCCAGCACGTTGCGGGCGAACTCGATGACAGCGACCTGCATCCCGAGACAAATGCCCAGATACGGGATATTGTGCTCGCGCGCATAGCGGCAGGCGATGATCTTGCCCTCGATGCCGCGCCCGCCGAAGCCGCCGGGAATGAGCACGCCGTCCGCGTCCTTTAAGACTTCGCCGACGTTCTGCTCGGTGAGCGCCTCGGTATCCACCCAGTCGATCTCCACCTTCGCGCCCGTCTCGTACCCGCCGTGCGCGAGCGCTTCGGCGACGGAGAGGTAGGCGTCATGCAGCTGCACATATTTGCCGCACAGCGCGATCCTGACCTTTTTTTCGCGGGAATGCACCCTGTCCAGCATCTCCTGCCACTCGGTCATGTCGATCGTGCGGGGGGCGAGGTGCAGGATATCGCACACGATCGTGGAAAGGTTGCTCTTTTCCAGCATCATGGGCGCCTCGTACAGCACGGGGACAGTCAGGTTCTCGATGCAGCACTCCGGGCGCACGTTGCAGAACATGGCGATCTTTTCGCGGATGCTGTCGGGCATGGGCGCGTCCACGCGCGCCACGATAATATCGGGGAAAATGCCCATGCCCTGCAGTTCCTTGACGGAATGCTGGGTGGGCTTACTCTTGAATTCGCACGAACCGGAGATATAGGGTACGAGCGTAACGTGGATGAAGCAACAGTTCTCCCTGCCCACCTCGCGCGCGACCTGACGAATTGCCTCCAAAAAAGGTTGGGACTCGATATCACCCGTCGTGCCGCCGATCTCGGTGATGACGATATCGGCGTTCGTCGACTTTCCGACCTGGTAGATGAAGGACTTGATCTCGTTGGTGATGTGCGGAATGACCTGCACCGTCTGCCCGAGGTACTCGCCGTTGCGCTCCTTGTTGAGGACGTTCCAGTACACCTTGCCCGTAGTGAGGTTGGAGAACTTGTTGAGGTTCTCGTCGATGAAGCGCTCGTAGTGCCCCAGGTCGAGGTCGGTCTCTGCGCCGTCCTCGGTGACGAACACCTCGCCGTGCTGATAGGGGCTCATCGTCCCCGGGTCGATATTGATATAGGGATCGAGCTTCTGCGACGCCACTTTATAGCCCCGCATCTTGAGAAGGCGGCCAAGAGATGCCGCCGTAATGCCCTTTCCAAGTCCCGAGACAACGCCGCCCGTGACAAAGACGTATTTCGTCATACCTGCTTTTTTCCTCCGGTAAAAAAATCTGTCGCCTGACGAAATTGCAGGCAAGTGATCGAATGTATTACAGTTCCGCTTCACCCTTGAAGGCGAACGCCGCGGGACCCGTCATATAGACGGCCTGCGGGGTGACGCGGATCACAAGGTCTCCCCCGCGCAGGTGCAGTCTGATATCAGCATCTTCCTCGCAGTAGCCCATGAGGCACGCCGCGACCGCCGTTGCGCACGCGCCCGTGCCGCACGCCCATGTCTCGCCGCTTCCGCGCTCCCAGACGCGCATGGTCAGCTCGTTTTTTCCGTCCACGCGCACGAACTCGGTGTTGACGCGCTCTGGGAAGTGCACGTCGTGCTCAAACATGGGCCCGATCTTCTCCAGATCGAGCGTATAGGGATCGTCAACGAAGGTCACGCAGTGGGGATTGCCCATGGAGACGCAGGTGACGCGGTACTCCCTGCCCCCCACTTCGAGTGGGACGCCTACGGCACGCTCGCCCGGAAAGTTTGCGGGAATGTGCGCGGGACGCAGTTCCGCCGCCCCCATGTCCACGCGGACGGACACGACGGCGCCGTCCTCTACCGTGAGCACAAGCGTCTTGATGCCGCTGAGCGTCTCCACAGTGAGCACGTCCTTTTTCATGCCCTTGATCTCATAGAGAAACTTTCCGATGCAGCGGATGGCGTTGCCGCACATCTTACCCTCGCTGCCGTCCGCGTTGAACATGCGCATCTTTGCATCCGCCGCGTCACTCGGGCAGATATACACGACGCCGTCCCCGCCGACGGAAAAGTGCCTGTCGGAAAGTTTTTTTGCAACGGCACACGGATCGGCGGGAAACCAGTCGAAGCAATCAAAATAGATATAATCGTTGCCGATGCCGTGCATCTTGTAAAAGGTCTTTGTCATAAATCAGCGAATGATGATCTGCTCGCGCTCCGCGCCGACGGAGATGTACTTAATGTTGCACTCGCAGAGTTTTTCCAGGAGCAGCACGTAGTCCTGCGCCGCCCGGGGAAGTTCTTCAAATTTGCGGCAGGACGTGATATCGCAGTGCCATCCTTTGACCCTTTCAAAGACGGGCTTGCACAGATCGAGCGCATCGGTGAACGGGAAATCATGAATGATCTTGCCATTCAGCTCATACGCCGTGCAGATCTCCAGTTCTTCAAACTCGGAGAGAACGTCCAGCTTGGTGAGCGCGATTTCGTCCGAGCCCTGGCAGCGGATGCCGTAGCGGGACGCGACCACGTCGAAGGGGCCAACCCTTCTGGGTCTGCCCGTTGCAGCGCCGTACTCGCCGCCCGCCGCGCGCAGCTTTTCCGCCTTCTCGCCGAAGTACTCCGCCGTGAAGGGACCCTCGCCCACGCAAGTGGAGTACGCCTTCATGATGCCGACGGACTTATCCAGCTTGAGGTTGGGCACGCCCGCGCCGATGGGCGCGTACGCCGCGATCGTCGACGAAGATGACGTATAGGGATAGATGCCGAAGTCGATATCGCGCAGTGCGCCGAGCTGCGCTTCGAACATGATGCGCTTGCCCGCCTTGTGCGCCTCGTTGAGGTACAGTCCGACGTCGCAGATATAGTCTTTGAGAGGCTCGCCGTACGTCTTGAGATAGTCGATGACTTCCTCCGCCGTGATAGGCGCGTGTCCGTACCCCTTTTCCACGGTGAGGTTCTTCCATTCCACGATGTCCCTGACGCGCGCGTACATCCGCTCGGGATGCAGCAGCTCGCCGATACGGAACGCCTTCTTCATGTATTTGTCCGCATACACGGGCGCGATGCCGCGACGGGTGGAACCAAACTTCTTATCTGCGAGGCGCTCCTCCTCCAGGCAGTCCATCAGCACATGATAGGGCATGGTGATGACCGCCTTGTCGCTGATCCTGAGGTTTTCGGGCGTGATCTTGATCCCCTGCGCGCGAAGGCGGCCCGCCTCCTCCGTGAGGTGTTTAATATCGACAACCATGCCGTTGCCGAGCACGTTGACGACGCCCTCGCGAAGGATGCCCGAGGGAAGCAGGTTGAGGATGAATTTCCCCCGCTCATTGATGACGGTGTGACCGGCATTGTTGCCGCCCTGATAGCGGCAGACGATGTCATAATCCTCGGACAGCAAGTCGACCATTCTGCCCTTGCCTTCGTCGCCCCAGTTGATCCCGCAGATCGAAGTAAGCATTCTTTTTTCCTCCTCGTGACGGCAGCAAAAGCATACAAAGCCGACTGCCAAACAATCGGATTCATTATACAATAATATGCGCCGTTTTGTCAAGCGGAACAATGAAAAAAGCAACTTTGCCGCACCGCATCCCTTGCGGCACAGGATTTTTGATTTTGTGGGAAATTTTTACAAATTTTTGCAAGATTTTTACAATTTTTTTCCATCTGTCCCTTGACAAGCGACGCACGTCGGCGTAAAATAATAAAAATACAAGAAGGTCAGGTTGAAAAGATGTATTGCAGAGACTGCGGAGCGAAACTGTCGCTCAGGTTTTTAGAAAACGAAGGGCTCATCCCCTACTGCGAAAGATGCGGCGCATTTAAGTTCCCCTATTTCCCCGTCGCCGTGTCCATGACGGTCGTCAACCGCCAGGAAAATAAGATCCTGCTCGCCAGACACACGGGCGAGGAGGACTACAAACTCTTTGCGGGCTATATCAAAAAGGGCGAGACGGCAGAAAAGGCCATCCCGCGCGAACTCAAGGAGGAGACAAAGCTCACGGCGATCAAGTGGCGCTACCACGCCTCCCGCTATCATGATGCAAAGGACGTGCTGATGCTCAACTTTGTCGTTACGGCGGACGAGGACAGCGAGATCGTGCTCAACGAGGAGATCGAGGAGGCGAAGTGGTTCACGCCCGAAGAGGCGCGCGCCCATATCAAAAAGGGCTCGACTGCGGAATACTTTTTAACGGGAACGCTGCAGGAATTGAGCCGAAAGCGCTGACGGGCACGATCCAACATAATGTACATTGAAAAATCCGCGTCAAAGACGCGGGTTTTTGCATACGTTGCGCTATTTTCGTACCTGGCCGTTTCCCTTGACAACAAACTTGTACGAAGTCAGCTCTCTCAGTCCCATGGGACCGCGGGCATGCAGTTTCTGAGTGGAGATCCCCATCTCCGCACCGAAGCCGAACTCAAAGCCGTCCGTGAATCGGGTGGAGGCGTTCTCGTACACGCAGGCGGAGTCGATCTCGTTCAAAAACTTTTCTGCCGCCGCGGCATTTTGGGTGACGATCGCCTCGCTGTGGTGGGTGGAGTGCTCGTTGATCCATGCGATCGCCTCGTCCACGCCCTCTACGATCCTGACAGAGAGCTTCATGGCAAGGAACTCGGTGTAGAAGTCCTCGTCCGTCGCGTGCTTCATCTCCGGCACAAGGGAGCACGCCTCCGCGTCCCCCACCAACTCGACCTTCTTTTGGGTGAGCGGCGCGAGCAGTTCCGCAAGGTGTTTTTGAGCGAATGCCCTGTCCACGACGAGGCTCTCGCAGGCGTTGCAGACGCTCGTGCGCTGCGTCTTGGCATTGTCCAGAATGCGCTGCGCCATCGCTAGATCGGCGGAGTTCTCCACATAGACGTGACAGTTCCCCGTGCCCGTCTCGATGACGGGCACTTCGGCATTTTCCAGCGTGCTCTGGATGAGCGACGCGCTGCCGCGGGGGATGAGGACGTCAAGCGTCCTCTGCCGCATGAACTCCCGCGCGCCCTCACGCGTGCAGTCGGAGAGCAGTTGGATGAACTCGGGATCGAAGCCGCCGCCCGCGATCGCCCCTTTGATGACGGAGACGATGACTTCGTTGGTGCGATAGGCGTCCTTGCTGCCGCGCAGGACGACGGCATTGCCGCTCTTGATGCACAGCCCGATCGCGTCCGCCGTAACGTTGGGACGCGCTTCATAGATGATGCCGATGACGCCGAACGGGACCCTGACGCGGGCGATGTCCAGCCCGCTCTCCGTCGTATGCCGCTCGATGACCTCGCCCACGGGACAGGCGAGCGCAATGAGCTTTTTCAAGCCCTCCGCGATGCCCGCAATGCGCGCCTCGTTGAGCATGAGGCGATCCTGAAACTGCGCGCCGCGCGTGCAGGCGGCAACCTCCTCCGCGTTGACGGCGATGATCTCTCCGGCGTGCACGACGAGCGCGTCGGCAGCCAGCGCAAGCATCTTGTTCTTGTCCGCATCGGACGAAAAGGCGATCGCCGCAGCATGCTCTTTTGCCATGCGGCAGGTCTCGGCAACAGTCATGACACCCTCCTCATGCGCGCCGCCCGCCGCGTCGGTCGGCGCGGCGGGCGGCGCCATATTGAAAATTACTATCAGTATAGCAAAAAAAAGCGGCGCTGTCAACATGCGCCGCTTACATTTTCGGGCGCTCCGTCAGATCTGAAATATGCGCGTGGCAACGCGCGATACGAACGCGGCGTCGTGCTCGACGAACACCATTGTGGGCGACGAGGCGATGATGGCATCCTCGATCATTTCACGCGCGGGGATATCCAGATAGTTGAACGGCTCATCCCATAGATAAAGCCGGGCTTTCGTCAGCAGGCTGCGCGCCAGCGCCGCCTTTTTGCGCTGTCCCGTACTCAGCAGCGACATATCCTTATCCCAATCCGTTCTGCGAAAGCCGAGCTTTGCCAACATGCTCTTGAATGACGCCTCGTCTATCCCCCACGCCGCGGCGTACTGCGCGGGCGTGCCGCAGACATCTTCGCACTGCTGCGAAAGGTAGGACACAGCCTCCCCCTGCAGGCTTTCGGCGATAAACTTCAGCAGTGTGCTCTTGCCGCAGCCGTTTTCTCCGACGACCGCCAGCCGTTCCCCGCGCATCACGCGCAGACTTACGCCGCGCAGGATGACCGCTTCGCCGGCTTTTATCTCGGCATCGGAGATCTCGAAAATACATTGCTTGCGGCATTCCTGGGGCGAAAAAGCGATCATTTCTTCCTGCGGAAGCATGGCGGCAAGCTGCTTTGCGTGTTCCGCCGCCGCAATTTTCCTGTCCGCGGATATTTTGGCGCGTTTCATCACGCGCGCGGCGCTTGCGCTTACAAACCCCTTATCCGCCTTCAGACCGCTCTTTTGTACGCCGTATTTTGCCTGTTCGGCGCGGGCCGCCCAGCGCGCCGTCCTCTGCGCCGCCGCCGTCATCCGCTCGGCCTCATTTTCCAGGCTTCGCTTTTTCTCTCGCGCCGCAGCAATACGATGCTCGTTTTCCTCTTTCCATACGCAGTAACTGCCCGCCACGACCTCCGCGCCGCCGCCTGACAGCGCCAGCGTATGATCGGTGCAGCGATCGAGGAACGCTCTGTCGTGCGAGGCGACGATGTAGCCCCTCTTTCCCTTTAAGTATTCGGCAAGGCGTTCTCTGCCGCGCATGTCAAGGCTGTCGGTGGGCTCATCGATCAGCGGAAAGCCGTCCGTGCAGAAAAGCAGCGCCAGCATGACCTTTGTCCGCTCCCCGCCCGAAAGCGTACAGAGCGGGCGGTAACGAATATCCTTGCCCAGCCCCAGCAGAGAGAGCTCCCGCGCAAGACGCCACGCTTCGCCGCACCGCGCAGCGATATCGCCGACACTTTCATACGGATCGGCATCAAACGGGAAGCGCACGAAGCGCACATTGGAAACAATTTTGCCGCCGCATTTCTCCTCGCCGCAAAGTATTTTGAAAAGCGTGGTTTTTCCGCTGCCGTTCGCGCCGATCAGCCCCGTCCGCCACGAAGTATCGGCAGTGAAATTCAGATTTGTGAATACGGGCTCGAGCGAACCGAAATAGGAAAAGTTCACCCCGTCCGCCCTGATCAGAGACATATCAAACCTCCTGAAAGCAAAAAGTCCGCAGAAAATCATCTGCGGAAAAAATGCGTTTCAGCATGAAGGCGGAGGCAAAAGGCCCCTCTCCCAGAAATATGATATTTCAAATGCGCCGCATTGCGTTCTTGAGATAATTTTCTGCATGCCGAACAACGTACATAAAGTACGGGAACGGCTCGGTATCAACTGTGCAGAAAATTATATGCGCAATGCAGGTTTCCTCCTAAAATATCGGCGGCGCGCCGCTTACATTTACTCCTCGTCCTCTTCCTCGGGCAGTTCAACGTTATGCCAGACCGTCTGCACGTCGTCGTTCTCCTCGAGCTTGTCGAGCATCTTTTTGAAGGTTTCAAGCTTGTCTTCGGGGAGCGTGATCTTGTTGGTAGGGAACATTCCGAGGTCTGCTTCCAGGAAATTGAGCCCCTTGCCTTCCAAAAACTTTCTCACCTCGGAGAATGCCTCGACAGAGGTATAGACCTCGTAGACGTCCTCCTGCGTGACGACGTCGTCCGCGCCCGCTTCGATGGCGTAATCGGTCATGGCGTCCTCGTCGAGATCGGGCGTGCGCTCGACCACGATCAGTCCCTTGCGCTCGAACTGGTAGGAGACGGAGCCCGTCATGCCGAGCGATCCGCCGTGCTTGGTCATGATCGCGCGGATATCGCCCGCCGTACGGTTGTTGTTGTCCGTCAGCGTGGAGATGATGACCGCAGAGCCCGAGACGCCGTACCCTTCGTAGGTCAGCTCCTTGTAGTCCTTGTCGCCCAGCTCGCCCGCCGCGCGCTTGATGGAGCGCTCGATGTTGTCGTTGGGCATATTGGCGGCCTTTGCCTTGGCGATGACGTCCGCCAGCTTGGAGTTGGTCGCGGGGTTGGGGTTGCCGCGCGCCGCGACGGCGATCTCTCTGCCAAGTTTGGTGAAGATCCTGCCGCGGGCGGCGTCCGCCTTGCCCTTCTTTGCCTGAATGTTATGCCACTTGCTGTGACCCGACATATACAATACCTCTTATGATCAGAATTTTGTGCGCAATGCGTACATCAGAATGCCCGCCGAGACCGCCGCATTGAGGCTCTCGGTGCGCGCGTCCATCGGGACGCGCACGGTGACGTCTGCGCGGCTGCGGACGAGCGCCGAAAGTCCGCTTCCTTCGCTTCCGACGGCGAGGCAGAACTTCTCGGGAGCAACGTAGGAAAACACGTCCTCACCGTCCATGTCCGCCGCGATGACGGGCATGCCCGCGATCGCCGATAAAATCTCCTCCTGCGTCCCCTGCATGATGCGGGCAAAGAACACGCCGCTCATGCTCGCGCGCACGCTCTTGGGCGAGAAAGGATCGGCACAGCCTGCAAGATAGACGTCCTCGTACCCCGCGGCGACCGCCGTGCGGATGATCGCGCCCACGTTGGCGGGATCCTGCAGGCCGTCCAGCAACAGGCACCTGCCCTGCGGGGGCTGCACGCTTCGCAGCGGGATGGCGACCTCGGCGGCGATGCCCTGCGGCGTCTTTTCATCGCAGACGGCGGCAAAGGCGTCGCGTCCGAGCCGGACGGCGGGCAGGCCGTACGTCTCCCCCGCATAGTCCTCGCGGAGGATGAGCCGCACGACGTCCATGCCGCATGCGATTGCCTCGCGCACCATTTTATGCCCTTCCACGAGGAAGGTCCCCGTCCTGCGCCTGCCCTTTTTCTCCTTGAGCGAGGCGAGCTCCTTGACGAGCGGATTTTGCCTGGATAGGATGATCATACTGCACGCATGCGCGAAAAAAGCCTTTTTTCAAAGGCTTCTCTTCGCTTAAATTGCGGCTTTTGCCTTGCTGCAGATGTCAGCGAATGCGGCAGCATCCGTGACGGCAAGGTCTGCAAGGACCTTGCGGTTGAGGTCGATGCCTGCAACCTTGAGCCCGTGCATCAGCTTGGAATAGGAAAGTCCGTTCTCACGTGCGCCTGCATTGATACGCGCGATCCACAGGCTGCGCATATCGCGCTTACGGCGCTTTCTGCCGATGTACGCGTAGTTCAGGGACTTCATGACCGCTTCGCGTGCGATGCGATAGTTCTTGCTCTTGCAGCCGAAATAGCCCTTTGCGAGCTTTAAGATCTTTCTGCGCTTCTTGACGCCGTTTACGCCTCTCTTAATACGCATGGTCGTTACCTCCTATCAATCCTTGTAAGGGATCATCTTCTTGACGTTGTTCTCCTGTGCATGGGAGACGAGCGTCGTCTGACGAAGATTTCTCTTTCTCTTTCTGTTCTTGGTTTCCGCCTTGTGGTTCTTGCCGCCGTGGGGACGGTTGACCTTCCCCGTACCGGTGAGCCAGAAGCGCTTCTTGGAACCGCTGTGCGATTTCTGCTTAGGCATATTTGTATCCTCCGATTATTTTCTTACCTTATCGTCACGCCCGAGGGCGGAACTTGCTTACTTTTTGGCAGGACCCAAGATCATGATGAGATTGCGCCCCTCCTGATTGACGGGCTTCTCGATGACGGCAATGTCCTTGAGCATTTCGTAGAAGTTCATCATGACGTCGCGCCCCAGGTGCGCGTGCGCCATCTGTCTGCCGCGCAGGCGGATGGTCACTTTGACCTTGTTCCCGTCCTCCAGGAACTCGGTCGCCTTGCGCGCCTTGACTTTGACGTCGCCGACGTCGATCGTGACGGAGAGCTGCACTTCCTTGAGTTCGACGACCTTCTGGTTGCGCCTGTTCTCCTTCTCCTTCTTCGCCTGCTCGAATTTGAACTTGCCCCAATCCATGATCTTGCACACGGGCGGCACGGCATTGGGCGAGATCTTGACAAGATCCAGCCCCGCTTCCTCCGCAAGGCGCATCGCCTCGCGCGGCGGCATTACGCCGAGCATCTCTCCCGTCTCCGAGATCACTCTGATCTCGCGGTCGCGGATCTCTCCGTTCATCTGATTCTGCGTCTTAATGGTTCCCACCTCAGAAAAAATTTAGGGCCGCACAGAGTGCGACCCTTTGAATCACCGTAATACAACGCAATTGCTTGCGTCTGACAATTCATTGACCCGTTCCGCTTGGCAGACACGGGGAGAAGGGTTCACCTCTGCTTGACTTTCCTATTTTAGCAGAACGCTTCCCCTTTGTCAACGATTTTGACGGTACTTTTTCAGAAAATCGTCTTTTCGTCGTTCTCTTTTTTGACGAGCGCGAAGAAGTCCGCCTTTGCCATCGCGCCGATGTCCCCTTCGCCGCGGCGGCGCACGGAGACCGTGCCGTCCTCCACTTCCTTGTCGCCGACGATGAGCTTGTAGGGGACCTTCTCCACCTCGGCGTCGAGGATCTTCCTGCCGATCTTCTCCTTTCTGAGGTCCGCCGAGGCGCGCAGCCCCATTTCGTTCATCTCTTTGACGAGCTGCTGCGCATAGTCGGCGGCGCGGTCGGTGACGGGCAGGACCTTGACCTGCTCGGGCGCGAGCCAGACGGGGAACTTGCCCGCAAAGTGCTCGATGAGGATGCCGATGAAGCGCTCGATGGAACCGAACACGACGCGGTGGATCATGATCGGGCGGTGTTTCTGTCCATCCTCGCCCACATATTCGATCTCAAAGCGCTGGGGAAGCTGGAAGTCCAGCTGAATGGTGCCGCACTGCCAGGTGCGCTTGATGGAGTCCTCGAGGTGGAAGTCGATCTTGGGGCCGTAGAAGGCGCCGTCGCCCTCGTTGACGACATAGTCCAGCCCGATGCTGTCCAGCGCGGCGCGCAGGGCGTTCGTCGCCGCCTCCCAGTCCTCATCGCTGCCGATGGCGTTCTCGGGACGGGTGGAGAGTTCGACGTGGTACTTGAACCCGAAGAGCTTATACACTTCGTCGATGATGCGCACGACGCCCTTGATCTCGTCCGTGATCTGCTCGGGCAGCATGAAGATGTGCGCATCGTCCTGCGTGAAGCACCTTACGCGCATCAGCCCGTGCAACTGACCGCTCTTTTCGTGGCGGTGAACGATGCCCAGCTCGCCCATGCGGATGGGAAGATCCTTATAGCTGTGCGGCTGGGTCTTGTACACGAGCAGGCCGCCCGGGCAGTTCATGGGCTTGATCGCGCAGTCCTCGCCGTCGATCTTGGTCGTGTACATGTTCTCCTTGTAGTGATCCCAGTGTCCCGAGGTCTCCCAGAGCGAGCGGTTGAGGATGATGGGCGTCTGCACTTCGACGTAGCCCTCGCGGCGGTGGATCTGACGCCAGTAGTCGATGAGCGTGTTTTTGAGGATCATGCCGTTGGGCAGGAAGAACGGGAAGCCCTTGCCCTCGGGCAGCAGCGCGAACAGCTTCAGCTCCTTGCCAAGCTTGATATGATCGCGCTTCTTCGCCTCTTCGAGCATCTGGAAGTACTCGTCCATCTCATCCTTCTTGGCGAATGCCGTGCCGTAGATACGGGTGAGCATCTTCTTCTTTTCGTCGCCGCGCCAGTATGCGCCCGCGATGGAGACGAGCTTGAACGCCTTGATCTTGCCCGTGGAGGGAAGGTGCGGTCCGCGGCAGAGGTCGGTGAATGCGCCCTGCTGATAGAAGCTGATCTCCTCGCCCTCGGGAAGGTCCTGAATAAGTTCGACCTTGTACGGCTCATGATACTGGCTCATGAGCGCGATTGCCTCCTCGCGGGGGAGCGTGAATCGGCGGATGGGCAGGTTGCTCTTGATGATCTTGCGCATCTCCGCCTCGATCTTCTCGAAGTCCTCCATCGTGATGGGCGTCTTGAAGTCGACGTCATAGTAGTAGCCGTTGTCGATGACGGGACCGATGGCGAGCTTGCAGGTGGGGAATATCGTCTTTAACGCCTGCGCAAGGACGTGCGCGCAGGTGTGGCGGTAGACCTCCAGCCCCTCCTTATCCTTGAGCGTGACGATCTCGACGGCGTCCCCCTCCCTGAGGACGTGCGAGAGATCAACGAGTTCGCCGTTGACCTTCGCCGCGACTGCGGCGCGGGCAAGCCCTTCGGAGATCGCCTGCGCCGCGTCCTGCGCGGTCGCGCCCTCTGCGAGCTGCATCTGATCTCCGTTCTTCAAAACGATCTGCATAAATTTCCTCCTGTTGCGGCGACGCCGGCAAATACACAAAAAACGCGCCCCTAAAACTCCCCGTCTGGAAGATTTAAGGACGCGAAACTTCGCGCGGTTCCACCTTAATTGCCGAACTTCGGCCGCTCTTTTTTCGTTGTTTTGCAAGGGAAAGCGGTTTCATGCTCCGATTGCCGCTGCGGATCTTCCAGCCTGGGATCCGCTCTCTGAAAACTGCGCACGGGACTACTTGTCTTTCCGTATCCGTATTATAATTTAAGGCGCGCGTTTTGTCAAGAAAATATCGCGCGCTCGGCGTAATATTTTTGCAAAAAATCGCCGATGGAGTCCTCCACCTCGCCCAGACAGTAAATAAAGCCCGCGTCCGACAAAACGATCTCCGTCTCCATGTCCTCCGCGCCCGTCAGGCGGCTGCGGCGCAGGGGCGAAAAGTCCTCGCCGTACACTGCGTTGCCCTTGAGGTAGATGGTATTGCGGCTCTCCCCCGCCAGAAACTCGCAAAAGCGCTTGAGATCGGGCACGGAAAAGCCAGCCGGGATATAGGCGACGATCTTCTCCCACTTCTCCCGGAGCGCGCCGAGGCGGAAGGCGTACACGCCGTCCACGGCGCACGGACGCAGCACGGGCACCTTTCTGCGGACATACGCCATGTCGCCCGTATAGTCCGCCGCGATGAGCGCCGCGGCAAGCAGGCGCCGCTCACGCCTTGGCAGACAGACACACAGCCGCTCTTCTAAAAAGCGGTACTTATAGCCGACGCACAGCACCTCGGCGACGGCGCCCGCCACCCTGCCGGAAAAGGCTGCGGCGTCCGGGACCTCCAGCCGCACGACGGCGCGCCCGCCGCCAAATTCGATCTCGCCCCGTCCGCCCAGCGCCGCGGCGTCCGTTAAAAGCGTGTTGTACAGATAGGAAAGATAGGCGCCGTGTTCCATGCGCTCGGATAGTTCGATCGTCTCCACATATCTATTGTATGAAGTTCGCGCCGTTTGATTCCTCCTGCGTATAAGCCGCCCTGTTTTCCGCAAAAGCGGGACAAAATGCACGAAAATGCAAAACAGCGAGCGTCAGGCTTGACATTTCCCCTTCTATATTGTAAAATAACGGGAACAAATGCATCTTGAGAGGAAACGCATGGATTATCAAGCAATCGAGCGAAAATGGCAGGCTCGGTGGGAAAAGGCAAAGATCAATCAGTTTGACAAGAAGTCGGAGCGCAGGAAGTGGTACGTCCTGGAGATGTTCTCCTACCCTTCCGGCGCAAAGCTGCATATCGGGCACTGGTACAACTACGGGCCCACGGACACCTATGCCCGCTTCAAGCGCATGCAGGGCTACAACGTGTTCCAGCCTATGGGCTTTGACGCCTTTGGCCTGCCCGCGGAGAACTACGCGATCAAGACGGGCATCCACCCCAAGGACTCCACCGAGAAGAACATTGCGACGATGGAGGGTCAGCTGCGCGCGATGGGCGCGATGTTTGACTGGTCCGCCGAGGTCAAGACGTGCGAAGAAAACTACTACAAGTGGACGCAGTGGATGTTCCTGCAGCTGTACAAGAAGGGACTTGCCTACCGCAAAGCCGCGCCCGTCAACTGGTGCCCCTCCTGCCAGACCGTGCTCGCAAACGAGCAGGTTGTGGACGGCTGCTGCGAGCGCTGCGGCACGCAGGTCGTGCGCAAGAACCTGACGCAGTGGTTCTTCAAGATCACCGACTACGCGGAAGAGCTTCTGACCGGGCTGGACGCGCTCGACTGGCCGGAAAAGACCAAGAATATGCAGCGCAACTGGATCGGCAAGTCCACAGGCTGCGAGATCGAATTTGAGTGCGACGGCGGACAGAAGATCCGCGTGTTCACCACCCGCTGCGACACGGTATTCGGCGTGACGTACGTCGTGCTGGCGCCCGAGCACCCCCTTGCACGCGAGCTCACGACGCCCGAGCAGCGCGCCGCCGTCGAGGCATATATCGAAGAGGCGGCAAAGGCGAACGAGATCGAACGCCTCTCCTCCACCCGCGAAAAGACGGGCGTGTTCACGGGCGCGTACTGCACCAACCCCGTCAACGGCAAGAAGATCCCCATCTATCTTGCGGACTACGTCCTTGCAACCTACGGCACGGGCGCGGTCATGGCGGTTCCCGCGCACGACGAGCGCGACTACGCCTTCGCGACCAAATACAATCTCCCCATCGTCAAGGTCATTGAAAAGAAGGGCGGCGAAACTGAGCTTCCCTTCACCGAGGACGGCATCATGGCCGGCTCGCTGCAATTTGACGGGCTGTACGGCGACGAGGCGCGCGCAGAGGTCGCCGCCTACATCTCCAAACTGGGCAAGGGCGGCAAGAAGGTCAACTACCGCCTGCGCGACTGGCTGGTGTCCCGTCAGCGCTACTGGGGCGCGCCCATTCCCGTCATCCACTGCCCCGTCTGCGGCGACGTCGCAGTCCCCGAAAAGGATCTGCCCGTAAAACTACCCTACGACGTGGAGTTCCGCCCCGACGGCAAATCCCCGCTCGCCAAGCACGACAAGTTCATGCACACGACCTGCCCCAACTGCGGCGGACCCGCGGAGCGCGATCCCGACACGCTGGACACCTTCGTCTGCTCGAGCTGGTACTACCTGCGCTATGCGGATGCGCACAATGAAAAAGAGCCCTTCTCCCGCGAGGCGGTGGACAAGATGCTGCCCGTGGACGTGTACGTCGGCGGCGCGGAGCACGCCTGCATGCACCTTTTGTATGCGCGCTTCTTTACAAAGGCGCTGCGCGACATGGGATATCTGGACTTCGACGAGCCCTTCAGGCGGCTCGTGCACCAGGGCGTCATTTTAGGTCCCGACGGCAACCGCATGAGCAAGTCGCACGGCAACATCGTCTCACCCGACGAGTATGTATCGACGTACGGCTCTGACGCCTTCCGCCTCTACCTCATGTTTGGTTTCTCCTACACGGAGGGCGGGCCGTGGAACGACGACGGCATCAAGGCGGTCGCAAAGTTCTTGGATCGCGTCGAGAAGATCGTCACCAGGACGAACGCCTGCAAGACGCCCAGGGAACCGGGGTTGTACGGCGCGGAGGAAAAGGCGCTCGATTACGCCAAGAACTACGCGATCGACCGCGTCTCGCGCGATCTGGAGGCATTCTCCTTCAATACGGCGATCGCGCGCATCATGGAGTTCGTCAACGCGCTCTACAAGTACGACGGTTTGGAAAACAAAAACATTGCCGTGGAAAAAGCGGCGGTGCATGATCTGGTGCTGCTGCTCGCCCCCTTTGCTCCCCATGTCTGCGAGGAGCTTTGGGAGATGATCGGCGGCAAGGACTTCATCATCGAGGAGAGCTACCCCGTCGCCGATGCAAAGGCGCTCGTCCTCGACGAGAAGGAGTACGCGGTGCAGGTCAACAGCCGCATGGTGTGCAAGGCGATGATCGCCACCTCCCTTTCGCAGGAGGAAGTCGAGCAGCACGTCCTGACGCTTCCCGAAGTGCAGGAAAAGCTTGCGGGCAAGGCGGTGAAAAAGTGCATCGTCATCCCCGGGCGGCTCGTTAATCTCATCATCGGATAATTTTCAATTCACATAGCAGCGCCGCCGTGCCAGTTGGCACGGCGGCGCTGCTATGTTTTGGTACAAATCTGAAGGGTACTCACCCGTTTTTCCGCATCGAACTCACAATGTGGCGGGCGTACAGCCGCGCGACGTTGATGCCCGTCACGCGCTCAAAGGTGCCGAAAAAGGCGTTGGAGTTGACCTCGCATACCTCGAAGCCGTCTTTGCCGAATAACAGGTCTACCCCGCAAAAATCCAGTCCGAGGGCATCTGCGACCTTCTCACAGAGGGCGGCGGTGGCGGTATCGAGCGGATATTGTTCTCCCCTGCCGCCCAGCTCGGCGTTGGAGCGGAAGTCGGTCTCCGAGACGCGGCGCATGGCTGCGATCGCGCGCCCGCCCACGACGAGCACTCTGAGGTCTTTGCCCGCGCTCTCCGCGACGAACTTCTGAAAGAGGTGCGGGCGCAGTTTGAGCTTTTCCGCAATGGAGGTAAGCTGCGCGCGGTCTCTAGCGAGGTATACCCCCTTGCCGAGCGACCCGTAGCACTCCTTGACGACGACGGGATAGCCGAGCACGCGCTCCACCTTATCAAGAAGCGCCGCGGAAACGGGCGCACCCGGGGTATAGCACAGCGGCGCGGCGAGCGTTGCGGGCATGCGCACGACGCCCGCGAGCGCCATGTGCGTACGCATCTTGTCGTCGCAGACCTCCACCGCCTGCGCGCGGTTGAAAAGGCGCATGCCCGCGCCCTCCAAAAGGCGCGGGACATACTTATCCTTATCCAGATAGACGCAGAAATCATATTCCGCGACGTCCGCTTTGATGCCGCCGTCCAGATACGCGGGGCAAAAATCGTTGCGCTTCAAATCTGCCGCAACGCCCAGTTCCGCCAGCTCTTCCTGCAGGCGGCGGGGCTGATAGAGTTCATGATCGCTGTGCGTATACGCATTGACGAGGATGAGTCCCTTCATTGCGTTCTCCTTTTTCGCTCGTATTTGAGGGATACGTTATGCCGTCTCTTGTGCATCCGTGCGCAGGAACAGTCCGTTGTCGCCGCAGTCGAGCACGATCTTCGAGCCGGCTTCGGGATTTTCCTTGACGATATACTTTGCAAGCAGCGTCTCCGCGCGCGACTGAATGAACCGCTTCAACGGTCTTGCGCCGAACATGGGATCGTAGCCGTTGTCCGAAATGAACCCGACCGCGCGGGGCGTGACCTCGAGCGTGAGATTCTCCTGCGCAAGGCGCTTCTTGAGACGCTCCAGCAAAATTTCGACGATCTTGTCGATATTCTCGCGCGTGAGCGGCTTGAACATGATGATCTCGTCCAGACGATTCAAAAACTCGGGGCGGAAGGAGCGCTTCAGAAGCTCCGCCACCTCCTCACGGGCGCGGGGGCCGATCTCGCCGTCCTCGATGCCGCCCATGATAATATCCGAGCCCAGATTGGAGGTCAGGATGATGATGGTGTTCTTGAAGTCCACCGTCCTGCCCTGCGAATCGGTCACCCTGCCGTCGTCGAGAATTTGCAGCAGGATATTGAACACGTCGGGATGCGCCTTTTCGATCTCGTCGAACAGCACGATGGAGTAGGGCTTGCGGCGCACCGCCTCGGTGAGCGCACCGCCCTCCTCATAGCCGACGTATCCCGGAGGCGCGCCAATGAGACGGGAGACAGAGAACTTCTCCATGTACTCCGACATATCGATACGCACGATATTCTTTTCGTCGTCAAAGAGGTTTTCGGCGAGCGACTTTGCAAGCTCCGTCTTGCCCACGCCCGTCGGGCCCAGGAACAGGAAGGAACCGATGGGACGGTTGGGGTCGGAGATGCCTGCCCGCGAACGAAGGATGGCTTCCGAAACCTTGGTGACCGCCTCGTTCTGCCCGACGACACGCTTATGCAGATCGTCCTCGAGGCGCAAGATCTTTTCGCGCTCCCCTTCCTTGAGTTTGGCGACGGGGATGCCCGTCCAGCGCGCGACAATGCGGTTGATCTCCTCCTCGGTGACCTCGTCCTGCAAAAGCGCGTCCTTGCGGTCGTTGACGCTGGACTTCGCCTGCTCGAGCTTCTTCTGAAGATCGACAAGCGTGCCGTATTTGAGGCGGGACGCCTCCTCGTACTTGCCGACGTTCATCAGCGATTCGATCTTGCCGTTGACGTCGTCGATCTGCGCCTTCAAATCCTTTTCGGCGCGGATGGCGTTCTTCTCGTCCTCCCACTTTGCCTTCATTGTGGCGAACGTCTCCTTGAGGGAGGCGAGCTCCTTTTTGAGCGCCTCCAGACGCGCCTGCGAGAGATTGTCGCTCTCCTTGGAGAGTGCCTTTTCCTCCACTTCGAGCTGTGCGATCTTGCGGTTCATCGCGTCCATGTCCGCGGGCATGGAGTCGATCTCCGTGCGGATCATCGCCGCCGCCTCGTCGACGAGGTCGATCGCCTTGTCGGGCAGGAACCTATCGGTGATATAGCGGTTGGAAAGCACCGCCGCCGCGACCAGCGCGTCATCGTGGATGCGCACGCCGTGGAAGATCTCAAAACGCTCTTTAAGTCCGCGCAGAATGGAGATGGTATCCTCGACCAACGGCTCGCCCACCATGACGGGCTGGAACCTGCGCTCGAGCGCCGCGTCCTTTTCAATGTACTTGCGGTATTCGTCCAGCGTCGTCGCGCCGATGCAGTGCAGCTCACCGCGCGCCAGGAGCGGCTTTAAAAGATTGCCCGCGTCCATTGCGCCTTCCGTCTTGCCCGCGCCGACGACGGTATGCAGTTCATCGATGAACAGCAGGATGTTGCCGTTGGACTTGGTGACCTCGGCAAGCACTGCCTTCAAACGCTCCTCAAACTCGCCTCGGTACTTCGCGCCCGCGATGAGCGCGCCCATATCGAGGGAGAAGAGCGTCTTGCCCTTCAAAGTCTCGGGCACGTCGCCCTTGACGATCCGCTGTGCCAATCCCTCGGCGATCGCCGTCTTGCCGACGCCCGGCTCGCCGATGAGCACGGGGTTGTTCTTGGTCTTGCGCGACAGAATGCGGATGACGTTGCGGATCTCCTCATCTCGCCCGATGACGGGCTCGAGCTTGTGCTCGCGCGCCCGCTTGGTAAGATCGGTGCCGTACTTGTCCAGCGCCTCGTAGGTGTCCTCGGGATTGTCGCTGGTCACGTTCTGATTGCCGCGCACCTGCTTCATGCCCTCCAAAAACTTGTTCTTGGTCAGACCGAAGCGGGAGAAGATGTCCTTTAATCCCCGCTCGTCGTTGTCAAACAGGCACAAAAAGAGGTGCTCGACGGAGATATAGTCGTCCTTCATGCCGGAGGCGAGCTTCTCCGCCTCGGTGAGAATGCGGTTGACGGCGCTCGTCGCGTACGGCTGGGAACCGCCCGACGTCCGCGGGAGCCGCTCCACGGCGTCCTTGACGGCGGATGCAAGTCCGTCCGCATCTGCGCCGGCGCGCCCGACGATGCGGTAGTTCAGCCCGTCCCTGTCGAGCAGCGCGCAGGCGAGATGCAGCGCCGTCAGCTCGGGATTGCCGTATTCGGCGGCAAGGCTCTGCGCGCTCTGGATCGCCTGCAATGATTTTTGTGTGAATTTATTTGCGTCCATATCCATGCCCTCCTTGGGTAGTTATAAGCAGATCAAAGGCAAGAAATCTTCTTGCAATCTAATTATACCGCACAAAATCGCCGCTTAAACAGGAAAGTTAAGAAAAAAGAACAGACGTTCGGAAATGTCTTTGATGGGTTGCATGGTCAGGGCGCACAGCGTTCAGGTGCATTCGGCGCGCCGCCAAAACAGGCGGCGCGCCGCGCCCTCAAAATGACAAAACTTCCGCACATGCAACATGTGCGGAAGTTTTGTCATGTCTCCATAAGGAGCAAAAAATCAGTTAATGCCTTCGTTGAGCTTGGCAAGCAGCTGTTCGAGGTCTTCCCCGTGAACGGCAACTGCCTCCGCGATGGTCTCGCCGTGCGCCATTGCACAGCCGAAGCAATGCATGCCCGCACCCTGCAGAATCTCCACCGCGTTAGGGTTGATTTCAAGACACTCGGCAATCAGCGTATTTTCCGTGATCTTAGCCATAGCCGTTTCCTCCGTTTTGATGAATTTTCAATAGTATAGCACAATCTTTTTGAAAAGGCAAGTATTTTAGAGCGCGATCAGCCAGTACACGAGCCCGACCGCCGCGCCCGCCAGGACGCCGTACACGATGATGGGCCCCGCGACAATGAACATCTTTGCCGCCGTACCGTAGACATAGCCCTCCGTCTTGAATTCCACAGCGGGAGATGCGACGGAGTTGGCAAAACCCGTAATGGGCACGATGCTCCCCGCCCCCGCGTTCTTTCCGATGCGGTCATAGACGCCAAGTCCCGTCAACAGCACGCCTAAAAAGATGAGCATCGCGGAGACCGTCCCTGAGAGAATGTCCCCCGTCAGCCCGGCAAGTTCGAGCATGGAGCGGAAAAACTGTCCGACGCAGCAGATGAGCCCGCCGACAAAGAAGGCCCTGAGGCAGGTCTTGACGTGCTGTGTGGGCGGGTCAAAGGTGTGCACATAGGCAATGTAGTTTTTGTTGAAATTTTCGCGCGAACGGCCTGTCACGGGCGGACCTCCTCCCTGCCCGCCTGCGGGAAGCAGGTCTCACGCTCCTCCCGCGTCTTGTTCAATGGATTGGGACGGATCTTTCTCATACCCCTATTTTGGATGCTTCGCGCAGAGATTATACGAATCCCCGCTTATTTTGACCTGCGCCATTTCTGAAACAAAACAGCGCCGCCCGCGCAGATGATATGCACCCCAAAAGTTGGACAGACTTTAGGGGGTGCATATTTTTATGTCAAAAGGAAAAAGATTTCAAACAA
>CALVLM010000002.1:0-129207 GCA_944338075.1 Candidatus Gallimonas intestinigallinarum | reverse complement strand
GGCTGGGAAGCATACGAGACCTGCTCGCGCTGCAATTATACGACATATACGGCAATTCCTAAGGCGGGGCACAGACTTGTTCCGCATGCGGGACAAGACCCGACCTGTACACAGAGCGGTTGGGCGGCGTATGAGACGTGCGAAAACTGCGATTATACGACCTATCAGGCTCTTTCCTCGCTTGGGCATCACTATGTCAACGGCGCATGCGATCGCTGCGGCGCCTCCGATCCGTCCGTATCGCCCGAACCCGACGAGCAATTGGTATATCAGTTTAACGGCAGCGGATATACTGTCACGGGCATCGGGACAATGTCCGATGCGGTTCTCGTAATTCCGTCCACCTACAACGGGCATCCCGTCACGGAAATCGGGGGGAGCGCCTTTGCAAATTGTACATGGATCACGGGCATTACAATTCCCGAAGGTGTGACAATTATCGGTTATTCTGCTTTCAATGGCTGTACCGGGCTTAAGAGTATTGATATTCCCGAAGGTGTGACAATTATCGGTGTTTCTGCTTTCCAGGCCTGTACCGGGCTTAAGAGTATTGATATTCCCGAAGGCGTGACAAGTATCGGTGATTTTGCTTTCTGCGGCTGCACCGGACTTGAAAGCGTTGTCATTCCGGGCAGTGTGACAGAGATTGATCACTATGCTTTCTCCGGCTGTACCGCGCTGCAGAGCGTTGTGTTCGAAAATCCGGAAGGTTGGGTCGTCAACGGAAATGAAGTTTCCAGCGAAGATCTTTCTGATCCCGCCGTTGCCGCGTCCCTTCTTGTTAATGGTGATGTTGGGAGTGCATGGGAACGAGTTACGCTATAAAAACCATGCGCCTTTTTAGCAGCGTGTCCCTTGAAAGAAAATTCTGATTTGTCTATCCAAATTCAACTCACTATATATCAAAATCACCGGTTTTACAACCGGTGATTTTGATTGAATGTCGGATTTCCGCGTATTTTGCAACGGCCGAATTGCTTTTCGGGCGCGTGCGATCGCGGGCACATTGACAAATCGGGCGCATTGTGCTATGATAGCGAATAATATCGGGCGCCTCACGTGAAGGGGGCGCAAAGAGGGCAAGGAGGGAACATGGCAAAGATCTATACATCCGTCGATCAGCTCATCGGAAGGACGCCGCTGCTGGAGCTGCGCGGCATCGAGGCGCAATATTCGCTCAAAGCGCGGCTTCTGGCAAAGCTGGAAAGTTTTAACCCCGCGGGCTCCGTCAAGGACCGCGTCGCGCTGGCGATGATCGAGGACGCGGAGAAAACGGGCAGGCTGAAAGAGGGCTCCGTCATCATCGAGCCGACCAGCGGCAACACGGGCATCGGGCTGGCGGCGGTCGCGGCGGCGCGGGGATACCGCGTCATCATCGTGATGCCGGACAGTATGTCTGTGGAGCGCCGCCTTTTGATGACGGCGTACGGCGCGGAACTCGTCCTCACCGACGGCAGCAAGGGAATGGCTGGCGCAATCGCCCGCGCGGACGAACTGGCGGCGTCCATCCCGGGAAGCATGATTGCGGGGCAGTTCTCCAATCCTGCCAATCCCGCGGCGCACTATTGCAGCACGGGGCTGGAGATCTATGCCGATACGGACGGCGCGGTGGATGTCTTCGTCGCGGGCGTCGGCACGGGCGGGACGGTGACGGGTGTCGGTCGCTACCTCAAGGAGCGAAAGCCCTCCGTCAAAGTGGTCGCCGTGGAACCTGCGACCTCTGCCGTCCTCTCGGGCGGCAAGGCGGGCGCGCACGGATTGCAGGGCATCGGCGCGGGCTTTGTGCCCGAAGTGCTGGACACGGGTATCTATGACGAAGTGATCGCCGTGACGGACGAGGATGCCTACGCCGCGGGCAGGCTGCTCGGGAAAAGAGAGGGCATTCTGGCGGGCATTTCGTCGGGTGCGGCGCTGTGGGCGGCGATCGAGGTCGCAAAGCGCAAAGAGAGCGCGGGCAAGACCGTCGTCGTGCTGCTGCCCGATACGGGGGATCGCTATCTGTCGACGCCCATGTTCGCATCCCCAGATAATTCATAACGGTTTTTTCACGGGCGGCGCCCGCATGAAGATTCATGCGGGCGCCTCTCTTTTTCTAAAATAATCAAAAAACTGAGCGCATATTTTGTCGAAATTCGTCGTTTCTCCATTTTTGTACAAAATTCGACGAATTTTGTACAAAAATCTATGAATTTTGTACAAAAATGACTTTACAAATAAAAATTTGTGTTTTATAATGCCGTATGTAATTTCAAAGTACGGAGGAAAACTATGAAAAAGGTACTCATTTTGGAGAGTAATGAGGCATTCGCACGCGAACTTTCCGAATACTTCGCGCGGGAAGGGTACACCGTCTGCGGTGTCACGGGAGACGGCGCACAGGGACTTTCTCTGATTGAGAAGAATGTTCCCTGCGTGGTGGTCACCAGCTTATTGCTCACTTCATTGGACGGATTTACCGTCATGGAGCGCGCAAAGAAGGCTGGGCTGAAGGCGGACTTCGTTGTGCTCGGGAACTTCTCGGACGACAAGATCGTCAGCCGCGTCATTGCACTGGGCGCACGCTACTACCTGATGAAGCCCGTCTCGGCGGAGATCGTGGAGGAGCGCGTCGCGGAGCTCTCGCAGGAGGACGCGCCTAGTCCTGCGCGGGAAAAGCTGGAGCGCAGGCGGGCGGGTTCGCTGGACGAGCGCATCAGCAACATCTTTGTCTCCATCGGCATCCCGCCCAACATCAAGGGCTACAACTACCTGCGCGAGGGGATCAAGATGGCGGTCGCCGATCCGCGCGTCATCAACAATGTGACAAAGGGGCTGTATCCCGTCATCGGCGAGAAGTACGAGACGAGCGCAAGCAAGGTAGAGCGCGCCATCCGTCACGCCATCGAGGTCGCCTGGAACCGCGGCAGGGTGGACGCCGTCAACGCCATCTTCGGTGCACGCGTCTATATCGGCTCGGAAAAGCCCACCAACAGCGAATTTATTGCGCTCGTCGCAGACAAGCTCATCCTGGAAAACATGGTCTGAATCGCGCGCAATTGTATTCGCCATGTTTCTCCCTCCTTTGAGGCATACCTCGCAAGCGGTATGCCTTTTTTGATGCGCAGGGAGGCTTCGGCGCGGCGGGCTGCGGATTTTGTGGGCGAGGGGCGCCGCATTGTTTTTTATGAAAATCCCCTGAATCTTGTTGAAAAATCCGAAGGAAAATGCTATAATGGTACTCTGTATAGGAATATCACGGCGGGGCATCACAGTGCCGGTGTCCCCATGCGCGCGCAACGCGCAGGAAGGAACACGATCACAGCGCCCCCTGATGGGGCGGGACGGAGGTTGTTTTGAACGGAGTCGGTCGCGGAGAAAACAAACAGAATAAAAGTGTGGGCGCACTCCTGACGCGGGAGACGATCGGCATGACGCTGCTCTTGTTCAGCGCCGTCATGCTGTTTATCTGCGTCACGGGCGGCGCGGTCTTCGGTGAGATCGGCGTAGCAATCACAGCATTTTTTGTGGGACTTGCGGGATTTTTCGTCTACCCGCTCCTCGTGCTGCTGCTCTATCTCTCGTTCGTGCTCGTCTTCGGAAAGAAGCCCATTCCTGCACGCTGGATCGTCCGCGTGTACTTTCTGCTCGCCGCGATCTTTCTCATCGTGCAGACGGCGACGGCGGAGCCCTACTTTTCGCTTGGGTTCGGCGGCTATATGAACGCCTGCTGGACGGCGGCGGGGGAGGGGATCTCCGGCGGCACGGGCGGCGGCGTCCTGCTCGGGCTCATCGCCTATCCCGTCCGCGCCATTCTCTCGGGCGTGGGCGCATACATTCTCTACGCGCTGCTCATCGTGCTCGCGCTCTATCTCATCGCGCTGGATACCCCCCTGCGCGCGCTCATTCTTCCCTCGGCGCGCAGGCGCCCCGAAAAGCGGCGCAGGCAGGAGGGCGTCTCGTTTGACGATCTGCCCGAGCCTTCCCGTGTATCCGCGCGGCAGGAGGCCCCTGCAGCGCCCGCGGAGGCGGTCGCGCCGACCGATATGCCGATTTCTGCGGGCTACGGTGCGCCCGGCTATCAGCCGCCCTCCTATCCCGGGGCGTACGCCGCACCTGCACCCGAGCCCGCTCCCTACGTCGGCTATGCCGAGCAGACAAAGCCCAGGGTGCAGCCGCCGCTCTCCGCGCAGGACGCCTATGAGCGCAGCCGCGCCATCCTCTTTGACACCGACCCCGCAAGCGACTATAAAAACAATCTCATCTTTGACCGCGATTCGCGCTTCAACACCTATCCGCGCCGTTCGAGCGTGGGGCCTTCGGGTACGGCGGCGGACGCGGGCAAGACTGCGGCGCGCTCCGATGCGAGCGAGGATTCATCCGACGTGAGCTATACCGAACGGTATCTCTCCCAGACGGAGTCCTCCCGCCCCGTCATGCCCAAGCGCGTGACACAGGAGCGGCCCGCCTCCGCCATCGGGCAGGACGACTTCAACTATCCGCAGTCGCCCTCCTATCGCGCGCCCTCCATTCCGCTCTATCCGACGCACGATTACTATGCGAACGACGTCCCGTACGATGCGTCCAATCAGACGGAGGATCTCCCTGCGCCCGAACCCAAACAGGAGTGGCCGGAGCAGACGGCAAGACCTTCGTATACGCCCTATGCCTACCGGCAGCCCTCGCCGGAACATTCTTCGGACGAGCCTGCGCGCAACGGAACAGATTTTGAGCCCGTGCGCGGTGCGGCAATGCCCGCGCCGGAGCCGGAGCCCGCGCCCAAAGTACAGCCCGCGCCCGAGCCTGTTTTCCGGCCGGAGCCGGAGATTGCGCCCAAGGCGGAACCTGCGCCCGAAATGCCGGAGCGCGTTTCCTACCTCGATCCCGTCAAATCGGGCGAGATCGATGCGCAGCCGCCCGCTGACCCCGAGCCGTCTGCGCCCGCCTATCCCACGCAGCCCTCGCCCTATGCCCGCCGCGAGACGCCTGCGCAGCAGGAACCCTCGTACGATTCCAAGGCGCGCGAGCGGGAGTTCAGGAGCATCTTTGCCTGTCCCGTTGAGGAGCGCACGCGCGTTGAGGATGCGCCCGCGTCCGTGCCGCCGGAGCGCTTTGACAGAACCAAGCTCAGCCGCGCGGACCGCTTTGAAATGCCCGAGCCGCAGGAGGATCCCATCGCCGACCGCGGGCGGGACGTCTTTGAGCGTTCGCCCGCGGAGGACGCGCCCTCCGCGCAGAGCCGCGTGTACGATGCACCCGTTCCCTCGGCGGCAAACCTGTTCGATAACGACGCCGAGATGGACGATGCGGACTACCGCGAAGAACCCGCCCTGCCCGTGCCGTCCGCACGCGAAAGGGGCGAAAGGGCCCGCACGCGCACGCCGCGCGGCGTCGATGCGCGCGAGTTTTCCGAGGCGCCCGAGGAGAGCAAGCCTGCGCCTCAGCCCAAGAAACACAAGTATCAGGCATATGTCCGTCCCAGCGTTGACAATCTTGACCGCTATGACGACAATGTGCGCATCTCCCAGGAGGAGATCGAACAGAATTCCGAGATCATCCTCGATACCCTGCAGGGCTTCCGTGTGGACGCCGAAGTCGTCAAAGTGACCATCGGCTCCGCCGTCACCCGCTACGATATCGATATCCCGCGCAACATTGCGGTGCGCTCTGTCATCAAGCGCGATGCCGAGATCGCGATGCGTCTGCACGCGCGCGACGGCGTCAACATCTACTCCAATTCCGAGGTGGGCGCGATCTCCGTCGAAGTCCCCAACTCCGTCCGCGCGACGGTGGGGCTGCGCTCGGTCATGGAGGCGCCCGAATACGTCAATGGTAAGCCCAATTCCCTGATGTTTGCCATCGGCAAGGACGTCGAGGGGCGCAACGTGTGCGGCAATATCGTCAAGATGAAGCACCTGCTCGTCGCCGGCGCGACGGGCTCGGGCAAGTCGGTGTGCCTCAACTCCATGCTCATCAGCCTCATCTGCAAGTATTCGCCCGAGGAACTGCGGCTCATCCTCATCGACCCCAAAAAGGTGGAGTTCGCCGTGTTCGACGGTCTGCCGCACCTGATGATCAACGAGATCATCGCCGACGCGCAGAAGGCGGTTGCCGCGCTCAACTGGGCGATCAAGGAGATGGAGCGCCGCTATACCCTCTTCGAGCAGAAGACGCGCAGCGGCTCCAACGTGCACAATCTGGACGAGTACAACGCCTCCATTACAGACGGAGAGGAAAAACTTCCCAAGATCGTCATCGTCGTGGACGAGCTCGCCGACCTCATGTCCGTCGCCAAGAAGGACATCGAGGACCGCATCCAGCGCCTGGCACAGAAGGCGCGCGCGGCGGGCATGCACCTCGTCATTGCGACGCAGCGCCCCTCAGTGGACGTCATCACGGGCGTCATCAAGGGAAATCTTCCCACGCGGCTCGCCTTCCGCGTCGTGCAGGAAGTGGACTCCCGCACCATTCTCGATGAATCGGGCGCGGAAAAACTGCTGGGGCTTGGCGATATGCTCTACAGAACGGAGGGCATGTACAGCTGCCTGCGCGTGCAGGGCGCGTTCATCGACTCCAAGGAAGTCCAGCGCGTCATCGAGGATATCAAGGCACACAACGAGGCATATTTCGACGAGTCCGTTGCAGACTATATCAACAAGACGGAGGGCGGCGCGAGCGGCGGCGGTGACGACGATGCAGACGGCGGCGCGGTCGATCCGCAGTACATCAAGGCGCTCGCCATCGTGGTCAAGCTGGGCTCGGCGTCCATCTCGCTCATCCAGCGCAAGTGCTCGGTCGGCTACAATCACGCGGGCAAGATCATCGAATGGATGGAGCTCATGGGCTATATCTCGCCCTTTGACGGCAAGGCAAAGGCGCGCACCGTCCTTCTCACCAAGGAAGACTTTGAAGCAAAATACGGAGACATTGACGGATGAACAAGGTATTCGGCATGATCTCCCTCGGCTGTGACAAGAACCGCGTGGACGGCGAACGGTTGCTGGGCGAGGTCCGCCGCCACGGCTGTCCCATCACGGACGATATTCAACAAGCGCAGGTGCTCATCGTCAACACCTGCGCCTTCCTGAATGATGCGCGGAAGGAGGCGATCGAAGCCATCCTGGAGGGCAATTCCCACCGCAGCGGAAAGCTGGAAAAGATCGTCGTCGCAGGGTGCCTTCCCGAAAAGTTCGTCGATGAACTCTATCCCGCGCTGACGGAAGGGGACGTCTTTCTGGGTGTTTCGGACTGTTCTGAGCTCTTTCCCGCCCTCGAGCGCGCCTATGCGGGCGAGCGCGTCAACGCCGTCCATACGGGCTGCGAGGGGGGTGAGCGCGTCATCACCACGCCGCCTCACCTCAAGTACTTAAAGATCGCTGACGGCTGCTGTAATCACTGTACATACTGCCTCATTCCCGCCATCCGCGGCAAGTACCGCTCCTATCCCATGGAACAGCTCATTGCGGAGGCGAAAAGCCTCGGGGACACGCACGAGCTGGTGCTCGTCGCGCAGGATACGACGCGCTACGGCGTGGACACGGGCGAAAATTTATTTGTGCCTCTGCTCAAAAAACTTTCTGAACTTGACAACATCTGTCATATTCGTCTGCTATACTGTTATCCGGAAGTGGTCACGGACGAACTCATCGCCGAGGTGCGCGACAATCCCAAGATCATCAAGTACCTCGATATTCCGCTCCAGCACAGCGAGGACAGGGTATTGAAGCTGATGGGGCGGCGGGGCACGCGTGAGAGCTACTTGCAGCTCATTCAAAAGCTGCGCCGCGAGATCCCCGGCATCGCGCTGCGCTCTACCTTCATCGCGGGCTTTCCTACCGAGACGGAGGAGGAAGTCGAGGGACTGAAAGAGTTCCTCAGTAAGGCGCGCTTTGAAAACTGCGGCTTCTTCGCCTATTCGCGCGAGGAGGGGACGCCCGCCTATAAGTTAAAGGGACAGATCCCCGCCCGCACCAAGCAGCGCCGCGTCAGGGCGCTCTACGGGGTGCAGGAGGCGATCGCGGACGAGTACCTTGCGTCCTTTGTCGGGAAAACCGTGCGCGTCGTGTGCGACGAAGTAGACTTTGCGCGCGGCTGCTTTGTCGGCAGGACATACTTTCAGGCGTACGGCGCGGACGGCGTGACTTATTTTACCGCCCCGCATGCGACGACGGGCGAGGAATACGACGTCGTCATCGAACGCACAAAGGCAGGAAATCTCATCGGACGTGCGAAGGAGTAAGCTATGAATCTTCCCAATAAAATTACGTTGACGCGCATTTTCATGATCCCCGTGTTCGTCCTCTTCTTCTATCTGGACGTCATGGACGGGTGGAATTATCTCATTGCAGCGATCATCTTTGTGCTCGCCGCCGCAACGGACGCGCTGGACGGTCACATTGCCCGCAGCCGCAACCTGGTCACAAACCTCGGCAAGTTCCTCGATCCCATCGCGGACAAGGTGCTCGTCGCCACGGCGTTCATCCTGCTTTTGACGCGCATGGAGGCGTTCTATGCGCCCTTCTACATCTTCAACGGCGGGAGCGTTGCTGCGGTGCTCGACGCAAGCTATGCAATAACCGTGGTCGCCGGCGTTTGCGTCGCGCTCATCATGGCGCGCGAGCTCATCGTCAGCGGCTTCCGCATGGTCGCCGCCGAGAGAAAGCTCGTCATCGCGGCGGATAAACTGGGCAAGGTCAAGACGACCTGTCAGGACGCCGCCATCGCCTTCCTTTTGGTCGGGCTGAGTTTCTCAGGTAGCACGGCGGGACAGGCGATCGGCTTTATCGGGATCGTGCTCTTCTTTGCCTGCACCGTCCTCACCGTCCTCTCGGGCGTCAACTATATTGTCAAAAACAGACAAGTCCTCACCGAGGAGAAGGGGGAGACGCAGGCGCATTCCGATGGGTCGGCTGCGGATACTGTCAGCAAAGCGGCAAACAGCGCAGGCGGCGTTGACGGCGCAGTCGAACCGTACTATATCAAAGTCCTTGCAGCTGTCATCAAATACGATGTCGTATCCCTTTCGATGATTCAACGAAAGTGTGATATCGGCTATATAAAAGCGTGCAGAGCCGTCGAATGGTTGGAGAAGTCGGGATATATTTCGCCTTTTGACGAAAACGCAAAGACACGCACCATCCTTTTCACAAAAGAGGACTTTGAAGCAAAATACGGAGATATTGACAAATACGGGGAGCAGAACGAATGATTGATCCTGAGCAGAAGGGGGAGCAGGCGTGAAATACGCGGGCATCGTCCTTCGCAACAGTAAAAATTCGCTTACGTCTGTGGCGGCGGCGCCCGTCTTTGACGCGCTCCTGTCGGGCGGCGTCTTTGTGGACGAGATCGAAGTGCTCGCCTACGATGCGCCCAGCAAGGTTTCCTCCGCGCTCCTGCGGCTCTCCACCGAGTGCGACGGCGTGTTCCTCGTGTGCGCGCCCGCGCTCATCGCCTCCGCAAGGGACGCGGTCGCCGTCGCCGCAGAGGAGGCGTTTACGGAGGAGAACATTTTAGAGACGGGCGACAGCCTGTTCGCCGTCCTGCCCGAGGGGGAGCGCGGCGCGCAGATCGTTAAAACGCAGGTCGTTCCCCGCATCGACAAGCGGCGGCACAAGTCGTACGCGCGCGTCGTGCTGTGCACCTGTTCCGCCCCGCGCGACGTCATTCAGACCGCCGTAAAACAGGCGGAGGAAGCGGGCGGCGGCAAGCTCTCCCTGCACGCGACGGAGGAGTACGGCTGCGCGCGCATCGAGGTCATCTACGACCAGGAGACGCCCAAGATGGTTGCCGACGAGGTTGTGCGCATCCTCGCCACCGCGCTCAAAGACTACCTCTACGCAATGGAGGATATGACGCTCGCAGAGCGGCTCGTCTCGGCGCTCAAGCTGCACAGGCTGCGCATTTCGACGGCGGAGTCCTTCACGGCGGGCGGCGTGGGGCGCGCTATCGTGCAGGTTCCGGGTGCGAGCGCCGTGTTCTTCGAGGGCATCAACGCCTACGATAACAAGGCAAAGCGGGAGCGCCTCGGCGTCGGGGAATTTACCCTGATGGGCAAGGGCGCCGTGTCCGACGAGGTCGCCTATGAGATGGCTGCGGGGCTGTTAAAGCAGGGCAACTGCGACGTGGCGATCGCAACAACCGGCATCGCCGGCCCCGATGCGGACGGCACCAACAAGCCCGTCGGGCTGTGCTATATCGCCGCCGGCACGCGGGAAAAAGTGCGTGTGTTCCGCTTCCGGCTCTCGGGCGATCGGGAGACGGTCACGCGGACGGCGATCAATCTGGCGCTGTTCCTCGCGTACCGGGAAATTTCATGAAAAAAACACAAGGAGAAGATAGATGAACGAAGAAAAACGCAAGGCGCTGGACGCGGTGCTGGCGCAGATCGAAAAGGCGTACGGCAAGGGCGCCATCATGAAGCTCGGACAGGAGGCGGGCAATACCGATATCGAGGTCATCCCCACGGGCTGTCTCTCGCTCGATCTTGCACTGGGCATCGGCGGGCTTCCCCGCGGCAGAATGGTGGAGATCTACGGGCCCGAGTCCTCGGGTAAGACGACGGTCGCGCTGCACGCCGTCGCACAGGCGCAAAAACTGGGCGGCGTGGCGGCGTTCGTGGACGCGGAGCATGCGCTTGACCCCGTCTATGCCAAAAAGCTGGGCGTCAACCTGGATGAGCTGTACGTCTCCCAGCCCGATACGGGCGAACAGGCGCTGGATATCGTCGACGCGCTCGTCCGCTCCTCGGCGGTGGATATCGTCGTCGTGGACTCCGTCGCGGCGCTGACGCCCAAGGCGGAGATCGAGGGCGATATGGGCGATTCGCACGTCGGGTTGCAGGCGCGGCTCATGTCGCAGGCGCTTCGCAAACTCACCGCCATCGTCAACAAGAGCAAGACGTGCGTCGTGTTCATCAACCAGCTCCGCGAGAAGGTGGGCGTCATGTTCGGCAATCCCGAAGTCACCCCGGGCGGCAAGGCGCTCAAGTTCTACGCCTCCGTGCGCATCGACGTCAGAAAGACGGATATTCTCAAGGACACCGAGGGCGCTGCCGGCAACCGCACGCGCGCAAAGGTGGTCAAGAATAAGCTCGCGCCTCCCTTCCGTCAGGCGGAATTTGATATCATGTATGGCGAGGGCGTCTCGCAGGAAGGCTGCCTCATCGATCTGGGCGTGCAGTACGACGTCATCAAAAAGAGCGGCGCGTGGTTCAGCTACAACGACCAGAAAGTCGCCAACGGCCGCGAAAAAATGCGCCAGTTCTTAAAGGACAACCCCGAACTGGCGGCGGAGATCGAGGAAAAGATCCGCGCCGCGGCAAAGGGCGCGTCCGTGGACGAGGTCGCGGGCGGCGAAGAAGCATAACGTATGAAGTACGGATTTTTACGGGTGGCGGCGGCAAGCCCTTCGCTCAAAGTTGCCGACCCCGCCTACAATGCCGCGCGCATCATCGAGGTCATCGAGCAGCAGGCACAAAAGGGGACGGAGCTTCTCGTCTTTCCCGAACTCTCGCTCTCGGGCTATACCTGCGGCGATCTGTTTTTGCAAAAGACGCTCACGGACGGCTGCATGCGGGCGCTTCTTGCCGTTGCCGAGGCGACCAAGGGCAAAAAGATGCTCGTTTTTGTGGGGCTTCCCCTTCTGTGTGAGGGGAAACTCTACAACTGCGCCGCCGGCATTGCGAATGGGAAAGTGGAGGGCATCGTGCCCAAGACGTATCTTCCCAACTACAATGAGTTTTACGAGGAACGGCACTTTTCGCACGGGTTCGAGGGGGAGGCATACGTCCGCTTTCCCGACGGTAGTTTTGCACCCATGTCCGTCAATTTCCTGTTCACGGCTCAGGACTTTGAAGAGCTGATCGTCGCATGTGAGCTTTGCGAGGACATATGGGTTGCCGATCCTCCCTCTACACGCCATGCGCAACGGGGTGCGGTGGTCATCGTAAACCTTTCCGCCAGCAACGAGACGATTGGAAAACGGGAGTACCGTAAGACGCTGCTTTCGTCCCAGTCGGGCAGAAGTTTGTGCGCCTACGTATATGCGGACGCGGGCATGGACGAGAGTACCTCCGACATGGTGTTCGCGGGCAACAATATGATCTACGAAAACGGCGCGTTGCTTGCCGAGAGCACGCCTTTTTCCGGCAAGGTTTGTGAAGCGGAACTGGATGTGGACTTTTTGCTTGCCGAGCGTCGGCGGCTGAATACCTTTAAAACCTGTTATGAACGTGGGTTGGAGGGGAGGTATTTCTGGACAAAGGCCGATTTTTGGACGGACGCGCTGCCCTCGCTGCGCGCCGTATCGCCCACGCCCTTTGTCCCCGCGGAGGACAGCGAAAGGAACGAGCGCGCCGAACTCATCCTCAATATGCAGGCGCACGCGCTGGCAAAACGTTTTGCGCATACCAATGCAAAGACGGCGGTCATCGGCATTTCGGGCGGGCTGGACTCCACGCTCGCGCTGCTCGTCACGGCACGCGCCTTCGATCTTCTCAAAAAAGATCGCGCGGGCATCCTCGCCTATACCATGCCCGGCTTCGGCACGACGGGCAAGACAAAAAGCAACTCCCTCGCGCTCATGCAGGCGATGGGGGTAACGGCAAAGACCGTCCCCATTTCGGAGACCGTCCTGAAACACTTTGAGGACATTGCACATGATCCCGCCGTCCTCAACGCGACCTATGAGAACGCGCAGGCGCGGTACCGCACGATGATTTTGATGAACGTCGCCAACGAGACGGGCGGACTGGTCATCGGCACGGGGGATCTCTCCGAACTGGCGCTCGGCTGGTGCACCTACAACGGCGACCACATGAGCATGTACGCCGTCAACTGTTCGGTGCCCAAGACGCTCGTCAGGCACCTCGTCCGCGCGGAGGCGCGCAGACTGGGCGGCGAGACGGCGGAAATCTTAGAGAGCATCCTCGCTACGGAGATCTCGCCCGAGCTCCTGCCGCCCGACGCGGCGGGCAACATTGCGCAAAAGACGGAGGACATCATCGGGCCCTACGAACTGCACGACTTCTATCTCTATCACGTCGTGCGGCGCGGCGATTCGCCCGAGAAGGTGTATTTCCTCGCGCAGAGCGCCTTTGCGGGAAAATATGACGCGGCGACGCTCAAAAAGTGGCTTGTAAACTTCTACCGCCGCTTCTTCTCGCAGCAGTTCAAGCGCAACTGCATCCCCGACGGCGTGAAGGTGGGCTCCGTCTCGCTCTCACCCCGCGCCGACTGGCGCATGCCCTCCGATGCCTCCGCCGCCCTCTGGCTGGAGGAAGCAGAAAAGCTATAAAAGGGACGCGGTGTATGAGTCAATGGCATCAGGTACAAATCCAATCCGATATCGATCAATTGCTTGAAACGTACGGCGGTTTTCATGATTCCTGCATTGTATCTCTCCATTATGTAAGCGGGACGTATGTTGACGATGACAATGCAATGGTGTTTGGTTCCGATGACGATTTTGTACTGAATATTGTTTTTCAGAGACAATGGGAGCCGAAGGGATTGGAGCTGTGTTTTTCAGGCGTTCGCCGTTTTTATGTCACCGCATTGCAAGATAATTATTTTGATGATATCTATGAAGCGTATCTTGCGTTTCATGACGGGATTCTGCCAGCAAAATATCGTGCAACAGATCGTGTGATCGTATGGGCGGACGACGCGGGCTTTTGCGTCAATGAACTGAGCGAGGCGCCTACAGAGCCGGATTTGTCTTATGTGATCGCGACCAGGCTGAAATGGCGCATTGTATAAACATGGTATCAGTTATGAGATAAACGCCGCGCCGCGCTGAGGAATCAGCGCGGCGCGGCGTTCGTATATGCATTCGGTCATACAGGAGAGTCCGCCGCGTCCGCACAGGAAAAAAGCGGCGAAGCGAACAAAAGAATGTATAAAAATTTCCGTCAAGAGATTGACAGCTGCCCCCAAGATATTGTATAATACAAAAGACAATGTCGTATCATGCCCCATATCGGGCACTATGGATAGAGTCAAATCAATACAGGGAGGCTGTTATGGAACATTTCGGCAGCCTGCTCCTTGCTACGATGGACGTCGGTCTTGCGGTCGGCCTGATGGTCGTGCTGCTCCTTGTCGGCGCCGGTGCGGCGTTCGGCGTCACCCGGTACGTCCTCAAGAGAATTTCCAAGAAGAAAGCGGAACAAAAGCTCGATGAGACGAGCAAGCGCGTGGAAGAGATGCTCTCCGAGGCGCGCGCAGAAGGAAAGCGCATCAAAAAGGAATCCATTTTAGAGGCAAAGGAACAGGAACTCAAGAGAAGAAACGAATTTGAACAGGAGATGAAGGAGAAGCGCGCCGAACAGCAGCGCATCGAAGCCCGTCTCAACAAGCAGGAGGACGCCCTCGAGCGCAAGGAAGCGGAGCTCAACAAGAAGAACGAGTCGCTGGACGCGCAGAAGGAAAACCTCAATAAGCGGTTGGAGGACGTCTCCAAGAAGCAGGAAGTCCTGTCCCATCAGCACGAACTCATGGTGCAGGAACTGGAGCGCGTCTCCCAGCTCACCAAGGAAGAAGCAAAGAAACTCCTCACCGAGGAGATTTTGGACGAGACCCGCCACGACGTCGCCGTTCAGGTGAGAAACCTCGAGCAGCAGGCGAAGGAGGAGGCGGACCTCAACGCAAAGAATATCGTCACGCTCGCCATTCAGCGCTGTGCGGCCGATCACGCGTCCGAAGTGACCGTATCCGTCGTCCCGCTGCCCAATGACGACATGAAGGCGCGCATCATCGGGCGCGAGGGCAGAAACATCCGCGCCATCGAGAACGCGACGGGCATCGAGCTCATCATCGACGATACGCCCGAAGTCGTCATCCTCTCGGGCTTCGACCCCGTCAGAAGGGAGATCGCGCGCCTGACGCTCGAGCGTCTCATCGCCGACGGCAGAATTCATCCCGCTCGCATCGAGGAGACGGTGGAAAAGGTCACCAAGGAACTCGATCAGCAGATCAAGGCGGCGGGCGAGAACGCCATGTTCGAAGTGGGCATCTTCGGGCTGCATCCCGAGCTCATCAAGCTCATCGGCAGGCTGAAGTTCCGCACCAGCTACGGGCAGAACGTGTACAAGCACTCCATCGAGGTCGCAAACCTGGCGGGGCTCATGGCACAGGAACTGGGGCTGGACGTCAACTTCGCAAAGCGCGCGGGTCTGCTGCACGATATCGGCAAGGCGGTCGATCACGAGCAGGAGGGCACGCACATCCAGATCGGTGCGGACCTCGCCAAGAAGTACAAGGAAAACGCGATGATCGTCAACGCCATCATGGCGCACCACGGCGACGTCGAACCCAAGACCATCGAAGCGGTGCTCGTGCAGGCGGCGGACGCCATTTCAGGCGCGCGTCCCGGTGCGAGAAGAGAGACGAGTTCCAACTACGTCAAGCGTCTGGAAAAGCTGGAGGAGATCGCCGCAAGCTTCCAGGGCGTGGAAAAGAGCTACGCCATTCAGGCGGGCAGAGAGGTGCGCGTCATTGTCAAGCCCGATCAGGTGGACGATGCCAAGGCGCTCTTCCTCGCCAAGGATATCGCCAAGAAGATCGAAGCGGAGCTGGAATATCCCGGACAGATCAAGGTCAACGTCATCCGTGAATTCCGCAGCGTCGAATACGCAAAGTAAAATGACAAAAACGCAGGGAATATCCCTGCGTTTTTTCGTGCGGCGGTTTAATTGCAACAGGTGCAGCAATAGGTAAGGGCGTACTGGCGGGCGTAATAGGCGTCCGAGCAGGCGTTACAGGAACTGCACGAGCCAAAACCGCTCGTGTCCGGCCCAAAGCCGCTGCCCGAGCAGCCGCAGCCCGAACGGTTCCATCCGTTGCAGGAATTGCAGGAATTCCAGCAGCCCGAGCATCCGGAGCGGCTGCCGTTTGAGAAGGCAGAAGCGTTGTTGCAGCCGCAGTTGCCTGAGGAGCGGTTGCGTCCGTTGTTGCAGCAGTTGTTTGAACAGCAGCCGCAGCCGGTATCAAAGAGATTGGCAAGCGCATTTGCAAGGCTGCCCTGGCAGCCGCAGCACGATTGACAACAGGAATTGCACATATCAGACCTCTTATCGTAGAAAATTCGGCAAACTGCCGTACTTCATTGTATGCGCCGCGCGCCTGCTCCCGTGACGGAGCGCCTTTCTTATGCGGCTCCCGAAAAAAGTTTTGTAAGAGGGGACAAAACCCCTTGAAAGGCGGCGTGCACTTTGCTATAATATAGCGTGTACGAATGCGCATATCGGCCATCACGGAGTGAGTAATGAAGCTACATTTGGAAAAACCTACGTCAAGACAGGTCAAACGCTGTCTGGTCTATTGGCTCATCGTCATCGTCGGCAACTGTGTCGCGTCGGCGGGGAGCGCGTACTTCATCGTGCCGCACGGCTTTGTCATGGGCGGAACGACGGGCGTGGGTATCTTTGTCCGCAACCTGCTGGGCGCGGAAAACCCGGGCACCGAATGGGCGGTGACGGCGACCGTCTATATCGCCAATATCATCTTGTTTATCGTCGGTGCGATCTTCCTCGGCAAGCGCTTTGCGGCGGCGACCCTTGCGGGGACGCTCCTGTATCCTTCGTTCATGGCGATGCACACCCAGCTCAATAATCTGTATGTGCAGTCCACGGGGCATATCATCGCGGAGAACGATCCGCTTCTTGCGGCATTTTTCGGGGCGCTGTTGTTCGGCGTGGGAATCGGCATCGTCGTGCGCGTCGGCGCGAGCACGGGCGGCACGGATATCCCGCCGCTCATCCTCAATAAGCTCTTCGGCGTGCCCATCGTCGTGACCATGTGGGCGCTGGATATCACCATCGTTCTCATTCAGCTCGTGGCGGATGTCTCGCTCGAGACGGTGCTCTACGGCATCCTCATCACGCTGATCGCCGCGCTGCTCGTGGACGTCGTCTCGCCCGTCGGCTTAAAGCGCACGCAGGTCAAGATCATCTCCCGCAAGTACCGCGAAATCAGGCTGATGATCTTAAACGATCTCAACCGCGGCGTCACATTGCTGTACGGCAAGACAGGCTTTTTGAAGGAGAACTGCTACGTCCTGCTGACCATCGTCAACAACCGCGAGGTCGTGCGGCTCAAGAATGCCATTCATAAGATCGATCCGGACGCCTTTCTTATGTTCAGTGTTGTATCTGAAGTGCGCGGCAGGGGATTTTCCTCTGAAAAGAAGATGCTGCCCCGCGAACAGGAGGCTTCCGATCTTGTGGAAGTCGGTCCGGACGGAAAACCGGTCGAATAGTCGTTTAGACCATGCCGCCCGCCGCGCAGATGCGCGGCGGGCGGCATTTTAGCTGCGGGAAGGCATGCTCTTACGGTTTTTGAATTTTTTACGGAAATGTTCTCAAAACCCTTGTCTTGTGCGGTGGATTTGTGCTATAATGGTATCGTACCCGAGTTTCGGCAAAATTCGGGCTGAAAAGGAAATCTATAGGACACAATACAGGAAGGACAAGAAAAGATTATGGAAAGAAAACCTACCAAAATCAGTATCATCGGCGCCGGAGCAGTCGGCGCCGCCTGTGCGTTCTCCATTGCAACGCAGCGCCTGTGCGCAGAGATCGTCATCATCGACGTCAACAAGGAGAAGGCGGAAGGCGAGGCAATGGACATCAGCCACGGCCTCATCACGATGGGCACGATGAACATCTGCAGCGGCGACTATTCGGACATCGTGGACAGCGATCTCATCGTCATCACGGCGGGCGTCGGCAGAAAGCCGGGCGAGACGAGATTGGACCTTGCCAACAAGAACATTTCCATCGCGCGCGACGTGACCGCCAATATCATGAAGTACTACAACGGCGGCGCGATCATGGTCGTCTCCAACCCTGTGGACGTGATCACCTATCTCATCCAGAAGGAGAGCGGGCTGCCGCACGGCAGAGTGTTCGGTACGGGTACCGTGCTGGACAGCGCGCGCTTCCGTTACTTCTTAAGCACTAAGATTGACGCGGATATCCGCAACATTCACGGCTATACGGCGGGCGAGCACGGCGACGCACAGTTCGCGGTGTGGAGTTCGGTACACGTCTCGGGCATGCGGCTGGATTCCTTCTGCCAAAAGAAGGGCCTCGCGCTCGATAAGAACGAGGTCATGAACGAGACGATCTCGTCCGGCGCGCAGGTCATCAAGCGCAAAGGCGTGACCAACTACGCCATTGCCGCCATCGTGGCGGAACTTGCGGCGACCGTCCTCAAGAACAGGCGCAGCATCTTCAGCGTCACCTCCCTGCTCGATGACTACTACGGCATCAGCGACGTCGCGATCAGCGTCCCGTCCTTTGTCGGCGATGAGGGCGTTGTCGGCAAGCTCATGTATGACTTCACGCAGGAGGAGATGGAGAACCTGCAGAACACGGCAAAGAAGATGAGGGCGTTCCTGGACTCCCTTAAAATCTAATTCATACGCAGAGGTAGTTATTATGGACAAGAAACAGTATGCACTGGACAAGCACAAGGAGTGGAAGGGCAAGATCGAAGTCGTCACGCGCGCGCCCATCACCAACCGCGAGGAACTCGCCGTCGCCTATACGCCCGGCGTCGCGGAGCCCTGCCTTGAGATCAGCAAGAATGTCGATCTCTCCTACGTTTACACCCGCCGCGCCAATCTCGTCGCGGTCGTCACGGACGGCACCGCCGTCCTGGGCCTGGGCGATATCGGTCCCGAAGCGGGCATGCCCGTCATGGAGGGCAAGTGCGCGCTCTTCAAGACCTTCGGCGACGTCGACGCGTTCCCCCTGTGCGTGCGCAGTAAGAGCGTGGACGATATCGTCAAGACGGTCTCCCTCATCGCGGGCAGCTTTGGCGGCATCAACCTCGAGGACATCTCCGCGCCCCGCTGCTTTGAGATCGAAAAGCGCCTCAAAGAGGTGTGCGACATCCCGATCTTCCACGACGATCAGCACGGTACCGCCGTCGTCACGCTCGCTGCAATGATCAATGCTCTCAAGCTCGTCGGCAAGAAGATGGAGGATCTCTCCGTCGTCGTCAACGGCTCGGGCGCTGCGGGCATCGCGATCACCAAGCTGCTCATGAGCAGAGGGCTCAAGAAAGTCATCCTCTGCGACAGAAAGGGCGCGATCTATGAGGGCCGCGAAGGGCTCAACGAGATCAAGGCGGAGATGGCGAAGATCTCCAATCTCGAGAAGAAGGCGGGCAGCCTTACCGAGGTCATCAAGGGCGCAGACGTGTTCATCGGCGTCTCCGCACCCGGCAGCCTGACGGCGGACATGGTCAAGACCATGGCGCCCGATCCCATCATCTTTGCCATGGCAAACCCTGTTCCCGAGATCATGCCCGACGAGGCGAAGGCTGCGGGCGTGCGCATCATGGGCACGGGCAGGAGCGACTTCCCCAACCAGATCAACAACGTTCTTGCCTTCCCCGGCATCTTCCGCGGTGCGCTCGACGTGCGCGCAAGCGATATCAACGACGAGATGAAGATCGCTGCGGCTGAGGCGATCGCGGGCGTCATTCCCGAGAGCGAACTTCGCCCCGACTATATCATCCCCGATTCCTTCCACCCCGCCGTCAAGGACGCGGTTGCGGAGGCGGTCAAGGCTGCGGCGCGCCGCACGGGCGTCGCAAGGATCTGATCGGCTTTTCTTTCAATTGCATCTTTGTCGCCCGCTGAAAGTGTAAGCTTTCGGCGGGCGCTTTTGCTTTGCGGCTTTTTCTGCCCAAACCCTTTACAAAGCGCGTCAAATGTGGTATAATACCGGAAGTTAAACACAAGATATGCCATTCGGAGGGTTTATGCGCTGCCTGTATTGCAACTGTACGGAGAGCAAAGTCATCGATTCACGCTCGGCGGACGACGAGCGGACCATCCGCCGCCGCCGCGAGTGCATGGGCTGCGGCAGGCGGTTCACGACGTACGAGACCATCGAGGTCGCGCCCATCCTCGTCGTCAAGAACGACGGGACGCGTCAGGCATTCGACCTGGGCAAGATCAAGCGCGGCGTCATCAAGGCGTGCGAAAAGCGCCCCGTCCCCATTGAAAAGATCGACGCGCTCGCCGAGTCCGTCGCCAAAAAGATCTACAACTCCATGGAACAGGAGGTCACCTCCAAGGCGATCGGCGAGATGGTCATGGAGGGGCTCAAGGAACTGGACGAGGTCGCCTATGTGCGCTATGCCTCGGTGTACCGCTCCTTCAAGGATATCTCCTCCTTCATGGCGGAATTGCAGCAGATGATGGAGCGCAAGAACCAGGAGGAGAAAGTGAAATGATCCGTCAGGTGCGGGTGGGCAATGTCCTGTTGGGCGGTGGCAGCGTCGCCGTCCAGAGTATGACGACGACAAAGACGAGCGACGTGGAAAGAAGCGTCGCTCAAATTCTCTCGCTGCGGGATGCGGGCTGCGATATCGTGCGCGTCGCCGTCGCGGACGAGGGGGACGCGCGCGCCCTGCACGAGATCTGCGGCAGAGTGGACGTGCCCGTTGTCGCGGACGTGCATTTTTCGGCAAAACTTGCGGTGCTCGCCGTGGAGAACGGCGCAGATAAGCTGCGCATCAATCCGGGCAATATCGGCGGGGAGCGGGAGGTTGCGCTGGTCGCGGACTGCGTCAAAGCGCACCATGTTCCCGTCCGCGTGGGCGCGAACACGGGCAGCATTGAAAAAAAGCACCTGGAAAAGTATGGGCGGAGCGCCGAGGCGCTCGTTCTGAGCGCGCTGGATAATGTCGCCGTTCTGGAAAAACACGGCGTCGAGGACATCGTCGTCTCCGTCAAGGCGTCGGACGTCCCGCTTACCGTCGAGGCATACACGCTGCTGCGGAAACGCTGCGACTATCCGCTGCACCTCGGGGTGACCGAGGCGGGCACGCAGCACATGGGCATCGTCAAGAGCAGCATCGGCATCGGGTCATTGCTGCTTGCGGGCATCGGCGAGACCATCCGCGTCTCGCTGTCCGCCGATCCCGTCGAGGAGGTGTACGCGGCGCACGATATCCTGCGCGCGTGCGGGCTGGAAAAGGACTATGTGGACGTCGTCGCCTGCCCGACCTGCGGCAGATGCCGCTACGACTGCATGGGGCTCGCCTCCCGCGTCGAGGCGCGCGTCAGGACGGTAAAAAAGAAGCTCAAAGTCGCCGTCATGGGGTGCGTGGTCAACGGCCCCGGCGAGGCAAAGGGGTGCGATCTTGGCATCGCGGGCGGCGAGGAGTACTGTATCATCATGCAAAAGGGGCAGGAGAACGTGCGCGTTGCGGCGGCAGACGCCGAGCGCGAATTCTTTGCGCGGCTGGAATTGTTGATCAATGAAGAGTAAGCAGTATCTGGAAGAGATCAGGGGGAGCGCGGGGCTGGTGCGCGCCGTGCTCCGCAAGATAGAGGTCAAGGGGAAAACCGTGACCTTTTTCCTCGTGACGGACGTCGCGTATTCGCCCGAGGACATCGCCTATGCGCGCGGGGTCTCCGCAAAGTATGTTCCTGCGGGGTTTACCGCGGAGGTCAAAGTCATCAAGTCCGTGCCCGACGAGGCGGGCGTGCGGCGCGCCGTCGCGGACATCTTAAAGACGCGCTTCCCGGGCGTCGCGGCGTTTGTCGATCCGGAGGACATCGCCGTCGCCATCGACGGGGCGGGCGGCAGGTTTTTCGTCAACGTGGGCGAGCTGGAGCGCGATAGGATGACGGGGGACGGCGTCCTCGACGCAGTGAGCGAGGAGCTTGCCAGGCGCTTTTGCGGCACCTGGTTCGGGGAGGTCAACTTTGTCAGCAAGGAGCGCGGAGAGATCGAATATGACGCCCCGCCCGAGGCGGAGTACGTCGCAGCGCCCCGCTTCTTCCCGATCGAAAAATATGAGCCGATCGACGGCGCCGCCCCCCGGCAGGCGATCTATATCGCCGATCTTACCAAGGAGTTGACAAACGTCACCGTCTGCGGGACGATCGCCTACATAGAGGAGCGCGCAACCAAGGCGGGCAAGCCCTACTTTTCCTTTACGGTGACGGATGCGAGCGGCCAGCTGCGCTGTTCCTATTTTTCCAAGAAGGCGACCGTCGAGAAGGTGCGCGCCCTCAAACAGGGGGACAGCGTCTGCCTGACGGGGGACAACGAGCTGTTCAACGGCACGCTCTCCTTTCGCGCCAAGAACGTGGACTGCGGCAGCGCGCCCGCGGGCTTCGTGCCGGAAGAGCGTCCCTCCCGTCCCGTGCCGGCGCAGTACCGCGTCGTGTTCCCGACGCCTGTCTCCGATCCCGTGCAGGACTCCCTCTTCGGCAAGGCGCCGCTGCCCGATTCCTTCTGCAAACGGGAGTTCGTCGTGTTCGACCTGGAGACGACGGGGCTGAATAACTCGCCCGCGATGGGGCAGATGGATCGCATCATTGAAGTGGGCGCGGTCAAGATCAGGAACGGGCGCATCGAGGAGAAGTTCTCCACCTTTGTCGCCTGTCCCGTGCGCCTCTCCGAAAAGATCGTGGAGCTGACGGGCATCACGGACGACATGCTCGTGGGCGCGCCCGCGCTCGAGGACGTCATCGCCGACTTTTACAAGTTCACGGCGGGCTGCGCGCTCGTGGCGCACAACATGTCCTTTGACTACAAGTTCGTTCGCTACTACGGCGAGGAGGAGGGCTTTTTGTTCGACAACCCGCAGTACGATACCCTCGTCATGTCGCAGAAACTGCTGCGCATGAACCACCATAAGCTCAACAATGTGGCGGACTTCTTCGGGTTTACCTTCAACCACCACCGCGCCTTTGACGACGCCTTTGTCACGGCAAAGATCTTTTTGGAGCTTGTCCGCATGAACGGCGACTTTGTGTAAGCTTTTTTTCAAAAAATACGGCGGCAAATGCTTGCATTTTTATGGAAAAGGTGGTAAACTAAAGAAGATCTTAATCTGATGTCTGGATTGAGAGCGGGTTTCCGCTCTCATTCTTTGTATGAAGAAAAATCGCGGCCGTCTGCGAACCTGATTTGCCGCGAACGGGCGGCGCGGGAAAACGCTGCGCCGCGCAACGAGAGGGCCTATGAACATCAAACCCATGAAGGAAGTGGAGGCGTTTTTGGCGCCCGTCGCGGAGTCGGTCGGCGCGGAGCTCCTGGAGGCGGTCTGGAACAACCGCGAAAAGTCCTTGACGCTGTATATCGATGCGCCGGGCGGCGTCGATCTCAACCTGTGCGAGACGTTTCACCGTGCGGCGGACGCGGCGCTCGACGAGCTCGATCCCACCTATGGCGCGGCATACACGCTCAACTGTTCCTCGCCCGGGCTGGACCGTCCTTTCAAGACGGCGCGCGACTTCGAGCGACACATGGGCGAGGCGATCGAAGTGCACCTCTACGCGCCCTTTGAAGGCGCAAAGTACTACGAAGGGACGCTTACCGCGTATGAGGGCGGCGTCATCACCCTTGCGACCAAGAAGGGGGAAAAACACATCCCCTTTGAAAAGACCTCCAAGGTCTGCCTGCTCATCGAAGTATAACAGATGTGCACAAACATCCAAGGAAGGAGTAATATCATGATCAACAAGGATTTCTTTGCGGCGCTTGCCGATCTGGAGCGCGAAAAGGGCATCAGCGAGGAGACCTTCCTCGAAGCGCTGGAAACGGCGCTCGTCTCCGCGTATAAGAAACAGTACGTCGGCGAGGCGGGCAAGGTGGAAGTCAAGCTCGATCCCGAAAAGGGGACCATCCGCTGCTTCTTAACGCGCACCGTGTCGGACGCGGAGGAACTGGGCGAGGGGGAGATTTCCCTCGAAGAGGCGCAGGAAATAAAGAAGAACGCCAAGGTCGGCGACGTATTCCGGGACGAATTTGCGCCCAAGGACTTCTCCCGCATCGCCGCGCAGACCGCAAAGCAGGTCATTTTGCAGAAGATCCACGAGACGGAGCGCGACCACACGCTCTCCGAGTTTTCGGACAAAGAGGGCGAGCTGATGAGCGGGCTCATCCGTAAAGTGGACGCCCGCAACGTCTATATCGAGCTGGGCAAGGGGCAGATCGAAGGGCTCATGCTGCCTCAGGATCAGGTCCCCGGCGAGCGCTATAACGTCGGCGACAAGATCAAGGTGTACGTCAAGCGCATCAAGAGCGGCGGCAGGAACGCGCAGGTACTCGTCACCCGCGCCGCGCCCGGGCTCGTCAAGCGCCTGTTTGAAGAGGAAGTGCCCGAGATCAAGGCGGGCACGGTCATCGTCAAGGGCATCTCCCGCGAGCCGGGCCACCGCACCAAGATGGCGATCATGTCCGAGGACGAGCGCGTCGATGCAGTCGGCGCGTGCGTCGGCAACAAGGGCGCGCGCGTCAATGCGGTCGTCGCGGAGCTGAACGGCGAGAAGATCGATATCATCCCGTGGAGCGAAAATCCCTTAGAGTTCATCGCCAAGGCGCTCTCGCCCGCGACGGTGCTCTCCGTCACGCAGATGGGGGAGAAGTCCGCAGTCGCGGTCGTGCCCGACGACAAACTCTCGCTCGCCATCGGCAGGGACGGGCAGAACGCCCGCCTCGCCGCGCGCCTGACCGGCTGGAAAATCGACGTCAAGAGCGAGTCGGCGGCGGCAAAGATGCATCTCGAGGCGCCCGCAGAGGCGTCGGAGGAATAAATGCCCAAGCAGAAAAAGATCCCCATGCGCACCTGCATCGCGTGCCGCGAGGAAAAGCCCAAAAAGGAGATGCTGCGCATCGTGCGCAGCGCTTCGGGAGAAATTTCGCTGGATTTTTCGGGCAAACTTCCCGGTCGCGGCGCCTATATCTGCGACAGCGAGGCGTGCATCAAGAAGCTTGCGAAGTACCGCCTGCTGCACAAGACCTTCTCCCAGGAAGTGGACGAGAGCGTGTACAAGGCGATCGAGGAGGAGTTCCTGCGTGCAAAGTAAGCTGGGGACTTACCTCAATTTCTGCAAGCGTGCAGGGAAGCTGACGCTGGGCGTCAACGCCGCCAAGGCGGCGCGCGGCAGGGCGTACCTGCTCGTCGCGGACGCGTCTGCGTCCGAAAACACCAAAAAAGAGATCGGAAAACTCTCGAAAAAGTTCGCCTGTCCCGTCATCTGGGTGAACGATCTTGCGTCCCTCGTGCACAAGGAAGCGTGCAAGCTGGCGCTCGTCGCGGAGGAGCACCTCGCGGCGGCGATGCAGCAGGCGTACGGGGAAACGGAATAAAAAGACGCGGGAGGGCAGGCAGGCTGCCTGCATTATCGGAGGAGATATGTCATACGAAAACATTGAAAAGCTGAGCACGGTCTTAAAGGACGAAAAGACCGTCGCCCTGCAAAAGTCGATTGCTGCCGGAGAGAAGCAGCTCGCCGAGCTTTTAAAGAAGCTCGGCGAGATGGAGGCGGCAGCGGCGGCACGCCGCGCGGAGGAAGAGGCGCGCAAAAAGGAAGAGGAGGCTGCAGCGGCGCGCGCTGCGGCGCAATCTGCGCCCGCGGAGCCTGAGCCGGCGCCCGAGGTGCCTGTCGCCGCGCCCGCAGAACCCGCACCTGTTATAGAGCCCGCGCCTGCCGTCGAGGTCAAGGCGGAGCCCGCGCCCAAGGAAGCGCCCGTGACGCCCGCCGCTGAGTCCGCGCCCGAAGCTCCCGCAACTCCCGCAGTGCCTGCGGCTCCTGCGGCATCTGCCTCCGCGCCTGCAAAGACGCAGCCCGCAAAGACGCAGCCCGCGCAGCAGCGCCAGAGTGCACCCGCAAGAGAGGGGCGCGACGGGCGTCCCGCGCAGCAGCGCCAGGAGCGTCCCACCTATCGTCCGACGGACGGACGCGCGGACAGCCGAAGCGCACGTCCCACCTATACGCCCGGTGCACGTCCCCAGACGGGTACTTCCCGTCCCGGCGCACCCCGCCCGCAGACGTCACCCCGTCCCGGTGCGGCCGGCAGCGCAAGACCCGGCGCGGCGCGTCCGCCCATGGCGCGTCCTGCGGCACCGGCGCCTACGGCGCCCCGCCGCGAGCCGCCCAAGAAGTTTGAAAAGACGTACGTCGAACAGCGGCGCGTCGTCAACAAGCGCGATCTGCAGCGCAGACAGGGCGCATCCATCGGCGATTTCGACGAGGACAAGAGCGGCTACAGAAAGGCACGCTTCGGCAAGAAGGCGGTGCGCAAGGAGACGCAGACCATCAAGATCGATCATGCCGTCGTCACCAGCAAGGAGATCCCCATCAAGGTGCTCTCCGAAAAGCTGGGCATCTCGGCAGTGGAGATCACCAAGCGCCTCTTCAAAGAGGGCATCATGAAGACGGTCAACGAGTCGGTGGACTACGACAACGCGGCATTCATCGCGCTGGAGCTGGGCATCGACCTCGAGTATAAGCCCGAAGAGACGGCGGAGGACGCGCTCTTGAAAGTGCACGGCGAAGGGGACAGCGAGAACCTCGTTTCCCGCGCGCCTGTCGTCACCGTCATGGGTCACGTCGACCACGGCAAGACTTCGCTTCTGGACGCCATCCGCAAGACCAACGTCACCGAAGGCGAGGCGGGCGGCATCACGCAGAGCATCGGCGCCTATACCGTCACGTTCGGCGAGGGCAAGAAGGTCACGTTCATCGATACGCCCGGCCACGCGGCGTTCACGGCGATGCGTGCGCGCGGCGCGCAGGTCACGGATATCGTCGTCCTCGTCGTTGCGGCGGACGACGGCATCATGCCACAGACGGTCGAGGCGATCAACCACGCGAAGGCGGCAGACGTGCCCATCATCGTCGCGATGAACAAGATGGATAAGCCGCACGTCGATCCCGACCGCGTCAAACAGGAACTCATGAAATACGACCTCGTGCCCGAGGAGTGGGGCGGCGACGTCATCGTCGAACCCGTTTCCGCCAAGACGGGCATGGGCATCGATAAACTGCTCGAGGACATCGACCTCGTCGCCGAGATGGCGGAACTCAAGGCAGACCCCACGCGCAAAGCAAGGGGCGTCGTCATCGAAGCAAAGCTGGATAAGGGCAAGGGACCCATGGCGAGCGTGCTCGTCCAGAACGGCACCCTGCGCACGGGCGACAACCTCGTCTCCGGCACCACGGTGGGCAAGGTGCGCGCCATGATCGATGACAAGGGCAGAACGGTCAAGGAGGCAGGCCCCTCTACGGCGGTCTCCGTCCTGGGGCTGGAGGACGTCCCCAATGCGGGCGACGCGATCTTCGCCGTCGAAGCCGGCCTCATGAAGCAGGTGCAGGAGGAGCGCAAGAACAAGCAGCGCGAGTCCATGATTCACGAGACGACCAAGGTCTCCCTGGACGATATCTTCCGCCAGGTGGACGAAGGCAGCCTCAAGGACCTCAAGGTCATCGTCAAGGCGGACGTGCAGGGCTCCGTGGAGGCGGTCAGGGCGTCGCTGGAAAAGCTCTCCAACGAGGAAGTGCGCGTCAAAGTCATCCACGCCGCGGCGGGCGCGATCACCGAGAGCGACGTCTCGCTCGCGGATTCCGCAAACGCCATCATCATCGGCTTTAACGTGCGTCCCGATACTAAGGCAAAGGCGCTCGCCGAACGCAGCCATGTCGATGTCAGGATGTACCGTATCATCTATGAGCTTTTGGACGACATGGAAGCGGCGCTCAAGGGCATGCTCTCGCCCAAGTACAAGGAAGTGTACATGGGCAAGGCGGAAGTGCGCCAGACCTTCAACATTACGGGCATCGGCACGGTCGCGGGCTGCCTTGTCACCGAGGGACGGCTGGTCCGCGGCGGCAAGCTGCGCATCTACCGCAACGACGTCATGATCGTCGAGGGCAACGTCAAACAGCTCAAGCACTACAAGGACGACGTCAGGGAAGTTGCGGCGGGCCTTGAATGCGGCTGCGCGATCGAGAACTTTAACGATATCAAAGTCGGCGACTATATTGAATGCTATCTGATCGAGGAGATCAAGAACTAAGGCGCATTGCCTGAGGGGGCGGAACCCCTCCGACGGGCTTCGCCCGCCACATCCTCTTCGTCGCCGCAAACTTTGCCTTCAGGACTTCGCGCAAGCGCAAAGTCCAAACATGCGCCGTTGCGGTCTTGTCGGCGCCAAGGGAATGCGCCGCCTGCGGTCAAGAAATCGCCGCTGAAAAAGGCGATTTCTAAGTTCGGCGTGCGCGCACAGCATACTGTGCTGATGCGCATAACGCACGCCTCACCCTCTTCGCAAAAATCTTTTCTCCGAAAATATTTTTGCGAGGTGCTATTGATTCTTCTCTATTTATAGTTTCAGGGGAGGCAATGATCGCCCTTTGCTACCAATTATGGCGCAAGCAAAACCACGCTTTTGCGCCAGCGCATCTCAATTTGCGCGAAAGCGCTTTTGCAGAAAAGTGAACGGCGCGCGCTGAATTGTTGCGACAGCGCGCCGTGAGAAAAACCGAACGCCGAGCCGCATTGCGGCGAACGTTGGGTTTTTCTAAAAAGTCGTCCGTTTATTTTTGTCAGTTCAAAAAGAAACGGACGAGAAAGGTAAAAATAATGGCGCAAGCAAAACCACGCTTTTGCGCCGCGCGCCCTTATTTGCCAACCCTTTGGCTTAAGCGGAAAGGTGAGCCGATGGGGGCTAAACTGTTGCCAAACCCATCGGCGAGAAAAACCGAACGCCGAGCCGCATTGCGGCGAACGTTGGGTTTTTCTAAAAAATCGTCCGATCATTTTCGTCAGTTCGAAAAGAATCGGACGAGAAAAGGAGTTTATTTATGTCAAGACGTACCGACCGCGTAGGCGGAGAATTGCAGCGGGAGATCGCCGCGATCATCTCGGGCGAACTCAAAAACCGCGAACCCGATCTCAAGGGGCTGATCAGCGTCACCGAAGTGGACGCCGCGCCCGACTTTAAGACAGCGAAGGTGTATGTCAGCATCTATGCGGCAAGCGACGAGGAGAAGAAGCGCTCCTTTGCCATTCTCAGGGAGAACGCAGGACTTGTGCGGCACGAACTTGCCAAGGTCATGCGCATGCGCACCGTGCCCGCGCTCACCTTTTTGGAGGACGGGAGCATGGCGTACGGTTCGCACATGGACGAACTCTTTGCGTCGCTCCATCAGGACGAGGACGAACAGTGAACACGTTACAGGAAATTGCAGACGTCATCAAAACATTAAAAAGCGCGGTGATCTTTACGCACTTGCGTCCCGACGGCGACACGCTCGGGAGCGCAATGGCGCTCTCCCGCGCTCTTTTCATGCTCGGGATCGAAAACGAGATCGTCAACGAGGGCGATATCCCCGCGAAGTTTCTCATCTTTGAGGGCATGGACAAGATCGTCAAGACCCCTACGCTGGACGCGCAGGCGTATATCTGCGTGGACACCAGCGACGAAGCGCGCCTCGGCTATGCCCAGCCCGTCTTTTTGAGCGGCGTCAAGAAGGGCAAGGTGACGATCAATATCGATCACCACGTCTCCAATGCGCGCTTTTGCAAGTACAACTTCGTGCGCCCGCGCTCCAGCAACTGCGAGAACATGGCGGAACTTGTGCAGCTCCTGGGCGTCAGACCCGACAAACTGCTCGCGGGCTATCTCATGATGGGCATGGTCACCGATTCGGGCGCCTTTTCGCACAGCGATGTCAACGGCGATACCTTCCGCGCGGCGGCATATGCGGCGGACGCAGGGGCGGACGTCTCCGAGATCACCTATCAGATCTTCAAAAAGCAGACCAAGGCGCGTTCGCAGCTGTATGCGGAAGTCATCTCCCGCCTGCGCTATGATCTGGAGGACAGGCTTGCCGTCGCGCTCGTCACACAGGAAATGCTCAAAAAATACGGCTTAAAGCAGGATGCCACCGAGGGTATCGTGGACTTCGCGCTCACGGTGGACACGGTCGAAGTCAGCATCTGTCTCATGGAGGTCAAACGGGGACAGTACAAGGCGTCCCTGCGCTCCAAGGGGAGCGTCAACGTCAACGAGGTCGCGGGCGTGTTCGGCGGCGGCGGGCATATCCTCGCCTCCGGCTGCATGCTGTTCGGCGACTACGAAGAAGTCTTTGACAAACTGCGCTTTGCCGTGGCGCAGCGGCTGCCGCAATGACGGGCTTCCTCAACATTTTTAAGCCCGAGGGCATGAGCTCGGCGCAGGCGGTAAATAAGGTCAAGTGGCTCACCCGCACGCCGTGCGGGCACATGGGCACGCTCGACCCGCTCGCCTGCGGCGTCCTGCCCGTCGGCGTGGGCAATGCGACGCGGCTGTTTGACTACTTTCTCTCCAAGAAAAAGACGTATATCGCCCGCTTTACCTTCGGCGCGACGACTGCAACGCTCGATCGGGAAGGGGAGATCGTCCGCGGCGGAGCGGTGCCGACTGCGGCGCGGATCGAGGAGGCGTTGCCCGCGTTTGTGGGCGAGATTGCGCAGATCCCGCCCAAATACAGCGCCCTTTCGGTGGGCGGCAGGCGCGGCTATGACCTCGCGCGCAGCGGCGCAGACTTTACCCTTGCGGCGCGCAATGTGACGGTGGACTGCTTCCGCTTGCTTTCTCAGACCGCGCCCGATGAATATGAGTTTGAGATCGTCTGCGGGGCGGGGACGTACATCCGCTCCCTCGCCCGCGATCTTGCCGCCGCCCTCGGAACGCAGGGATACATGTCCTATCTCAGGCGGGAGGCGAGCGGCGTGTTCACGGCCAGAACCGCGGTCGCGCCCGAACTGCTCACCCGCGAGAACGTGTGGGACTACCTCATCCCGACGGAGTCCGTTTTGCCCTTTCCCGAGATTGGCGAGGTGGACGCGCGCATCTTCAACGGCGTGGGCGTCCCCGTGCAGGCGTCTAACGGGCAGTACAAACTGCGCCGCGACGGCGAATTTTACGGCATTGCGCGCGTCACAAACGGCGTTGCGCGCGCGGAGAAGAAACTATGCTGACCATGCTCGCGCCGGGTGAGGGGCGCTTTTCGCAGCCGTGCGTCCTGCTGTTGGGCGGATTTGACGGCATTCATCTGGGACACAAGACGCTGCTGGATGCGGCGAAGCGGTACGATTTGCCCGTCGTCTTTACGCTGATCGCGGGCGGCAAGGCGGGCGGGGAACTCTTTTCCCTCCGCGAGCGCCGCACCGTACTGGAGCAGCTGGGGGCGGCGGGCGCGTTCGCCTTTCCCTTCACCGAGGCGTTCCAAAGGACGAGCGCGGAGGACTTTTTGCACGGACTGTTTGCGCGCTGTACGCCTCGCGCCGTGTTGTGCGGCGAGGACTTCCGCTTCGGCAAGGGCGCGAATGGGGACGCGGCGCTGCTTAAAAAATTGGCGCCCTGCCCCGTTGACGTGCTGCCCCTTCTGACGGCGGACGGTCACAAAATTTCCTCCACGTCCCTCAAAAAACTGCTCGCGGCGGGCAATATGCCCGCGCTCAACGCGCTGCTCGCGTATCCCTACTTCATCGAGGGCGACGTCGAGCACGGCAGGCACGTCGGGAGCGGGCTGGGCTTTCCGACCGTCAATCTCGATCTGCCCGCCGAGAAGGCTCCGCCCAAGGAGGGCGTGTATGGCGGGTACGCGCAGACGAAGTCCGGCAAATTTCCCTGCATTCTCAACTACGGTGCGCGTCCGACGTTCGGCGTCGTGGAGAAGAAGATGGAGGCCTTCCTTCTCGACTTTGAAGGCGATCTCTATGGTTCCGCGGTGCGCATCTATCCGACGCAGTACTATCGCCCCGTGACGGCGTTCCCGTCGGCGGAGGCGCTCAAGGCGCAGATCGCGCAGGACGCGGCACGCGCAAAAAGGAGCAACGTATGATCAAATTCGGACCGAGCGGCAATTCCGATTCCTTCTATGCGGCAGGCTATTCGCGCACCGAGGAGGCGGCAACCTACGTCAAGGAAATGGGGCTGGACTGCTTTGAGTACTCCTTCGGGCGCGGCGTGCGCATGGGGGAAGAGAAGGCGCACGCCATCGGCAGAGCGTTTGAAGAGGCAGGCGTGGAGATCTCCGTCCACGCGCCCTACTTCATCAACTTTGCCAATCCCGAGGAGGAGATGGTCGCCAAGTCCTACGGCTATGTGCTGGACAGCGCCAAAATGTGCCGTGCGATGGGCGGGAAGCGCATCGTCTTTCACCCTGCGGCGCAGGGCAAGGACGCGCGCGAGATCGCCGTTTCCCGCGCGGAGGACAGGCTGAAGGTTCTGCGCGACTATATCTATCTCAACGGCTTGCAGGACATGATGTTCTGTCCCGAGACGATGGGCAAACTTGCGCAGATCGGCACGCCCGAGGAGATCATACGCTTTTGCCTCGTGGACGAGGTCTACACGCCCTGCATCGACTTCGGACACGTCAACGCCCGCGAACAGGGGAGTCTCAAAACGGCAGCGGACTATCGGGCGCTGCTTGAAACCTTCCTCGAAAAACTGGGCTACGAAAGAATGAAGCACTTCCACGTGCACTTCTCCAAGATCATGTACGGCGCGAAGGGGGAGATCAAGCACCTCACCTTTGCCGACGAAACGTACGGCCCCGAATTCGGGCCGCTCGCTGCTGTGCTGCACGAATTCAAGCTGGAGCCGTATATCGTCTCCGAGTCGGACGGCACGCAGGCAGAGGACGCGCGCGCGATGAAACGCATGTATCAGGCGGTTTTGGCGTAAAAATAGCGCGTTTGCCGCGCGCATTGCGCAAAAAATATTGACTTGACGTCGTTCTTTTGGTATAATCAAAGTATGACGAAAGAGCAGTTGCATGAAATTTTTTCCGTCTGCGGGGCGGACGCCCTGTTTTTGGAGCAGGACTTCCTGCGCCGCTATGTGACGGGATTTTATTCGACGGACGGCTATGTCGTCTATGACGGCGAAACGTGCACCTTTGTGGCGGACGCAAGATACTTCGAGGCGGCGCAGAATGCGCTCGCGGGGAGCTTTGTAACCGTCAAAGAGGGGACGTATGCTGCAGCTATGGAACTTGTCAGGGGCAAAAAGACGCTCGGCGTTCCATTTCCCTATATCAGCCGCGCGGCGAGCGACAGGCTGGAGGGCGAGGGTTTTGCCCTTGTCGACTGCATGCCCGCCCTGCGCACGGCGATGAAGGTCAAATCCGAAGCGGAGATCGCTCTGATCGGGCAGGCGTGCGACATTGCCGAGGAAGGCTTGCTTGCGACCCTTCCCCGCTTAAAAGAGGGCATGACGGAACGCGAACTTGCCGCTGTCCTTGAATATGAGATGCGCATGCGCGGCGCGGAGGGCGTCTCGTTCGAGACCATCGTGGCGTTCGGCACGGGCTCCAGCGTTCCCCATCACGAGACGGGGGATACAAAGCTCAGATTCGGCGACGTCGTGCTCATCGATTACGGCTGCAAGAAGGGGGGCTACTGCTCTGACTGTACGCGCACCTTCCTCTTTGGCGACGACGGCAAGCACGAGGAGTTCAAAAAGCACTATGCGCTCGTTCTCGAGGCGCACGAGCTCGCCAAGGCGCGCATTGTTGCGGGCATGACGGGAAAAGAAGCGGACGAGATCGCCCGCGGCTTCTTCCGCAAGCACGGGCTGGACGGCGCGTTCACGCACTCCTTAGGGCACGGCATCGGGCTGGAGATCCACGAACATCCTCTGCTCTCCCCAAAAAGCGAAGAAGTGCTGCTCAATGGCATGGTCTTTTCGGACGAGCCGGGCCTGTACTTTGCGGGCAAGTATGGCATCCGCATCGAGGACAGCGTCACATTACAGGGCGGCAAGGTCATATCCTTCATGCACAAGACCGAGCACGGCTTACTTATATTGTAAATTTTTAGTTGAAAGACAAGGAGAATAGATTTATGGCACAGATCATGGCAGGCGATATCCGCAAGGGCACCACGTTCGAGTACAAGAGCGGCGTCTATACGGTCACCGAGTTCCAGCACGTCAAGCCCGGCAAGGGCGCGGCGTTCGTCCGCTGCACGTTAAAGAACGTCGTCACGGGACAGGTCCTCTCCGACGAGACCTTCAACCCCACGGCGAAGCTTGAGACGGCGCAGGTCGAGACCAAGAAGATGACCTATTCCTATACGGACGGCGAGTTCTACTACTTCATGGACGAGGAATTCAACCTCACGCCTCTCAACTATTCGCAGGTCGAGGACGCGCTCCGCTACATCCGTGAGAACGACACGGTCACCGTCAAGTTCCTTTACGGGAATGCCTTTTCCGTTGATCCGGAGAACTTCGTCGAACTCAAGGTCATCGAGGCTGAGCCGGGCGTCAGGGGCAACACTGCGACCAACGTCACCAAGGCGGCAAAGGTGGAGACGGGCGCGACCTTCCAGGTCCCCATGTTCGTCGAGGAGGGCGATACCATCCGTATCGATACCCGCACGGGCGAGTACATGAGCCGCGTCTGATGAAATTTGTTGCACAGCGTGTGAGCAGAGCATTGCTCACCGTAGGTGGTGAGCCCGTTTCCGAGATCGGACACGGGCTCGTCGTCTATTTCGGCGTCAAGGTCGGCGACAGCGCAAAGCAGGCGGAGAAGTGCGCCGAAAAGATCGCACACCTGCGTATCTTTGAGGACGATGCGGGCAAGATGAACTTGTCCGTTCTGGATGTCGGCGGCGAGGTGCTGCTTGTCTCCCAGTTCACTCTGTACGGCGACGCGAAAAAGGGCAATCGCCCGTCCTTTACCGAGGCGGAGCGCCCCGAGCCGGCGGACGCACTCTATCACCATGCCGCAGACAAATTGCGGGAGCTGGGCGTGCCCGTCAAGCTCGGCGTATTCGGTGCACACATGGTCATCGAGCAGGTCAACGATGGGCCGGTGACACTCGTTCACGAAGTTCTTTGAGCAAAGGCTCAAAGAACTTCGTGAGTTGAGGGTTCCGCCCTCTTGACGCGAAATTTAAGGGCTTACAATATAGCTTCGCGTCAATTCACCCGCAGAAGCGCTGACGCGCAAATTGAGTACCGCTGCGCAAAAGCGTGGTTTTGCTTGCGGCGTAATTGATAGCAAAAGGCGGGGTGTTCCTGCCTCCCATGAGAATCCAAAGTACCAAATAAACTCGCAAAAATATTTTTGAAGAAAAGATTTTTGCGAAGAGGGTGAGGCGTGCGTTATGCGCATCAGCACAGTATGCTGTGCGCGCACGCCGAACTTAGAAATCGCCTTTTTCAGCGGCGATTTCTTGACCGCAGGCGGCGCACTACCTTGGCGCCGCCAAGACGGTGCCCCGCAGGGGCGGAAGGGTGAGAAAAACATATTCTCAATCAACTATCATAAACACAACTTTGGAAACGCAATGAAAGTACAATATCTCGGCACGGGGGCGGCGGAAGGCGTCCCTGCGGTCTTTTGCAACTGTGAATACTGCCGCGGGCTGCGTGCGCGCATGGCGGCAGGAAGGGCGGGGCGCGAGGTTCGTTCGCGCTCGCAGGTCATCTTGGACGGCGAGCTGTCCGTCGACTTCCCGCCCGATGCCTATTCTCATTCGCTCGCGTATGGCGTCGATCTCTCGGCAGTTAAATATCTCCTTGTCACCCATTCGCACATGGATCATTTCTATGCGCACGACTTCATTCTGCGCGGCTATAAGTATGCGCACGAGATGACGGAGCCTCTGCTCACGATCTTCGGCAATGCCGAGGTGTGCAGCGTCTTTCGCGAGGACACCCGCCGCGAGATGAAGGACTCCGTCGCGCCCAACATCGGTCTGCGCACGGTGGGCGCCTATCAGGAACTTGCCTTCGAGGACTGGCGGGCGTACACCTTCCCCGCGCAGCACTCCTCCAAAGAGCCGCTCCTCTATCTCATCGAGCGGGGCGGAAAGCGCGTTCTGCACCTCACCGATACGGGGAAACTTCCCGATGAGAGCATGGACTTTTTGAAGGCGCTCAAAAAGCGCGTCGACCTCATCACTCTGGACTGCACCTTTCTCTGGGACAAGACCGAGCCGAATGCGCGGCACATGGGACTGGACGAGGTCAGCTGCACCGTCGGAAAGCTGGAACGCGCAGGCGTCGCGGACGAGAACACCAAAAAGGTCATCACGCACTTCTCGCACAACAGTTCGCCGACCATGGAGGCGGTGGCGCGGGCAGAGCGCGCGTTTGGCTTTATCGCGGCGTATGACGGCATGACGCTGGAGATTTAGCGCCCATGAACGACACCCTCTACTTAAGCGATCTGGACGGGACGCTGCTGCGCTCCGATCAGACCTTGAGCGCATACACCTGCGCCGTCATCGACCGCCTTGTTTCGGCGGGCGTGCACTTTTCCTATGCGACGGCGCGCAGCATCGAGACGGCGGAAAAGGTGACGCGGGGCATCCGGGTCGCGCTGCCCGTCATTGTGCAGAACGGCACGTTCATCGTGGACAGCGCCACAAAAAAGCCCCTGTGGTCGGCGAAGTTCACGCCCGCAGAGGCGGAGAGGATTTTCGAGGCGTTCCTTCGGCGCGGGCTCTTTCCCATCATCTATGCGGTGATAGACGGCAGAAATCGCTTTTCCTATTTGCGGGACAGGTGCACGGGGCCGCAGTGGGAATTTCTGCTGACCCGCATTGGAGGCTCTGACCGCCGCGCGCGGGAGATCTTCTCGGAAGAGGATGCGCTGGACGGAGACTTGCACTACTTCGCCTGCATTTCAGATGATGAAGGGGCGCTCCTGTCCGTGAAAGAGGCGCTGGAAGGGGATTTTCGCTGCATCTTCTCGCGCGACATCTACACGGGCGCGCCGTGGCTGGAAGTCATGCCCAATAGCGCTTCCAAAGCCGCCGCCGCGCGCAGGCTCAAGGAGATGCTCGGCTGTAACAAACTGGTGTGCTTCGGGGACGCCGTCAACGATCTTCCGATGTTTGAACTTGCCGACGAGCGCTACGCCGTTGCAAATGCGGCGCCCGAACTCAAAGTGATCGCAACGGACGTTATCGACGGCAACGACGAGGACGCCGTCGCCGGATGGCTGGAGAAAAATAACTTGATATAATAGCTGCGCGCCTCGCCGCTTCCTGCGGCGAGGCGCGCATTTTCAGGGGACGTATCCCGTTTTTGCAGCAAATGTATCGTCGTGCTGCAGGCGTGTCCCTGCTTTCAGGTGTGCAACTTGTGATAAAATTGTGAGAGATGCTTGACATGGGGGATCTCACGGGTGTATAATATCATTTGTAAATCGCTATGTGCTATAGTGTAAGGGAAAAATACGAACCACGCTTTTGGCGGCGCCCTTTCGGCATCTTTCCGCTCATCTTCCTTGCAATACTTGGGTATTGCGGCGTCATCGCGTCGCGGCAAGGCGCATTTTGCGAAAGTTCGGCTTACGCCAAACATTGCGCTTTGATCGCCTGCCGCTCCTTTTTCTCAAAATTCTTCATAAAGAATTTTGAGAAGAAGCTGAGGTACTCGCCAAAAGTGCTGCGCAATCAAAAGCGGCAAGATGTGCGTCTCAGACGCGGCGAAGTCCGCAGCGCGTGCCCGGTGGCACGGGCAAAGGCTTCAACAAAGTATGAGCGTACAGTTTCCGCTTTTGATCGGGTTCGCATTACTCCCTTACACTATAGCAATGCTATAAGGAGCAGTTATGAAAAAGACAATTTGTTTGCTTTGCATCGCTGCTGCCCTTGCCGTTGCGGGGGGCGCGGTTTCCGTCCGCGTCGATCCTGTTTCGGCGGGACAGGGCAGCGGGACCAATCAAAGGGTGCAATCGAGCGAAGAGTTGGCGGCGGTAGTGCGTTCCATGCCCTCTGCGTCCGATTACTACAATCCGTCGGGACTGATGGGACTGTCGTCCGTTGCGGCGACGGAAGAGGAGGGAGATGGATACGACCTCTCCAACATGACCGTTGAGATCGACGACTCCTACTATCTCAGCAACGATTCGGGCAGCACGACGCTCAGGCGCAATCTGATCGCTTATTACACGCAGGACTGCGCGTACTATGAGGGCGATATTTACCTGAATTCGACGACGGAAAATTATGACACGGTCTATGATTCCACACGCGATGAGGTGCTCAACGTCTCCCAACAGACGACGATGCGTGAAGTGTATTCGCTCTACCTCTCCGAAGGGCTCGTCCTCATCAGGTTTGACAAGGTGGAGATGAATACTACCTATCGCTATACGACGGAAGCGGGGCTTCCCGTCGATTACACCCCCGAGGAGACGAGCGATCCGACGGAAGAAATCAGCGATGCCATTATGGACGAATACCGCAATCATTACGGCGTCTGGATCAGGCTGAACATGACACAGGAGGATGTCCCGTTCGATATGTCCGCCGATATGGATGATCTTTCGGAGGATGAGATGGTCGACATGCTGGTATTTTCGGCGATGTACGGCGTAAGTGTCTCGCTCGTGACGGGGTTGGTCCAGGTGGACGAAATGAACGACATGTTCTACACGGATATCGAGCGCCTTTTAAGTCTCGGCGAAGAGTGCTATGATACAGTCGGCGGGCTGAAACTGCTCAACGATACGGGCAGGGATTCGGTCTCCCTGAGCAACATGACGAACGGCCTCAGATTTGCCTTTGACCTCTCGGACGAAGAGGCCCCCGCGATCATCTGCCACGACGACAGCAGTTTCCTGATCGACGGCGACGGGGGAACGGATGAAGTGATCGGAGGGATCATAGAGGCGCTCGGCTATAACTACAGCTACGAACAGACGATCCGCTTCCGCTATATCGGGAATACCGTGATCAACGCGCCCGCAGAGGGCGAATATCCCACGCTGTACGACGTATTCGGCGACAAGATCAAAGAGATCGTCTACGATATGTGGCAGGAAACGCAGGGCGAGTGAGGTGAGCAGATATGGAAGATATGTCAATGGAAGAAGAAGTGATGCAGGACGCTGCGCAGGCGCAGACGGCGCCTGCGGAGGAACCTACGGAAATGTCTGCATCTGAGACGCAGTCCTCTGTGTCCGCCGCAAACGGTACAAACAAGCTGTTCAATATTTTAGGGTTGGTGCTCGCCATCGGCTTTGTCATCCTCGATGTGCTCCTGCTCGCGCTGTTCACGCTCGGCGCAGCCAGCGCGTTTGACGTAGAGCTGAGCGTGGACGGGCTGACGGGGTATGTGCAGATGCTGCTGGCGGGGCTGTCCTCCACCAACGATGTCCTGGAAATCGTCATCATTGCCCTGTTTGCCGTCGTCTGGGCTGCCGACGTCATCTATATCCTCATACAGAGCATCCTGTCCCTGATCGGCGTGTTCTCGCTGTGCAACCTCGATCGGCCGTATGAGGACGAGCGTCTCAAGCTCAGCAAGGCGAGCCGCAAGGTGCTCTCCTGCTACAGCCTGGCATCCATGCTCATCCTGCTCGCGGGCTGCACCGCCATCCGCGGTATCGGCGGCAATGGCGTCGCGGTTCTTACGATCGCGGCGGTGATCTATGTCGTCTCGTTCGTGTTCTTTACCCTCTTCAAGGCGTATGACAGGGAAAGCAGGAAGTTTGATTGGAAAGTGCTCCTCATCGACCTTGCCAAGAACGTCGTGATGGTGACGATCGGCGTCCTTCTGATGGTCATCTGTCTGACGCCCTTTCTGCAGGAACTCAACATCTCCTTCCGGCAGTGTGTAATGGAGTGGGCGGGGCTTCCCAACAAGGTGGCGCTGCTCTATGAGACCATCTATCAGCCGCTTGTCGCGTTCCTGTTCGCCCTTGCGGTGCTCGTTCTGGTCGGGCTTATTTACCGCCACTATATTCTCAACAACAGCAGAAAGGATATCAATCAGTTCCTTCGGAACAGGTTTATCGGGCTCATTGTGATGGTCGTCCTGTTCTTTGCGATCGACTGCATCGTGGGAATGACGGGAGCGGGCATGGAGATCGGCGATCTCTGGACGGTGTTCCTGCAAAACTATCTCGGCATCCTGCTGCTGTCTGTCGGAGGGCTTCTCTGTGCTCTGGCGTTCTGCCCCAAGTACGGCGGCGAAGTGGTCAGGAACTGACCAAATACGGCATAAAATTGCATAACATAAGCGCGCGGCGGCAACTTTCGTTGCCGCCGCGCGCTGTCTGTTTCAGAGGTTCAATGCGTTTTGCTCTCGTCGGGAAGTGCGGGGTCAGATTTTTCTTTTTTGCTGCGGCGGGGAAGGGGGACAAAGGAGAATGCCTTCATTCTTGACTGCCTCTTCCAGAACACGATCGCCAGCGGGACTAAGGTGATCAGGCTGCCCAAAAGATGCAGGATCATGTCCTCCATTGTGTCCAGGATGGCGGTGCCGCGGCGGCTGCTCACGAGGTATGTTCCGTCGGGATAGCTCTCCAGGATGCCGTCCGCCCAGCCCTGTGTGCTGGAGGCGGGATTGATGGTGTCGACGGTGAACTCAAACACTTCCCACAAAAAGCCGACCGAGAGTGAGAAGAAAAAGGAAAAGGCGACGACCGCCACGACCTTTAACTTTCCCTCGGGCTGGTTGTAGGTGACCAGCGAGCCAAGTCCCAGCCCCACGGCGGCAAAGAGTACGCCGGAGAGGGAGTGCAGCACCATGTCCCATGCGGGGAAGAAGTCGTACATGCGCCAGACGTTGGAGACGGTGTTCCCGAAGAACCCGAACAGCATGCAGCAGATGACGAGGGGCATGCCCGCGCGGAAACGCAGCACCCACTCTGCAAGAAGGATGCCCGAAATCGAGGCAAAGCTGACAAAAAAGTGCAGCAGGCTGTAGGAAAAGTTGCCCTGGCTGAGTGTGCCCGTGTTCAGGCGCACGATACACCAGATAAGTCCCGCGGCGTCCAGCGCGATGAGTTCCGCCCAGACGGCAACGAGGATGATTTTGCGGTTGCGTTCGTTGATTTGCATGAAGTCATCTCCCAGGTTTGATTAGTTCTACTCTATCACGACTTGCCCCGTTTGTCAACGACATGCAGGGGAAAAACGCACATTTACAATGCTTTTACAACTGAGAATATGCGCGGAAATGCGGGAAAAACGCACAAAGCGGTTTACTTTTTTTCCAAAAGAGTGTACAATAGTACTGTATAACCATGGAAAGGAGGCGGGCATGGCATTCTGGGACAAATTGCGCGAAGTGTTTGCGCGCAAAAAGCCGCCCGTCGTCCTCGGACTTGCGCTCGGCTCCGGCGGGGCGAAGGGCATGGCGCATCTCGGCGCGCTCAAGGCGTTCGCGGAGGAGAGGCTGACCTTTTCCGTCGTCACGGGTACGAGCATCGGTTCCATCGTCGGCGCGCTGCTCGCCAAGGGGTACTCCTGGGCGGACATGGTCAGCGTTGTGGACAGCGTGGACAGGGGCGCATTCGCCAAAAATCTGCGCCCGTTTTCCGACCTTGCTCCCATCGAGGCGTTTTTAGAACAGTACCTCGAGGGGGACATCTCCTCGCTCGCGCTGCCCTTTGCCTGCTGCGCGACGGACGGCGCGACCAACGAGAGCGTTGTGTTAAGGGAAGGGAAAATCGCCCGCGCGCTGACGGCATCCTCCGCCATCCCGCCCTTTTTCCGCGGCGTGGACTGGGGGGACAAAAAGCTCTACGACGGCGCCTTTTCCAACGCCATTCCCGCGGACGTATGCCGGGAAATGGGCGCGGAGGTGGTTGTCGGCATCGACCTCTCGGCATATACGCGGCAGGAATCGGAGAAGGGGCGCGTCGAACGCTGGGTCGGCTCCTTTGTCGGGGCGATCACGCCCGTCAGAACGCTGGAGGATGCCAAGACGCGCGGCTATCGCGCCGCCGACGTCATGCTGCGTCCCAATCTCTACGACTTCCGCGCCACGAGCATCGACCGTGCCGCCGCCGACGCCATGTTTGAGATCGGCTACCGGGAGGCAAAGGCGCGCATGGAGGAGATCCGCGCGGCGATTGCCGACGCACAAAAGAAGGCGCGGCGGTCAAAGCGATGAGCGCGCGGAGCGAGGCGAGAAAGCGGCGGCGCATCATGCGCCTGCTGCGCACAGTGCTCGTGTGCCTTGTGGCGCTCGCCGTCGCGCTGCTGTTCTGCATTGTTCCCTATCGCTCTTTGCTTCCGGCGGCGCAGATCGACGCACGCGAAGAAGGGGAGATGCGCGTGCACTTTCTCTCCGTCGGACAGGGGGACTGCACGATCGTGGAGTTCCCGGGCGGGGATGTGCTCGTCGTGGACGCGGGCGACGGTTCGTTTGAGGCAAATAACGCGATCGTCTCCTATATCAAGGGGCTGGACGTGCGCTCTTTGTCGCTGCTCGCGACGCATGCCGATATCGACCACTACGGCGGCTTTTCCGAACTTCTGCGCGTCTTTCAGGCGGATACATTCTATCTGCCCGTGCTCTCTTCGCCGACGTCCGCCTATCAGCGCCTGCTCACGGCGATCGAAGGGGAGGGCTGCAAGGCGCAGACGCTCACCCGCTATGACGTCATCGGGGACGCCTCGGGCGCATACGCGGTGTGCATTTCGCCGCACGCCGTGGACGAGACGGACGCCAATGCCGCCTCGACCATGCTCTATGTGAGCTATCAGGGCATCAATCTCCTGCTCGCTGCCGATGCGGACGCAGCGCGCGAGGAGCATATTTTATCCGAACTGACGCTTGCAGAGGATCTCCTGGACAGCGGTGCGTACCGCGTGCGCCTTGACGAGACGCACTTTCTCAAGGTGTCGCACCACGGCTCGGCGGGCGCATCGTCCGCGCAGTGGCTCTCCTTCCTCTCGCCCGTGGCGGCGATCGTCTCCTGCGGCGCGGGGAACGGCTATCATCATCCCGCGGGCGCGACGATGGCGCGGCTCGCGGCGCTTGGCACACAAATTTACCGCACGGACGAACTGGGCAACATCATGCTCGCCATCCGCGACGGAAGATATACCTTGACTTACGCATGACGGAGGACAACATGAACATTACGACTGCCGGAGAATCGCACGGAAAGGGGCTGTTTTGCATCATCGAGGGGCTGCCCTCGGGCTTGACGCTCGATCTTGCGGAGATCAACGAATACCTCGCCCTGCGTCAGACGGGGTACGGGCGGGGCGCGCGCCAGAAGATCGAGCGCGACGAGGCGGAGATCCTCTCGGGCGTGCGCGATTTAAAAACGCTCGGAAGTCCCGTGACGCTCGCCGTCTGGAACCGCGACTACGCCAACTGGAAGGACTACATGGCGCCGGAGGGGTGCGACGTGTCCCGCCGCACGCTCACCAAGGTGCGCCCGGGGCACGCTGACCTGACAGGGCTGAAAAAGTACGGCGGCACGGACGCAAGGAACATCCTGGAGCGCGCGTCGGCGCGCGAGACCGCCGTGCGCGTCGCAGCGGGCACCATCTGCCGCCAGCTGCTGCGCGAGCTCGGGGTCGAGGTCATCGGCTATGTCCGCTCGGCGGGCGGCGTGACGGACGAGAAAGAGTACTCCTTTGACGAACTCGCGGGCAGGCTGGATGAGCTTTACATGATGGACAAGGATGTTCAGGCGCGGGCGATGGCGGTCATTGACGCGTGCAAGGACACGGGCGACACCTGCGGCGGCATCGCAGAGCTGCGTGTCAGGGGCTTGAAGTGCGGCTTCGGCAGCTGCATGACCTCGGCGCAGAAGCTGGACGGCAGTCTTGCGGGCGCGCTCATGGCGGTGCAGGCGGTCAAGGGCGTGGAGTTCGGCATGGGCTTCGGCGCAGCGGTGCGCCGCGGCAGCGCCGTCCATGACGAAATTTACTACGATGAAGAACGGGGTTACTACCGAAAGACCAACCGCGCGGGAGGCGTCGAGGGCGGCATGAGCAACGGCGAGGAGCTGGTCATCCGCCTCGCCAAAAAGCCCATTCCCACGCTGATGCGCGGGCTGAACACCGTGGACTATGTCTCGCACGAGGCGGTCCGCGCGGCGACCGAGCGCAGCGACGTCTGCTCCATCAAGGCGTTCACGGTCATTGCGGAGAGCGTGCTGTGCACCGAGCTCTGCAAGGTCGTTTTAGAGCGGCTGGGCGGGGACAACCTCGCTGAGGTCAAAGAGCGCTACGAGAGGCTGCCCCGATGAAGACCGTCGTCATTCACACGGAAAAGAAGGAAATAAGCCGCGTCACCTGCCGTAAGAACGTCTTGCAGCGCGCGCTTCCGGAGGCGCTCTCCGCCTATCAAGAGGCGTTTGTCTTTACGGATGAGAGGGTCTGGGCGCTGTACGGAAAGAAGGTGCGTGCCGCGCTCGGGGACGTGCCAGTGCACGCGATGCCCGCGGGCGAGGAGCACAAGACGCCCGAGACGCTTTTTTCGCTCCTCGCCGCCATGGCGGGGGCGGGACTGCACCGCAACGCCTGCCTTGTGTGTCTGGGCGGCGGCGTCGTGGGGGACATCGGCGGACTCGCCGCCTCCCTCTATATGCGCGGCATCGCCTGCATTCAGGTGCCGACGACGCTTCTTTCCCAGGTCGATTCCTCCGTCGGCGGCAAGACAGCCGTGGACTTCATGGGGGTGAAAAACCTCGTGGGCGCGTTTTTCCAGCCCAAACATGTCTTTGCCGATCCCGCCTTCTTTGCGACTCTCCCGCTCCGCGAGATCAGGTGCGGGCTGGGTGAGATCGTCAAGCACGGCGCGCTGGACGGCGAGATCTACGATACCTTGCAGGCAAACCGCGATCGGCTCTTTGATCTTACCTTCCTCGCCGAGATCGTGCCTGCCAACATTGCGTTCAAGGCGCGCGTCGTGCGCGCGGACGCGACCGAGAAGGGCCTTCGGAAGTGCCTCAACCTCGGGCATACCACGGCGCACGCGTTCGAACTGCTGGACGGCAAGCTCTCGCACGGGGAATACGTGCTTGTCGGCACCATGTTCGAAGCGGAGCTTGCAAAAAGACACGCGGGCGGGGACGCGGCGTATCTTGATGCGTTGCAGTCCCTCTGCCTTGCGGTGCTGGGCGGTATGCCCGCGCTTCCCGACGCAGAAGAGGCGGCGCGCTTTGCGCTTCTGGATAAAAAGAACACGGGCAAGGGCAGCGTCGTCATGACCGTGCCCGTCGCCAAGGGAAACTATCAGCTGCTGGAGCTCTCCGGCGAGCAGTACTGCGCGGAGCTTCAGGAGATCGGGAGGAAATTATGTTAAAACTTTGCGTCATCGGCAAGGACGTCTCGCAGTCTGAAAGCCCTGCGATGCACACCTTTCTCTTACACAAAATGGGCGCTGCCTGCTCGTATGAGGCGGTCAGCATCCCGCCCGCGGAGTTTTCCGCGCGCGCGGAGACGCTGTTTGAAACATACGACGCCTTCAACGTCACCATCCCCTTCAAGGGGGATATCATGCCCTACTTGAAGTCGATCGAAGGGGACGCGAAGTCCTTCGGCGCGGTCAATACCGTACTTTCCAAGGAGCGGCGCGGCTTCAATACGGACGGGCTGGGGTTCATGCTCATGCTCGAGAACGCGGGCGTGAATGTTTCGGGCAAGTCCGTTCTGGTGCTCGGTACGGGCGGCGCGGGCAGGAGCTGCTTGAAAAAGCTCATGGAACGCGGCGCTCTTGTCTCCGCCTATGAGCGGGATACAGCGCGCCTCAAGGCCGTATACGAGGAGTTCGGCGGGTTCACGCCTCTTTCGGAAGTGGAGGCAAAGCCGTACGATATCATCTTCAACTGCACGGGCATCGGCATGCACAATACCGTGGGCATGACGCCCTCGGTGCGCACGGCGGCGGGGGAGGTCCCCGTCGGCAGGGAGCTGCTCTCGCTTTGCGATACGGCGGTCGATCTCATCTATGTTCCCGCGCAGTCGGAATTTTTGCGCATCGCCGCGGAACTCGGCAAAAAGACGGTCAACGGCGCTTCGATGCTCTTCTATCAGGCGTACTACGCCGACTGCATCTATCTCGGAAGAACGCCCGACGCCGCCGAGGCGAAGGGGTACTATATCGGGTATCAGGGAGGAAAGGTATGAACATTCTCGTGGTCAACGGCGTCAATCTCAATATGACGGGCCGCCGCGAAAAGGGCGTGTACGGCACGCAGACGCTGCGGGAGATCAACGACGAGATCGCCGCATACGCGCAGCAGCGCGGCGTCACGGTCAAGTTCTTCCAGAACAATCTGGAGGGCGAGATCTGTACCGCCATTCAGAGCTCGGAGGGCAAGTACGACGGCATCATCCTCAACGCAGGGGCGTTCACGCACTACTCCTACGCCATCCGCGATGCGATCGCGTCCGTCTCCGTGCCCGTCGTCGAGGTACATATGAGCAACGTCCACGCGCGCGAGGAATTCCGCCGCAACTCTGTCTTAACGCCCGTGTGCAGGGGCGAGGTCCTCGGCTTCGGCAAAAACAGCTACATTCTGGCATTGGAGAGCTTTTTGTTATGAATATCGTACTGTGCGGCATGATGGGGGTAGGCAAATCCAGCGTCGGCGTCAGGATCGCCGAGCTGACGGGCAGAATGTGGTATGATACCGACGTGGTCATCACCGACCGCCACGGCAGGATCTCGGACATCTTCGAGTTCTACGGCGAGGCGCACTTCCGCTCGCTGGAGACGGAGATCGTGCGCGAGCTCTCCGAGCGGGACAACCTGGTCATCTCCACGGGCGGCGGGCTGGTACTAAAGCCAGAGAACAGCGAGATGCTCAAAAAGAACGGTCAGATCTTCTTTCTGCGCGCCAGCTTTGAAACGCTCTTGAAGCGCGTGCGGGCGGACGAGACGCGTCCTCTTCTCAAGAACACCGGCAAGACTGCCGAGACGCTGGGCAAGCTTTTATCCGAGCGCACGCCCGTCTATGAGCACGTCGCCGATCACATCATCGATACAGACGGAAAGAGCGTCGAGGAAGTTGCGGACGAGATCGTCGCCATTCTCGGCCCGGACGCCGTCGTCAAGGTATGAGGGCGCTCGTCACGGGCGGGACGCGCGGCATCGGGCTTGCCTGCTGCCGCCTTTTTTGCCGCATGGGCTATCAGGTGACGGCGACGTACGCTTCGGATATGGCCGCCGCCCGCGCGGCAAGCAAGATGCTTCCCGAAGCAGAGTTTGTCCGCGCCGACGCGGCGGACGAGGGGGCGATGGCGCAGCTCTTCGAGCGGCTTCCCTCCCTTGACGTGCTCGTCAACAACGCGGGCATTGATTTTTATGCGCAGGTGCAGGATACCTCAATGTCCGACTGGGAGCGCGTCATGCGCGTCAATGCGGGCGGGGTGTTCCTCGCCACCAGGTACGCCGTCAAAAAGATGCTCGGAAAGGGCGGTGCGATCGTCAACATTTCCTCCGTCTGGGGGGTGACGGGCGGCAGCTGCGAGAGCGCGTATTCCGCGTCCAAGGGCGCCGTCATCGCCTTTACCAAGGCGACGGCAAAAGAGCTTGCGCCCGCGGGCATCACCGTCAACTGCGTCGCGCCCGGCGTCATCGATACCGCGATGAACGCGAGATTAAGCGGCGAGGAGCGGCGCGCCCTCGAGGCGGAGATCCCCATGGAGCGGTTCGGCACGCCCGAGGAGGTCGCCGAAGCGGTGCTCTTTTTATCGCGCGCGAAGTATATCACCGGGCAGGTGCTGGGCGTCGACGGCGGATTTTGCGTATAAAATTTTCAAAAATTTTGCGCAAAAAACAAGGATTTTTGCCCGCGTCCGCGAAATTACAATCGATGAAGGAAAAGACTTACGAAAAGGAACGCGCGTTCCTGTCCCCATATGCGACGAAGTCGTACGAGAGCAAGGGGCGGCTTAAAGAAGAGCCTGCCTGCCCCATGCGCACCGACTTCCAGCGGGACAGGGACCGCATTATCTATTCCAAGGCGTTCTTGCGTCTTAAAAATAAGACGCAGGTCTTTTTTGCGCCCGACGGCGATCACTACATGTCCCGCCTGACGCACACGCTGGACGTCTCGCAGATTGCCCGCTCGGTTGCGCGCTGTCTCTCCCTCAACGAGGACCTCGCCGAGGCCATCGCCCTAGGGCACGATCTGGGGCATACGCCCTTCGGACACGTCGGCGAACGGGTGCTCGCCGCGCTCAATCCCGCGGGGTTCCGGCACAGCGAACAGTCGCTGCGCGTCGTGGACGTGCTGGAAAAGGACGGGAAGGGTCTCAATCTCACCTTTGAAGTGCGCGACGGCATCCTCAACCACACCAAGAAGGGGCACCCCGCGACGCCGGAGGGGGAGGCGGTCTCTCTTGCCGACCGCATCGCCTACATAAATCACGACATCGAGGACGCCATCCGCGCGGGCATCATCACCGAGGACGAATTGCCCGAGGAGAGCGTGCGCATCTTCGGGCGGGATACCTCGGCGCGCATCAATACCTGCGTGCTGGATATCTACGAGACGTCCGTCGGCAAGCCGTACGTCAGAATGTCGGAGGAGAAGGGCAAGGCGCTCGAAGATCTCAGGACATTCATGTTCGAGCACGTCTACGAGCATGCGAACACGCTCATTCAGGAGAGCGCCGAACGGATGCTGCGCGCGCTGTTTGCCTACTTTTCCGAGCGTCCCGAGGAATTGCCCGTACTCTATCGGGAGACGGCGCAAAGCGATATCCCGCGCGCTGTGTGCGACTATCTCTCCTCCATGACCGACCGCTACGCGATCAATGTCTTCAAAAAGCTGTTTGTCCCGCGGGAGGGGAGTGTATAAGTGAGGGGAGCGCATGAATAAGGACAACTTTACAGACTTCATCCGCGTCCTGAAGGAAAAAAACGACATTGTGGAAGTCATCGGAAGCTATATAAAATTGGAGCGCCGTGGCTATAACTATTGGGCGTGCTGCCCCTTTCATCACGAAAAGACGCCCTCCTTTTCCGTCAACGCCGCAGACAGGTTCTATCACTGCTTCGGTTGCGGGGCGTCGGGAGACGTCATCGGATTTATCAAGAACTACGAAAACGTGGACTTCATGCAGGCGGTGCAGATCCTGGCTGCGCGCGCCCACCTCGAAGTTCCCGCCTACGACGACCGCACTGCCGAGGAGGCGGCGGCAAAGAAGAAAAAGAGGGACAGGCTGTCCGCACTCATGAAGGACGCCGCCCGCTTCTACCTCGGCAACCTCTATTCGGGACGGGCGGACGCGCACCTTTCCTACCTGCAGAAGCGGGGCATCTCGCCCTCGACGGCGCGGAAGTTCGGGCTTGGTGCGTCGCTCGACTATGTGTCCCTTCCCTCCCACCTGCTGGCGCAGGGCTATACCGCCGAGGAACTTGTGGACAGCGGCGCGTGCGCCCGCACGGACGAGGGAAAACTCATCGACGCCGAGGGCGGGCGGCTGATCATTCCCATCATCAACCACATGGACGAGGTCGTCGCGTTCGGCGGGCGGCTGCTGCAAAAGTCCGACCGCGCCAAATACAAGAACACGCGCGAGACCATGCTCTTTAACAAGAGCAAGACGCTCTACAACGTCAACCTCGTCAAAAAGGAGAAGCGGGCGGCGGCGATCGGTTCCCTCATCATCGTGGAGGGGTATATGGACGCCATCTCCCTCTACGAAGCGGGATTTCACTGCGTCGTCGCGAGCATGGGAACGTCGCTCACGAAGGAGCAGGCGCGCCTTGCAAAGCGGTACACGGAGAACATCCTCATCAGCTACGACGGCGACTTCGCCGGGCAGAAGGCGAACCTGAGAGGACTGGAGATCTTAAAGCAGGAGGGGCTGAAGGTGCGCGTCGTGCCCATGCCCGAGGGCTTAGACCCCGACGACGTCATTCGCCAGAGGGGCGCGGAAGGGTACCAGGCGTGCCTGGATGCGGCGATGCCGCTCATCGACTTCCGCCTGTTCGCCGCCAAGCGCAAGTACGACCTGGAAAGAACGGAGGAGCGGCGCGAGTATGTCGTCGAGGCGCTCTCCATCCTGCGCGAGGCGGAGAGCGCGACCGAGCGCGAAGAGCTTCTGCGGCGCGTCGCACAGGAGACGGGCGTGACCCTCAACACCCTGCAGCGCGACTTTGAGAGTGCGCCGACGCTCGCGCGCACGGAGGAGGCACCTCCCGTGCGGCAGGAGGACGACGCGGACGCGGAGCGCAAGGCGGCGCGCTTTGTGCTGGCGGCGGCGCTGCTCGGCAAGCCGTATGCGCAGAAGTGCGATCTCATGCAGTTTGAATTTGCCGACCCCACGCACCGCACGGTGGCGGCGTACGTCACCAAGGAGCGCGCGTCGGGCAGCGTGCGCGCGAGCGGCATCTTTGATTTAATGCCCGCGGACGGCGAGCTCGCCGAGATCCTCGATCTGGACTACGGCGACAACCTCGATTCGGCGGCGGCCGAGCGGTATTTTGCGGACAGCGTCGCGCTGCTTCTGCGCCGCCCGCTCATCAGCAAGGTTGCAAAGCTGCGTACGGACTACGAAAAGGCGCAGACCATGCAGGAAAAGCGGGAAATTCTCACCCGCATTGACGAATACACAAAGAAACTGAAAAGCCTGACGGCAGGAGGAATGGTATGAACGTAACCGAAGAAAAGCTCAACGATCTCATCAACGAGATCGCTTCCGACTACAAGATGAAGGGCAGCATTTCGACCAACGCGCTCTGCGACGTGCTGGAAAAATACGATCTTTCGCCCCAGCAGATCGAGCAGGTCTATAAGGCGCTGCCCGAGATGGGGGTGAGCATCTTCGACGAGGACGAGCGCGACAAGGAGCTCTTTGAACAGGCGCTCTCCGATATCGGACTGGACGACCCTGTCAAGATGTACCTGAAGGACATCGGCAGAGTGCCCCTTCTCTCCAGCGACGAGGAGATCGAACTTGCCCGCAAGATGCAGGACGGGGACGAGGAGGCGAAGCGCCGCCTCTCAGAGGCGAACTTAAGGCTCGTCGTCTCCATTGCAAAGCGCTACGTCGGGCGCGGCATGCTCTTTCTCGACCTCATTCAGGAGGGCAACTTAGGGCTCATGAAGGCGGTGGAAAAGTTCGACTATCAGAAGGGCTTCAAGTTCTCCACCTATGCGACGTGGTGGATCCGTCAGTCCATTACCCGCGCCATTGCCGACCAGGCGCGCACCATCCGCATCCCCGTGCACATGGTGGAGACCATCAACAAGCTCACGCGCGTCTCGCGCATGCTCCTGCAGGAGAACGGCAGGGAGCCCACGCCCGAGGAGATCGCGGAGGCGATGGGCGTGGATGTGGCGAAGGTGCGCGAGATCCAGAAGATCGCGCAGGATCCCGTCTCGCTGGAGACGCCCATCGGCGAGGAGGAGGACTCTCATCTTGGCGACTTCATCGAGGACGACAAGACGCAGACGCCAGGCGACTCCGTCGCATTCATCATGCTTAAGGAGCAGCTTTTAGGTGTGCTCGACACCCTCACCCCGCGCGAGGAGAAGGTGCTGCGCCTGCGCTACGGCATCGATGACGGCAAGCCCCGCACGCTCGAAGAGGTGGGCAGGGAGTTCAACGTCACCCGTGAGCGCATCCGCCAGATCGAGGCGAAGGCGCTGCGAAAGCTGCGCCACCCCAGCCGCAGCAAGAAGCTCAAGGACTTCCTCAACTGATGGACCGCCTCTCCCTTATCTGCGCCCATATTCCCGCCTGCCGCGTCTTTGCCGATATCGGCTGCGACCACGGCTACTGCACGGCGTACGTCCTTGAAAAGGGGCTGTGCGAGCGGGCGTATGTGAGCGATATCAGCGCGGCGTGCCTGAAAAAGGCGGAGACGCTGCTTGCGGCCGAGATCGCGGCGGGGCGGTGCGTACCCGTCTGCGCTGACGGGCTGGACGGCGTACAGGACGCGGACTGCGTGCTCATTGCGGGCATGGGCGGGGAGGAGATCGTGCGCATTTTATCGCGCGCACCCCTTCCGGAGCGCTTTATATTGCAGCCCATGCACAACGTGGAGAAGGTGCGCCGCCATCTGCTTGCGCGCGGCGCGCACATTGAGGAGGATTTCACCTTCGAGGACGGCAAGTTCTACGATCTCATCGTGGGAAGCGCCGCGGGCGGAGATGCATATTCCGACTTCGAATACCGCTACGGACGGGACAATCTGAAAGCGCCGTCCGCAGCTTTTTTGCGCAAGGTGAGAAAGGATGCGGACGTCCTGCGGGAAGCGCTCGCAGCGGGCGTCCGGGGCGAGCAGCGCGAGGCGCTGCGGGAGAAACTTCACGAACTGGAGGCAATTTCGGATGCAATTGAAGAATGTCTATGAGCAGATCGACGCGCTCGCGCCCTTTGCGCTGAGCAAGGAGTACTGCGATACATATAAATTTTACGATAACAGCGGCGTGATTGTGGACTGCGGCGGCGAGGTCAGGGGCATTTTGTGCTCGCTCGATCTCTCCATGCGTGCCGTGGAGGAGGCAAAAAAGGCGGGGGCGAACGTCATCGTCACCCATCATCCCGCCATCTATCAGCCCGTTTCTTCGCTGAAGCAGGACAGCGCGGTGCTCGCCTGCGCGCAGGCGGGGATCAGCGTCATCTCCGCGCACCTCAACCTCGATTCCGCCGCGGGCGGCATCGATGAGGAGCTCATGCTCGGTCTTGGCGGCATCAGCGGCAGGAGCATGCACATTCTGACGGACGGCAGTTACGGCAAGGCGTTTGCCGTTCATGAGGAGTCGCTTGACAGCTTTGTTGCGCGCGTCAAGGCGCGCTTTCAGACGGAGCGCGTCGTCGTGTACGGCACGCGTCCCGTCAAAAAGGTCGCAAGCTTTTGCGGCGCGGGCATGGACGACGAGACGGTCGCCTTTGCCCTTGCAGAGGGCGCGGACACGTTCGTCTCGTCCGACGCCAAGCACCATCATATCGCGGCGCTCGTCGAGCATGGCGTCAACGTCGTCCTGCTCACCCACTATGCTGCGGAAAATTATGGCTTTGTCCGCTTTGCGGAAAACCTCAAAAATAAATTGAAAGGACTGCCCGTGACGGTGTTCACGGACGAGCGCCTGTTGTAAGGAGGATATCATGTCGGTTTTACAGGATTTGCTGGAATATCAGAAGGTGGATGCGCGCCTGCGCGAGATCGAGCAGGGCATTGCTTCGAGCGACGTCCGCAAAAAGTTTATGCAGGCGAAAAAGTTCATGGAGTCCGCGCGCGAGAAGTTCGAAACGCAGGATAAGCGCGCACAGGATCTAAAGCGCCTCCGGGACGATCTTATTCGCCGCGCGGAGGAGATCGGCAAGCAGATCGCCGAATACGCCGACCTCGACGAGATGGTGGACGAGGGCGGCGACGTCTCCTTCTACAAGAAGAATGCCCAGGCGCTTTTGGATCGGCTGCGCGGGCTCAAGGCGGAGATGCAGAAACTCACCGCCGACATCACCGCGACTGCCGAGGAGTATGAGCGCTTCAAAAAGCAGGGCGCGCTCATGCAGAAGCAGTACAAGGAGTACAAGGAAAAGTACGATGCGCTCAAGGCGGAGCACGCGGACGAGGTCAAAAAGATCAACGCGCAGCTCGCCGTCATCGCCAAAAAGCTCCCCGCCGATACGCTCAAGAAGTATCAGCAAAAGCGCAGGGAGAAGATCTTTCCCATCATCGTGCCGCTCTCGGGCGATCGGTGCGTGTGCGGCATGGACTTCCCGCTCGCCCAGCAGGGAAAGCTCGCGGGCGGTAATGTCGTCGAATGCGAGAACTGCCGCAGGTTCGTCTATAAGGAAGGTTAACAGCTGCGCTGCTTTGGCGCTTCGGACGGGCAGGGTGTGACGGGTTCGGGCTTTTTCGCATACGATGAGAGTATGCAGGATCCCACCGCAGTCATCTCCCTTCCCGCCCTTTTGCACAATTGCCGCACGCTTTCTTCGCTTGCGGGCGTGCCGCTTATCGCCGTCGTCAAGGACGACGGCTACGGACACGGCGCGGAGCACGTCGCGCACGCGCTGGAACGGGAAGCATCTATGTTTGCCGTCGCGACGGCGGACGAGGGCGCGCGGCTGAGGGTCGCGGGCATCTTACGGGACATCCTCGTCCTGACGCCGCCCTCCTGCCCGAAGGATGCGCTGCGGGCAGAGGCGTACGGGCTTGTGGAAGCGGCGGGGTCCTTTCGGACACTTGGTCTGTGCAGGGGGCGCGTGCATCTCGCCGTCAATACGGGCATGAACCGCTACGGCTTCCACCCGCGCGAGCTGCGTGCCGCCTGCCGCCTCGCGCAGCGGCGCAAGCTTTCCGTCGAGGGCGTGTTCTCTCACCTGTACGATGCCGCAGATATCGGGATACGTACCGCGCAGATCGCGACGTTTTCCGCCTGTGCGGAGGAGGTGCGGCGCTTCTTCCCCGAAGCCACCCGCCACCTGAGCGCGACGGGCGGCATCCTCGCGGAGGACGCGCCCTTTGACGCGGTGCGCCCGGGCATCGGGCTGTACGGCTATGCGCCCGCGGGCTTTTCCTGCCCGCTGACGCCCGTCATGAAGGTATATGCCGACGTCCTGTCCTCGGGCGCACCTTTCGGCGGCGGCGCGGGATACGCGCATGCGCCCGCGGGAAGCGGTGCCTTTCACACGCTGGGCGTGGGGTACGGCGACGGCTTTTTCCGAAAGAGGGGATTGGGCTCCGTGGGCGCGCTGTGCATGGACGCCTGCGTGCGGCAGGGAGCGGCGAAGGTGGGCGCGCGGGTGTGCGTCATGGACGATGCGGCGGCGTATGCCGCGCAGTACGATACGACGGCGTACGAGGTGCTCGTCCGCATCGGACGGGGCGTAAGGAGGGTGTATGAACGATAAGCGTCGGCTGCGGGAGACGTACGCGGCGCGCCGCGAGGCGGCACATTGCATTTCGCATGACGAGGCGATCGCCCGCACCGTGCTCGAGCGTTACCGCGCGGCGCAGCGCTTCTTTGTCTACATCTCCGTGCGCAGCGAGGTCGCGACGGACAGGCTCATCGCAGCGCTGCTGGAGGCGGGGAAAGAGGTCTGCGTGCCGCGCATCGAGGCGGGCAGGATGCTCGCCGTGCCCTATGCAAAGTTGGTGCGCGGCGCATTCGGCATCCCCGCGCCTGAAGGCGGCGAGGACACGCCCTGTGACGTGGCGCTCACGCCCCTTCTGGCTTTTGACGATGAGGGGTATCGTCTGGGCTACGGCGGAGGGTTCTATGACGCCTACTTTGCCCGCCGCCCCGAGACGCTGCGCGTCGGGCTTGCCTACTGCGCGCAGCGGGCGGACAGGCTCCCGCACGAGGAATGGGACGTCCCGCTGCATGCCGTGGTCACAGAAGAGGGCATTTTTCGTCCCGGCACTTGACACGCACCCCGGATACGGGGTATAATGAGAAACGGGCTTTGCCCATGGAGGAACTATGTTAAACGAACTTCCGAAGAAAGAAAAACCCAGGAAGCCGACCACCAAGTGGCGACTGTTCTGGCGGATCCAGAAGGAGTGCGCGCTGCGGGCAGTCACGCCCTTCATGATGTACCTCTTTTGCAGCCTCATCGCGCTCGCATTTCAGGCGCTCTCAGATGAGACGGAGGTCTACGAAGTCGTCATCGGCGCCGCCTGCATCCTGCTCGGCGCGGCGCTCAATGCGCCCATGGGCTATCTTGCAGGACAAAAGCAGTATGACTCCTACCTCACCGGCTGCATCCACCACCGCAATGCCATCTTCGGCATTCAGTCGGGCGGCGATCACAAGCCCGAGCAGGAGTACCGCTGGTGGAAGGGCTTTTTGATCGGCTTCTATGTCGGCGTGCCCGTTATTATCATGGGCATCTTTGCCGCTATTCCCGCTAATAATATTTGGGCGAGCGGGGAAACGGCGCTCGTCATGGTCGCAGGCTGGGCGATCTTCCCCATCCAGTGGGCGCGCAATCTGATGTTTCCCGATTGGAGCGGGGATTATCCCGCCGTCAGCGGCGGCTACTGCATGCTCATGATCTTGCTGCCCATCCTTGTCACGGGCATTTCCTATATCGTCGGCGCGGCGGTGGAGAAGAAGAACAAGCAAAACGAGGAGGCGCGCAGCGAGCGCGTCGCCGAGGCGGGCAAGGCGAAAAAGAAGTGAGGATCATCGCAGGAAAACACCGCGGCAGAGTACTCTCGCAGTTTCGCGGCATGGACATCCGCCCGACCGCCGACCGCGTCAAGGAGTCCCTGTTTCAGATCATCGGCGACCGCCTCGTCGGGGCGCGCGTGCTCGATCTGTTCTGCGGCAGCGGCGCCCTGGGGCTGGAGAGCCTGTCCAGGGGCGCCAAAGAGGTCGTATTCAACGATGTCTCCCGCGAAAGCCTCGCCGTGCTTCAAAAAAATCTTACTGCCCTTCGGGAAGAGGGGCTCATCATGCAGTCGGACTATGCCGCATGTCTCATGCGCGTGCGCGGAAAATTTGATGTCATCTTCTGCGACCCGCCCTATCAGATGGACTGCCGCGAGGACGTGCTCTCCCGCATATTGCAGTATGACCGGCTCGCGGCGGGCGGCATCGTTATCTGGGAGAGCGAGCGCGAGGAAGAAGCGCCTGCGGGCTGGCAGCGCAGCGATCTGAGGAGGTACGGCAGGACGAAGATCGCCTTTTTTACAAGGAGTGCGCCATGAAAAAGTGCGTGTTTGCGGGGACGTTCGATCCCTTTACCGTGGGACACGAGGACACCGTGAAAAAGAGTCTCAAGATCTTTGACGAGGTCGTCGTCGCTCTGGCGGAGAACAAGCAAAAAAAGTGCATGTTCCCGCCCGAGGTGCGCGAGGAGATGATCCGCGCGACCTTTGCGGGTGATGCGCGCGTCAGGGTCGTGCGCTGGGAGGGCGTCATCGTCGATCTGTTGAAGCGCGAGGGGACAAACCTCTATGTGCGCGGCATCCGCAATACCGTCGATTTCGAGTACGAAAACGCCGACTTCTACGCCAGCCGCGATCTGGATGAGGACCTCGTCACCCTCTATATCCCCGCCGAGCAGAAGCATCTGCATATCAGTTCCACATTGGTCAAAAATTGTATCGCCTTCCAAAAGCCGTACAGGGAGTATGTGCCGGAGGCGGTCTACGAAATCATACAAAGAGAAGGTAAGAAGCATGTTTGAAAAACAGATCGAAATCCCCTCCGCAGAAGAAATTCTCGCCGAGGTACCCCTGCCCGCATCCCTTGCGGCGATCAAGGAAGAGCGCGACCGGCTCGCGAAAGCCGTCATCACGGGCGAGAGCGACAAGCTCCTCGTCATCGTCGGGCCCTGTTCCGCACACGAGAGCAAGCCCGTTTTAGAGTATGTCAGACGGCTGGGAAGGCTCAACGAGCGCGTCAAGGACAGGCTCGTGCTCATTCCCAGGATCTATACCAACAAGCCGCGCACCAAGGGCGTAGGGTACAAGGGAATGTTCTCCCAGCCCGATCCTGAAAAGCAGGAGAATATCTTAAAAGGCATTTACGCGATCCGCGATCTGCACATTCACGCCATCGAGGAATCGGGGCTTTCGGGCGCGGACGAGATGCTCTATCCCGAGAACTATGCCTACGTTGAGGACCTCTTGACCTACATTGCCGTCGGGGCGCGCTCCAGCGAAAATCAGATGCACCGCCTGGTCTCCAGCGGCATCGAGCTGCCCGTCGGCATCAAGAACCCCATGGGCGGCAGCATTCCCGTCGCGCTCAATTCGGTGTTCGCGGCGCAGAGCCCGCAGGTGTTCAAGTACCACAACTGGCAGGTCGCGACCAAGGGCAATCCCTACGCGCACGTCGTCCTGCGCGGCAGAGTGGACAACTACGGCAACGATATTCCCAACTATCACTATGAGACGGTCATGCGCGTCCATGAGGGGTATGCCAATTCAAACGGCGAGCTGAAAAATCCCGCCGTCATCATCGACTCCAACCACTCCAACTCCAAGAAGCGCTTTCATCAGCAGATCCGCATCGTGGAAGAGGTGCTTCAGAACCGTATCTATGATAAGGACTTCAAGAAGATCGTCAAGGGCTTCATGATCGAGAGCTTCCTGGAGGAGGGCAACCAGCAGCACGATATCGTGTTCGGCAAGTCCATCACCGACCCGTGCCTGGGCTGGACGGACACCGAACGGCTCATCCTCGACATTGCGGAGAAGGTATAATGTCTGTCGTCGCCTGTCTGGGGCCTGCGGGGAGCTATTCCGAACTCGCCGCACGCCGCCTGTGTCCGGAAAAGGAGATCATGCTGTGCGCCAACTTTCCCGCCGTCTTTGCGGCGGTGACGGGCGGCGCGGCGGACGCGGGCGTCATTCCCATTGAAAACTCCATTCAGGGGGGCGTCCTGCAAAATCTCGACCTGTTGGAGACGCAGGACGTCTGCGCCGCCCAACAGACGCTCATCAGGATCGATCACCGTCTCGCCATGCTGGAGGGGGTGCAGCTCTCCGAGATCCGCCGCGTCTACTCGCACGAGCAGGCGATCGGGCAGTGCTCGGAGTTTCTGAGCGCCCACCTTCCGCAGGCAGAGTGCATCTTCACCGATTCCACGGCAAAGAGCCTGTCCCTGCTGGACGGGCACTCGGCGGGCATCGTCGGCGCGCATGTGGCAAAGGCGGGCGTCGTGCTCTCCGAGGAGAACATCGCCAACGAAAAGAATAACTTCACGCAGTTCTTTCTCATCCGCCGCCGCGCAGAGGGACTGCCCGATCACGGACATACGGTGTTTTTTGTCGCCGTGTGCGAGCATCGTCCCGGGAGCCTGCTCGCTATCCTCAGGGGATTTTCCGAGCGCGGCATCAATTTAACGCGCATCGAGAGCCGTCCCATCCGCAACGTGCTGGGGGAGTACCGCTTCTTCATCGAGATCGACGGCGACATGAACGATCCGCACGTCCATGCGGCGCTGGACAGCGCGCGCAGCCATTGCAGAATGTTCAAGGTGCTGGGCGTCTATGACGCGCCGCACCCCAGCGCGAGGGGATAGGCGAGCAGCGCGGCGACGATCGCCTGCGCAAGTTTGACAAGCAAAAATTTCCCGAGCGGAACGCCCGTTCCTGTAAGGAAGGTCCACTGCTGCACCAGGACGCACAGTCCGCCGAAGGTGACAAGGAAGGTCGCAAGCGAAACGTGCAGCGCCGTGGGCGCAGCGAGCAGCCGGGCACAGCCAGACGTCATCTCCAGGAGTCCGACGAGGAAGCCGCCCGCCGTCTCCGTAAGGGGCAGGGGGGATAAAAGGTCGGAGAGCATGCAACCGAAGCAGTAAAAGAGCGCGACGGCGCCGCCCACCGTCAGCACGGCGAGCACGGAAGTAGAGAGCGTCTGCGGGAGATTGGAAGTCCCCGGCAGCGCGATCGCCCCCGTCCGTCTCTCCCTCGGCGCAAAGCGCGCAAGGAGGAATACGGGCAGCAGGATGCCCGCAAAGTGGGCGCAGAGCATCGCCCAGCCGATTGCCGCATCTTTCGCCATCGCCGCACCTGCGACGCCCACCAAAAAGGCGGGGCCGCTCGTCGAGGCGAGCGCAGCGGCGCGAAGCATCTCATGTTGGGAAATGGCGCCCCGCGCATACGCGTCCGCGACCGTCCGTGCGCCCGCGGGATATCCTGAGAGCATGGAGAGGCAGGCGCAGCAGCCGCCCGTGCCCGAGACGCCGAAGAGGCGGAAAAAGGGCGCAAGCAGCCGCGCGAGGCGGGCAAAGAGGGGCGTCCCCGCAAGCAGTCCCGTCAGAAAGAGAAAGGGGAGTGCGGCGGGCAGGACGCTCACCGCCCACAGCGAGACGCCGTCCCGCACGCATTGCAGGTAGCGGGCAGGAAAGAGGAGAAAGAGCACAAACGCCAGGAGGACGACCGCGGAACAGAGCGCGGTCAGAGTACGGGTTTTCACACCAAAATATACGAAAGGGAGGGACAGAATATGAGCAAAAAGTTGGGCATTGCGCTGGGTGCAGGCGGCGCGCGCGGTGTGGCGCACGTCGGTTTTTTACATGCGCTCGAGGAAGCGGACATCCGCGCTGACTGCGTGACGGGCTGTTCGATGGGCGCCATCGTCGGCGCGTGCTACTGCGCGGGCGTACCCATGGAACAGCTGCACGACGTCGCGCTCTCCTTAAAACTTTCGCGCATTGCGGCGTTCAACGTCAATCCCATCCGCTCCAGCGGGCTGATGCGCCTCAACAAGGCGCGCAAACTCATGGAGGAGATCCTCGGCGGGGACATACAGTTCTCCGATCTCAGGACGCCCTTGTCCTGCGTCGCGACCGATCTCATTTCGGGCAAGACGGTGGAACTCAAAGAGGGGAGCGTCATTGACGCGGCGCTCGCTTCGAGCACGGTGCCCGGGGCATTCTCGCCCGCGGAGATGGACGGCATGTTCCTCGTGGACGGCGGCGTTTTGGAGCGCGTGCCCGTCAGAGAACTCAAAAAGATGGGCGCGGAGGTCATCGTCGCGGTGGACGTGCTGGGCGACCTCGTCTCCATTTCCCAGGAGCGTCCCTCCAATCTCATTGAAACGTTTTTGCGCTATATCGACGTCATCGATACGCGCGTCACGGGCAGCAAGCGCAAGTCGCGCATGCGCACGATCGACCTCTGGCTGGAGCCCGAACTCGGGAATATGGACCAGTACAAGGTCAAACAGCTTGACTTTGCCTATGAAAAGGGGTACGAACTGGGCAAGGCAAACGTGGAGAAGATCGGGGAGCTCATCAGATAATGGATCTGTTTGATTTCAACGATAACGAAGAAAAAGCGAAGCCGCTCGCGGAGCGCATGCGAGCCAACTCCATGGATGAGTTCGTGGGGCAAAAGCACCTCGTCGCGGAGGGCAGCCTTCTGCGGCGCGCCATCGCGCTCGATCGGTTGGGCAGCTGCATCTTCTGGGGGCCGCCCGGCACGGGCAAGACGACGCTCGCCAACGTCATTGCGGCGCGCACCAACGCGGCGTTTATCAAGCTCAACGCCGTCAATGCAGGCGTTGCGGACGTCAAAAAGGCGGTCGATCAGGCGCGCGACAACCTGAAGATGTTCGGCAGGCGCACCTACCTCATGCTGGACGAGTGCCACCGCTTCAACAAGACGCAGTCGGACTCCCTGCTCCCCGCGATCGAGCAGGGCACCATCGTGTTCATCGGCTCGACAACGGAGAACCCGTACGCCTCGATGACGCCCGCGATCGTGTCCCGCTGCCGCGTCTTTGAGTTCAAGGCGCTCACCGTGGAGGAGATCCGCGGCGCGCTCGTGCGCGCCCTGCACGATAAGCGCAAGGGACTGGGCGCATACGCGACCGAGGTGGAGGACGCGGCGCTCGATCATATCGCCGTGACGGCGGGCGGGGACTTAAGGACAGCTTATAATGCCCTGGAGCTCGCCGTGCTCACGACGCCCCCGCAGGCGGATGGCGTCATCCACGTCACCCTCTCGGACGCCGAGCAGTCCATCCAGCGCAAGGCGCTCTCCTATAACGAGGACTTATATTATGATCTCCTGTCCGCCTTCTGTAAGTCGCTGCGCGGCAGCGATTCGGACGCGGCGCTCTACTATGCGATGCGGCTCATCGAGGGCGGGTGCGATCCCATGCTGGTGCTTCGCCGCCTTCTCGCGCATTCGGCGGAGGACGTCGGCATGGCGGATCCGCAGGCGCTTGTCGTCGCGACGGCGGCGCTCACCGCCTTTCAGAACATGGGCTATCCCGAGGGGCTCATCCCGCTCTCCGAGGCGATCATCTATGTCTGCGAGGCGGAGAAGAGTTATTCCGTCAAGAACGCGATGCTCGCCGCCAAGAAGGATGCGCGCGAGAACCGGGACGACAACGTGCCCTCCTATCTGCGCGATACCTCCTTCGGCAGCCGCGAGATGAAGCAGGAAAGCGCAAAGTATCTCTTTCCGCACGACTACGGCGGCTGGGTGGAGCAGCAGTATCTGCCTGACTCCCTGAAGGGGCATGTCTATTATCACCCCTCGCAGTACGGGTACGAACAGCAGGTCAAAAACACGCGCGACAGAAAGGGAAAACCGCAGACATAATACAAAGAGGGCGTCCGGTCAGGCGGACGCCCTCTTTGTATGCAGTTGTCAGCTCCACAATGATAACCCCGCGAAGACGCCCAGAAACGCAAAGGCAAGCAGGAAAACGACGGCAAGCACAAGCAGCACGATCTCCACGATGCTGATGACGATGCCCGCAGACGCGAGAGTCTTTCCGTTGCCGCCGCACGTTTCCGCCTGCTTTTTTCCGATGATCGAGCAGGCAAGCCCTGCGACGGGCAGGATAAATGCGAGAATAAATCCGATGATCGCTAAAATATTGGTTGTATTCTTTTGCGGCGAAAGGTCTCCGATCTGAACGCCGCAGTTCGGGCAGATGACGGCTTCGTCATCGATCTCTTTTCCGCAATGTTTGCAAAACATAATTATTCTCCTTTGAAAAAGCTGTTGAAAAAATGACGTCCGAAGAGGATCGGACGTCATTTTTAGGCTTTAAGATAAGCTGCTCACTACATCATTCACAATAGATGCTGCAGCTGCTGCGCTTGCGATGACGATGATCACATACAGCACAATAGTAATAATGCTGATAACGATTCCCGCCGTTGCAAGCCCTTTGCCGTTTCCGCCGCATTCATCGACTTTACTTTTGCCGATGATGGAGCAGATCAGACCGACGATAGGCATCAGGAATGCAAAAATAAACCCGACAATCGCCAGTACGTTGGTCTTAGGTGTAGGCGTTGAAAAGTTCCCCACCTGTACGCCGCAGTACGGGCACACGATTGCGTCATCTCTGATCTCTTTTCCACACTTTTTGCAAAACATCTCTCTTCCTCCTTTTTGTAAGCTAACTTTATTATATTCCCATTATAGTGGGAAGTCAAGTATTTTTCCCAATTTTATGGGAGAAATAAAGGAATGAAAGAGGTATTTTCGGAACGATTAAGGGAATTAAGACAGGAAAGAGGATTGGGGCAGGTACAGCTTGCAAAAGAGTTGGATGTCGGCAAGTCCATCATCAGCCTGTGGGAGCTGGGCAAGTGCGAACCGACGCTCTCAAAACTCATTGCCATGGCGCGCTTTTTCGGCGTGAGTATTGACTATCTTGCAGGGCTGGAGGACTGACGCCCTTGCGTCACCGGACAAAAATGGTGCGCCCTTCGCGTATCGCGAAGGGCGCGCATCATAATGACGTCGTTCATTGAATATAGGGGCCGTTCTGCTGCATGGCATCAATCAGCGCATCCATGATGATGCTGGTAAAGATGGCAGACAGGATCATCATGACAATGCTGACAATGATGCCCGCGATCGCCAGTCCCTTGCCGCTGCCGCCGCAGTTCTTGGCGTTGTTCACGCCGATAATGGAGCAGATGAGCCCAACGAGCGGGATGAGAAATGCAAAAACAAATCCCACGATCGCAACCGTGTTGCTCTTGGTCGGCTGCTGCTGAACGGGCATACCGACCTGTGTGCCGCAGTAGGGACAGACGACGGAATCGTCGCGGATGTCCTTTCCGCATTTCGGACAAAACATTTTTCTATCCTCCCAGATTAGATAATTAAGGTACATTCATTATATGCCTTCCCAAGCGGAAAGTCAAGGGGGAAAGAGAAATTTGTTTCCCGTCGTGCTATTTAAGAAAGGTGAGCGTCTCTTCCGTCGGCTTGCGCTTCTTGGGGCGGATAGGGTCGCCCTCCTTCGCGTAGCCGAGCGCGACGACGTAGGGGATGCGCACTTCTTCGGGCAGGCCGAGAAGGGGACGCAGCTTTTTTTCGCTGCGCCAGCCGAGGATGCAGGAAGCGAGCCCCGCCGCCTCCGCCGCAAGGACGAGGTGCGCCGTCATGATGCCGATGTCGCCCGGGGTGAAGTTCTGATCCTTGAGCCTGTCCCCGAGTCTTGCCGTCAAGTTGCTCTTGCCCTCCGTAACGACGACGAACGCGCCTGCATCATTTGCAAACTTGTTCATGCCCAGCCCCTGTACGCAGGCGGCGACGTCCCTGACCTTTTCGCCCGTTACGGCGTACAGGTGCCAGGGCTGCGCGTTGCAGGCGGAGGGCGCGAGCAGGGCAAGTTCGCAGACCTCTTGGAGCAGTCTTTCGGGCAGGGGTCTGCCGTCAAAGGCGCGGCAGCTCTGCCTGTGGGTGTATAAAGCTTTGATATCGGATAGATTCATAGATACTCCTTAAAAGAAAGGCTCGGGCGGGCGCCCGAGCCTTCGTGCTTTACTTGCTCATCGAAAGTTTTGCCTTTTCGACGACGTTCTCGACCGTGAAGCCGAAGAGCTTGAAGAGCTGGCCGGCGGGGCCGCTCGCGCCGAACGTGGACATGCCGATGATCTCGCCCTTGTCGCCCGCGTACTTGTACCAGCTGTAGGGTGAACCCGCCTCGACGCAGACGCGCGCCTTGACGGAGGAGGGGATGACACTCTCCTTGTACTCTGCGCTCTGCTTCTCGAACTCCTCGATGCAGGGCATGGATACAACGCGCGCCCTGATGCCTTCCTCGGCAAGCTTTGCCTTGGCGCCGACGCACTGCTCGACTTCCGAGCCGCTCGCAATGAGCAGGACGTCTGGCGTGCCCTCGCAGTCCTCGAGCACATAGCCGCCCTTGAGCGCGACGAGCCCGCTGCCCTCATACTGGGGCAGGTTCTGTCTGGTCAGGACGAGTGCCGTGGGCGCCGTGCCCGTGAGTGCGGAGATCCATGCCGCCGCCGTCTCCTTGCCGTCTGCGGGGCGGTACACCTTCATGTTGGGGATGGAGCGCAGCGCGATGAGCTGTTCGACGGGCTCATGGGTGGGACCGTCCTCGCCGACGCCGATGGAGTCGTGCGTCAGGATATAGGTGACGGGGATGTTCATGAGCGCGGAGAGGCGCATTGCATGCTTGCAGTAGTCGGAGAAGATGAAGAAGGTCGCGCAGTAGCAGCGCAGTCCGCCGTGCAGCTGCATGCCGTTGGTGATCGCCGCCATCGCGTGCTCGCGGATGCCGAAGTGCATGTTTCTGCCGCTCTTGTCGCTTGCGGAGAAGCTGCCGTACCGGACGGTGTCCGTGTCCTTCATGTCGGAGAGGTTGGAGGGCGCAAGGTCCGCCGAGCCGCCCATGAGGTCAGGCAGGAGCGCGGCGATCTTGTTGAGCACGACGGAGGACGTCTGACGGGTCGCCATGGGCTTCTCCCACTTCATGAGGTCCTCGACCTTCGTGAGGTCGACCATTTCGCCCGCCATCGCCGCCTTGTATGCCTTGGCAAGTTCGGGGTATGCCTTCTCATATTCGGCAAACATCTTCTTCCACGCCTCTTCCTCGGCAGCGCCCTTCTTGCCTGCCTCGGCGGTGTGTGCGAGCACCTCGTCGGGAACCTCGAAGGGCGCCCACGTCCAGCCGAAGTTGTCCTTGGTCTTTTGCAGGTTCTCCGCGCCCAGAGGGGAGCCGTGGCACTTGTGGCTGCCCTCCAGGGGCGTGCCGTAGCCGATCTTGGTCTTGCAGATGATGATCGTGGGCTTGACCTTCTCCGCCTTCGCCTCCTCGATCGCCTTGGAGAGCAGCGCGACGTCGTCGGGGTGTGCAACGAGGTCGACCTTTAACACCTGCCAGTGCTGCGCCTCGAAGCGCATCGCGACGTCCTCTTTGAAGGTGATATCCGTATCGCCCTCGATTGTGATGTCGTTGTCGTCATAGAACAGGATGAGTTTGCCCAGCTCGTGCGTGCCTGCAAACGAGCATGCTTCATAGGAGATGCCCTCCTCAAGGCAGCCGTCGCCGCACAGCGCATAGGTGTAGTGATCGACGACGGGGAAGCCCTCGCGGTTGAACACCGCCGCGAGGTGCGCCTCTGCGACCGCCATGCCGACGGCGTTCGCAATGCCCTGACCGAGCGGGCCGGTCGTCGTCTCGATGCCAACCGTGTGGCCGTACTCGGGGTGTCCGGGCGTCTTGGAGCCGAGCTGGCGGAAGTTCATTAAGTCTTCCTTGGTCAGCCCGAAGCCGTACAGATAGAGGAGAGAGTAGTCGAGCATGGAGCCGTGTCCCGCGGAGAGGACGAAGCGGTCGCGATTGTCCCACTTGGGATCGGCGTTGTTGAATTTTAAGAAGTTCTGCCAAAGCGTGTACGCGATGGGCGCGGACCCGATGGGAAGCCCCGGGTGACCCGAATTTGCCTTCTGGATCGCCTCCGCGGAGAGGATGCGGATGGCGTTGATGCTGGTCTGTTGAACGTTCATGATAATGTTTCTCCTATATCATATATTTTTTTTGAGGTTGTCCGTGTTGAGGAAGGGGTACTTGGAGAGGAACTCGTAGAGCTCGCGCATGATGACTGCGTTGCCGCCCGCGCTGTCCGATTCCACGTTGATGGGCATGATGGGCTCGTGCAGGCTCATGCGAAGGAGCGCCCATCCGTTGCCGTGCGAAACATCGAAGTTGACGCGCACGCCCTCGCAGTTGTCGGGCGCGAGCGTCATGTAGGGCGTCTGCTCTGCGTGCGCGGTGAAGTCGGCGATGACCCCCTTGCCCAGGTTCTTGAAGTCGCAGCCCGGGATAAAGCCGAGGCGCACTTCGGCTGCCTCTGCGGGCTCGGGCAGATCGGCAATGAGCGCCATTAAGTCCTTGCCCTCCTTGGCGCACTGCGCGAGCGCGATGAGAAGGCGGGTGACGAGGTATGCGCCGTCGTCAAGGAAGTAGTTTTCCCTGAGCGCCGCGTGACCGCTCGTCTCGATCGCGAGCGGGGAGTTCCTGCCTTCCCCGTTGAGGCGCTTTGCCTCGTTGATGACGTTCTTGTAGCCGCGCTTGAAGCGGCGGTGGATGCCGCCATGCGCCGCAATGAACTGCGCCAGACCGTCGCTCGTGACGGAGTCGGTGACGATGACCGCGCCCGGCTGTTCCTGCAGGAGGATGGCGGAAATGAGTGCGATGAGGCGGTTTCGGTTGATCTCCTCGCCGTCGGGAGCGACGGCGCCCGCGCGGTCGACGTCGGTATCGAAGATGATGCCGAAGTCCGCCTTGTTCTTGACGACCGCCGCGCAGACGGACCCCATCGCCGTCTCGTTCTCGGGGTTGGGAATGTGGTTGGGGAAGGAGCCGTCGGGATCGAGGAACTGCGAGCCCGTCGTGTCCGCGCCCAGCGGCTTTAAGACGAGGTCTACATAGAACCCGCCCGCGCCGTTGCCCGCGTCGACGAGGATCTTCTTGCCCGCGAGCGGCTTGTCCGAACCGCATGCCTTACGCACCTTCTCCACGAGGTCTGCCGCATATTTTTCAATGTAGCTCTTTTTTGTCACGCTTCCCTTGCCTGAAGGGAAATTGCCCGCCGCCGCGATTTTTAGGATATCCGCGACGTCCGAGCCTTCCAGTCCGCCCTCCTTGGAGAAGAACTTGAGCCCGTTCTTCTGATAGGGCAGGTGGCTCGCCGTGATCATGACGGAGACGTCCGCGCCGAAATCGTCCTGCAGGAGCATGAACATGGACGGCGTGGAGGAGAGCCCCGTCAGGATGACGTTGCCGCCGCATGACGTGACGCCCTCGGCGACGAGCGATGCAATGTGATCTGCCGAGAGGCGGGAGTCGTGCCCGACGGCAACGGTAGGGCAGGGCTTGCCCGTTTTGTCCGCCGCCCAGACGCAAAACGCCCTGGCGATCGCGAGAACGGCTTCGTCCGTTAAAGTGACGGGATCGTTCTCGACGCCCGCGATCGCAGTGCCGCGCACGTCGGTGCCGTTCCGTAAGTTGAGAAATTCTTGTTCTGTCATAGTCCCCCCACGGGCAAATATTAGTCGTACGACCTGCCCGCATGCTTCCATTATAATGGTTTTGGGTGGTATTTTCAATACCTTTTTGAAAAAAGAAAAGATTTTTTTGGAAAATCTTGCGATTAAGGCGTATCTATGATATAATGTTACAAAATATTTGGAGAGACACTATGTACAAATTTACACTTTCAACCGATTCGACTTGCGATCTGTACCATGATTTTATCGTGGAGAACGATATCAAGTTTGTCCCGCTCACCTTTACGATGGAGAAGGACGGCAAGATGGAAGATCACCTCGATAACTTCACCGAATACAGCCAGTACGTCGATTTCTACAATCAGCTGCGCGCGGGCGGATTTTCCCGCACGAGCATGCTCAACTATGAGTCGCACTACCAGCACTTTCTGAAGATGGCGCAGGAGGGCGCGGAGGACGTCGTGCACTTCACGATCTCTTCGGGGCTTTCGCCCACCAAGACGGTCGCTGCCAAGGCGGCGGCAGATGTCAAGAAGGACTATCCCAAGTTTGAAGTGTATGTCGTCGACCCGCTCACCGCAACGGTGGGGCAGGGCGCGCTTGTGCGCATTGCGCTCGATTGGAGAAATGCGGGCAAGACGGCGCAGGAGACGTACGACTACGTCAACAGCCTGCGCCTGCATATTCAACACTTCGTCGTGGCAAACGATTTGTACTACTTAAAGCGCGGCGGCAGAGTTTCGGGTGTGAGTGCGGCGGTCGGCACCATGCTCAATATCAAGCCCATTCTCACCTTTGACAGCGAAGGAAAACTGCAGGTCATCGATAAGGTCAAGGGCAACAAAAAGGCGATCGCCTTCATCAAGGCGAAGATGGAGAAGGAGGGCCCGGACGAACATAAGCATGTGTTCATCGTCCATACCGACAACGTACCCTGCGCAAAGGAGCTGGAGGAGTACGTCAAGGAGCGCTTCGGCATTCAGCCGTATGTCTCCATCATGGGGCCCGTTATCGGCTCGCACGTCGGCCCCGGCGCGTTTGCTTTGGGGTATCTCTCCAAGAGTCTGAGAGGAGAGATATGAAAGGGTTCACGACTTTCTTTTCGAACTGACGAAAAGAAAGTCCGTGAGATTTAGAGAAACCCAACAGTCGCCTGCGGCTTAGTGTTCGGTTTCTCTCGCGGCGCGCGGTCGCAACAAAATAGCGCGCGTCGCTTCACTTTTCCGCTTAAGCGTTTGCTCGCAAATTGAGTACCGCTGGCGCAGGGGAACCCTGCTTGCGGCATAATTATAACAAAAGGCGGCGATAGCCTCCCAGGAATCTATAATAGAGAAAAAAACGCAATAACTCGCAAAAATATTTAGAAGAAAAGATTTTTGCGAGGAGGAGAGGAAGAGTCATCAGGGTTGCAGCGCACTTCATTGTGCGTTTCAGCATACAATTTCAAACCGATGGGGGTACGCCCGCTGCGGCGGGCGTTCAATAGGGAAGAGAGGTCATTCCTCCGCAGCCCCCGCTACTGTTCGGCAGCGCACGCATTCACTGTGAAAACGGGAAGGATGCGGCAAGATGCGCGCCGGGAAGTCGTCACGAAACAGCGTTTCTTTGCCAAAGATTTTTGGTGAAGAGGGTGAGGGACGCGTTATGCACATCAGCACGGTGTGCTGTGTGCGCGTTCCGAACTGCGGTTTTTGACATAGCCGTCAAAAACCGTGACCGCAGCGCGGAATCCACCGCGCAAGAAAAGCAGGCGTAAGAAGCGTAGCATTTGGTGTAAGCCAAATGCCCGCAATAGGCGCCTTGCATTGTATCCTTATGAAATCGACAAAAAGATTTCTTGGAAAGATTTTTGTCGAAGAGGAGGAACGACGAAGCGAGATTGCACTTTGCGGCAGAGCATGCGCTCGAAAGCAAAGTGCTGTGAGCGTAGTCCGTGACGACGAAAGCCAGGAGACCTGCCACCATCGGAACACCTCGCTCTTTTCGGGTCGGAGAAGAGTACGTCGGGAAATCAGGGTACGGCGCGATGCGCCTCGCCCTTGTTTCGGCGCGCTCTTTGCTCCTACCGAAGGGCGCGCTTTCTGATTCCGGCGGCTGCGCAGGGCGCTGTCCGCGGAAAATACAATGTTTCATGCCCGATCGGGCGATTACGTAGGAGGTAATCTATGAAACACATGAGGACTTTTTTTGTTGCGGGTACGCTGGTGGCGGCAATGTTGTGCGGCGCGCTTGCGGGCTGTGCGCCGGGCGATGCGAGCGGCGGGCGAGGGTTTGAAGTGCGGGTCTATGAGAGCGACCAGACACGGGTGCTTCTGCGCGTCATGGAGACGGAGGACGGCAAGAGCATGTACGATGCGCTTGTCGCCTTGCAGGAGGACGGACGGCTCACCTTCGACGGCAGTGAAAGTACATACGGCTTCTATATTACGTCTGTCAACGGCGTTGCGGCAACAAGCGAAAATTATTGGGGCGTCTACACGACGCTCGGGATGTATGAGGGCGTCAGTTATTCCGATGCAACGTGGGGGACGATCGAGCATTCGGATACGCTTGGCAACACCTATACGCTCGCAAGCGCGAGCTACGGCGCTTCGGGACTTCCGCTCGTGCGCGGGGAATGGTACGCCCTCGCCCGGACGGCGGCCGAAAGCGATGTGTGAGCCATGAAGGGCAGAAGGCAACGTGCGGGCGGTTTGGGCGAGAGCGCCGCGCGGATGGTCGCCGTGTGCGCCGTCATGACGGCGCTGCTCCTCGCCGTGCAGTGCGCGCTCTCGCTGGTCGCGGGCGTGGAGCTGGTCACGGCGTTTTTGCTCGCCTTTTGCTATGTGTTCGGCGCAAAGTACGGCATGATCACGGCGACGGCGTTCTCCCTGCTGCGCAATTTCATCTTCGGTTTTGCGCCCGACGTCATCGTGCTGTACCTCATCTACTTTAACGCCTTTGCGCTGTTGTTTGGTGCGATGGGGAAGCGGCGCGGGCATGTGGCAGAGTACGTCTGTCCCGCGCTCGTGCTGCTGCTCGCTGCGGGGACACTCGCCCTGGCGATTCATGGGCTGCCCGTCTCGCCGCTGATGGCGGCGCGGCTGGAAGTCATGCTCTGGGCACTCTTTGCAGTGCTTGTCGCCCTCTTTGTCGGGGGCGTCGTGCTGCTCTTTTTGGGCGACAGAGCGCGCATCGGGCGTGAAGCCGCCGTACTCTCCGCGCTCGCTGCGTTCAGCACGGTGTGCTTTACCCTCTTAAGCGATGTCATCACGCCACTTTTTTACGGCTGGAGCATGGACGTCGCGATCGGCTATTTTTACACGGGATTTTTTGCAATGGTGCCGCAGACGCTGTGCGCCGCAGTGAGCGTCGCGCTGCTCTTTTATCCCCTGGATCGCGCCTTTTCCATGGCGCTGTCGCCCGCGCAGAAAAAGCGGCGCGAGGCGCTCTTCAGGGCGCGTACGGCAAGAAAAAGGGGAGGAGCTGAACAAATCCCGCCCTCAAATGATGGACGAACGCAAAAAGATATGGTATAATAGCCATATCTATTTTTTTATCTTTCGGAGCTTTTTTATGGCAAAGGACACGTTTGTAGAACAGATCGCCGACATTGAGACCGATTTCCCCCAGTGGTACACCGACGTGGTCGTCAAGACCAAGCTGGTCGATTACGGCCCCGTCAAGGGGACGATGGTCATCCGTCCCTACGGGTATGCGATCTGGGAAAATATTCAAAAGGAACTGGATGCGCGCTTCAAATCATACGGCATCGAGAACGCCTATTTCCCGCTGCTCATCCCCATGAGCTTCATGACCAGGGAGGCGGAGCACGTCGAGGGCTTCGCGCCCGAAGTCGCGGTCGTCACCCACGCGGGCGGGGAGAAACTCGCCGAGCCGCTCTGCATCCGTCCCACGTCCGAGACCATCATCGGCAGCATGTACAGCAAGTGGATCCAGTCCTACCGCGATCTGCCCGTGCTCATGAACCAGTGGGCAAACGTCATGCGCTGGGAAAAGACCACCCGCCCCTTTTTGAGAACGAGTGAATTTTTGTGGCAGGAGGGGCATACCGCCCATGCGAGCGAGGCGGAGGCGGTCGACATGACGCTTAAGATGCTCGCCGTCTACGAGGAGTTTGCAAAGACCTGCCTCGCGATGCCTGTGCTCACGGGGCGCAAGACGGAGAAGGAGAAGTTTGCGGGCGCCGTCGCGACCTACGGCATGGAAGCGATGATGCACGACGGCAAGAGCCTGCAGGCGGGCACGTCGCACTACCTCGGACAGAACTTCGCGAAGGCGTTCGATATCAAGTTCCTGGATAAGGATGGCGTGCAGAAGTACGCCTATACGATGTCCTTCGGCGTCTCCACCCGCCTGATCGGCGCGATCATCATGACGCACGGCGATGCGCGCGGGCTCATTCTGCCGCCCGTCGTCGCGCCCGTGCAGGTCGTCATTGTGCCCATTGCGTCCAAGAAGCCCGGCGTCATCGAGGCGTGCAGGGAGTTAAAGGACACGCTGACCAAGGCAGGCGTGCGCGTCGTGTTGGACGAGAGCGAAAATTCGCCCGGCTGGAAGTTCAACGAATGGGAGATGAAGGGCGTGCCCGTGCGCATCGAGCTCGGCCCCCGCGATCTGGAGGCGGGCAAGATGGTGACCGTGCGCCGCGATACGCACGAAAAGGCGGAAGCGGACCTCTCCTCGGCCGTGGAGATGGTCAAGGCGCTGCTTGCGACCGTGCAGACCGACATGTACGAGAGAGCCAAGGCGCGCATGGACAGCCGCATTGTGCGTGCGAACTCGCTTGAGGAGTTGCTCGCAGGCGTGGAGGGCGGAAACTTCGTCCGTGCCGGCTGGTGCGGCTGCCGCGCATGCGAAGACAAGGTCAAGGAGTTTGCACAGGCGACGGCACGCGTCATGGACGACGAAAATACGTCCGAGACCTGCATCGTCTGCGGCAAGAAAGCGGAGCAGACGGTGGTATTTGCGAGAGCGTACTAAAGCTGTTCACGAATTTTCTCACGCAAAGGCGCAATTCCGCGATTGGAGAGAAAATGCCGCCGCGGCATTGTTTGAAGAAGGAGATTTATATGCGTCAGCTTCCTAAATGGCTCTCGGATGCGGTGTTCTATGAGATCTATCCGCAGTCCTTTCAGGATACAAACGGAGACGGGATCGGCGATATCCCCGGCATGATCCAAAGGCTGGACTATATCAAATCATTAGGCTGTAATGCGATCTGGGTCAATCCCTGGTACGATTCTCCCTTCGGCGACGCGGGCTACGACGTGCGCGATTACAAGAAGATCGCGCCCCGCTACGGCACCAACGACGACGCCAAGAACTTTTTCGACGCGGCGCACGCGCGGGGGATGCACGTCCTCATCGACCTCGTCCCCGGGCATACGTCCATTGAGCATCCCTGGTTCCGCGCGTCCATGCAGCCCGAAAAAAATGAGTATTCCGACCGCTATATCTGGACAAACTCCATTTGGGAGAGTACCGATCTCGCCTGCATCCGCGGCATTTCACAGCGGGACGGCTCGGCGGCGGTCAACTTCTTTTCCAATCAGCCCGCGCTCAATTACGGATATGCAAAGTGCACCCGTCCGTGGATGATGCCGCCCGATTCGCCCGCCGCGCTCGCAACGCGCGAGGCGATCAAGGACGTCATGCGCTTCTGGCTGGACCTGGGCGCGGACGGCTTCCGCGTCGACATGGCGGCGAGCCTCGTCAAGGCGGATGAGGGCTGGACGGAGACCATCAAACTTTGGCAGGATTTCCGCGCCTTTCTCGATGCGGAGTATCCGCATTGCGCGATGGTGTCCGAATGGGGCGTGCCCGCCAAGTCCATCGAGGGAGGCTTCCACATGGACTTCATGCTGCATTTTGGTCCGCCCGCTTACAATTCGCTCTTCCGCTGCGAGCATCCCTTCTTCTCGCGCAAGGGCGAGGGGGACATCACCGTGTTCCTCGATACCTATCTTGCCGACCTTGCGTCGACGCAGGGCAGGGGGCTGATCTGCATTCCTTCGAGCAATCACGACATGCCCCGCCTTGCGTGCGGCAGGGATGCGCGCGATCTGAAGATCTGTTTTACATTTCTTCTGACAATGAGCGGCGCGCCCTTCCTCTATTACGGCGACGAGATCGGGATGCGCTATCTGGAGGACGTCACGTCGGTGGAGGGCGGCTACGGCCGCACCGGGTCCCGCTCGCCCATGCAGTGGGAAAAGCGCACGGGATTTGGTTTTACGACGGGCGATACGCCCTACATCCCCTTCGATCGGAGCGCGGATGTGCCCACGGTCGCGGAGCAGGAAGCGCGGAAGGATTCTCTGCTGAATGCCGTCAGGGCGCTTCTCCGGCTGCGGCATGCGCACAGGGCGCTGCAATCCTTCGGGGAATTTGTCCCGGTGTATGCCGAGGCGGGCAAGTATCCCTTTGCATATGAAAGGCGTGCGGACGGCGAGCGCATCCTCGTCATTCTCAATCCCGCGGACAGAGCGGAGAAAATCTCCTTTGACTGCGCGGGTGAAGTGCTCTTTCAGGTCGGCGGCGTTCCGGAAGACGGAACAATGCCTGCGCGCAGCGCGTGCGTCATCAGGCGATAGGTCGCCCGGCAAAAAGCGTATAGCGGCGCATGCACAAAAGAAATGGCGCGCCGTGTGCGTGTAAAACAAGTAAGCTATTTTTGGAGGCTTCCAAATGAAACATACCGATATTGCAAAAGTACTCAGGGACGCGTCCCTGATGGGACAGGAGGTCACCGTCTGCGGCTGGGTGCGTACGGCGCGCGATTCGGCAGCGGTCGCCTTTCTGGAGATCACGGACGGGACGAGCTTCTCCCGTCTGCAGGTCGTCGTTGACAAGAATAAACTTGCGCTCGATCCCGAATGCACCAAGTGCGGCGCGTCCGTGCGGGCAAAGGGCGTTGTCGTCAAAGCGTTCAAGGGGGACGGGGCGGAGCTCAACGCGACGGAAGTGACTCTTCTTGGAAAGTGTCCGCCCGAATACCCCATTCAGAAGAAGCGCACGACGCTGGACTTCTTGCGCGGCATCCCGCATCTGCGGCTGCGTACCAACACGTTTGCCGCCGTCTTTCGCGTGCGGAGCGTCGCGGCGCAGGCGGTGCACCGCTACTTCCACGAGCGCGGCTACTATTATATCAACACGCCCCTCATCACCGCGAGCGACTGCGAGGGCGCGGGTGAGATGTTCCGCGTGACGACGCAGCCCTGGGATGCAAAATATGAGAGCGAGGAGGCGTACTACAAGGACGACTTCTTTGGCAAAAAGGCGGGGCTTTCGGTGTCCGGTCAGCTGGAGGGTGAGGTCGCCGCGACGGCGCTGGGCAGGATCTACACCTTCGGTCCCTCCTTCCGCGCGGAGAACTCCAACACGACGCGCCACCTTGCCGAGTTCTGGCACATTGAACCGGAGATCGCGTTTGCGGAACTGCCGGACGTGCTGGAGGTCGCCGAGGAGATGGTCAAGTACCTCATCCGCGCCGTACTTTCGGAGTGTCCCGAGGAGATCGCGTTCTTCGATAAGTTCATGGAGCCGGGGCTTAAGGACAAACTCACGCACGTTGCAGAGAGCGAGTTCGGCGTGCTCGACTATACCGAGGCGATCGAAATTCTGAAGAAGGCGGGCAAGGAGTTCAAGTTCCCCGTCGAATGGGGGTGCGATCTGCAGACGGAGCACGAGCGCTATATCACCGAGGAGGTGTTCAAAAAGCCCGTGTTTGTCGTGAACTACCCCAAGGAGATCAAGTCCTTCTATATGAAGCAGAATGCGGACGGCAAGACGGTCGCGGCGGCCGATCTCTTGGTGCCGGGCATCGGCGAGATCATCGGCGGCAGCGAGCGCGAGGCGGATCCCGACAAGCTGCTTGCCGCGATGAAGGCGCGCGGCATGGATCTCTCCGCGTATGAGCAGTATATCGCCCTGCGCACCTTCGGCACCGTGCCGCACGGCGGATTCGGGCTGGGGTTTGAGCGCTTTGTCATGTATGTGACAGGCATGGAGAATATCCGCGACGTCACGCTCTTCCCGCGCACGGTCAAGAATATCATGTGACAAGAAAATACTTTGCGGCGCGCCCCTTGTGAAAGGGGCGCGCCGTGCTGTTTGTCGAATGTTTTTCCGGAGAAAAAACGCGGCTGAGCGCGTCTGAGAGTCAAAACCAACAGCCTGCCCGGGACTTTTCCCGGGGCTTTGCGAAGGGAAAATACGGCGAAATTGCGGCATATTTGCGGGGAAAGAGGGGAGTGAGGTAAAGGAATAGCGGGCGCAGTCTTGCAGGCGGCGCTGTTTTTTGTACCCAATAGCCCGCAAAAGAGGGCAATTTGACCGTTTTTCATAGTATTATGTTACGCATAGTACTATGAAAATAATGAAATTTCTCCATTTCAGTAAGGTATGCAGCGGGCAATGGAAACGGCTGTGACAAATCTTTGAAATTATATTGACAACGGGTTAGTCGTCAGGTATAATTTTATTTGCAGTTATCTGCATAAAATCAGGTGTCTGCCCCAGGGGCTGCATTTGAGAGGGGAATTATGAACGATGAAGGATTTCGGGTAAACAGAATGAAGTTTTATCCATGCCAAAGTGTTGGTTCCAAGGTAGCGTGTTGCTTTGCGGTTTGTTGGTTTTTACCGTTATTGATTATATTTATCATATTCTATCCAGAAGTGCCGCTATGGTCTGTCCTCCTTTTGGGTTTTTGGATATGCTTTTTGATATTCGCAACTGTTGCCTGTTTTTTCCATGGAGTTATTTTTGACGAAAAGAAAGGGATTTTGTCTTTGCGAGCCATTTATCGGAGAACGGCAAAGTTTTCAGAGATCAAGGATATTCGGATCAACAATCGTCCGAGCGTCGATCCGAGGAAATATTGTTTCATTGAGGTTTCCTTGAAAAACGGCAAAATAATAAAGATGGCAGGCTATAGTTCTTGTTTTCGTTTAAAACATGATGTGGAGAAGTCGGCAAAAATTGTTTCGGAAATCAAAAAGCGTTTGCAGGAGAAGGGATATCTGAAAGGAGTATTGGAGCAGGTCATCAGTTACGAGGAATAGGGGACTATGTGCAATCCAATCTGAGAAGAGGCAAAATACATTGCCTCTTTTTTGCACTGCAAAGGAGTGAGTGCTTTGATATTGGTTGCGTTTTTTTACATAACAATCCGCCCGCCGCACAGTTGTGCGGCGGGCGGATGCTATCATTCTTGTGTCGGTTTGATGGGGCTGCGTGCTCTTCTTGCGAGCGCCCGCCAAGATAATCAGTCGTTGATGCCCTTCTGGATCTCGTTCTCGAAGGGTGTGTTGTACAGCTCGTCCTTGTTGAGCTCGAAGAGCGGGTAGCCGTCCTCGCGGAACTTGACTTTGAGGACGTGCGCGTGACGGTTGTGGTCGTCGAGCGGGTCGCCGACGATTTTTTCATAGTTGCGGAAATGTACCATCGTCAGCCACTCGTCCTCGTCGCCGCGCACGAAGCAGTTGTGCCCGGGGCCGTAGACCTTGAGTTCCTCGTCCGTCTTGAGCACGGGCCAGCGCTCCTTGCTCCAGGAGCGGGGGTCGAGCAGGTCTGCGTCCTCGTCGGCGGTGAGCATGCCCATACAGTAGCAGGCGCCCGTCGCGGATGCGGAATAGGTCAGATAGATCTTGCCCTTGGTCTCGGGCCCGTACAGGACGGAAGGGCCTTCATTGACCCAGAAACCGCCGTCGCGCTCCCAATCGTAGTCGGGCGAGGTGATGCGTACAAATACCGTCTTGAGCCGGGTGGGCGTTTCCAGCTCCGCGATAAGCAGATCGGAGATGGGCTTTTCGGCGCGCTCACAGCCAAATTTCTGCGCCCAGACGGCATACCATCTGCCCTTCATTTCAAACACCGTCATGTCGAGCGAGAAGTCGGTGAAGGGATAGGGATCCTCGTCTGCAGGCTGCATGGGAACGGCGTCCGCCTCCCATTCGTCCGTCATGGGGTCTTGCCCCTTGCAGATGAGGGCATAGGGGCGGATATCCCAGATATCGGGATAGTGACCCGCCGCAAAGTAGATGACCCACTTGCCCATGATATAGTGCAGCTCGGGCGCCCAGATATGGGACGCCAGCTCGCCCGTCTCGTGCTTCATCCAGACGACGCGGCTCTTTGCCGTCGCGATGCCGTTGACTGTGTCCGCGCAGCGGATCTCCAGGCGGTCATACAGGGGGCAGGTCGCCGTGAAATAGTACTTGCCGTTGCGCTTGCAAAGATAGGGGTCTGCGCGCTGGGGCGCAAGGGGAGAAAGGTATTTTGCCATAAAATTCCTCGCTGTTTGATTTTCGATCGGATGGCGGGCGGAGCGCCCGCTTGGTGACAAACTGTCCTGCCTTTATTATAACCTACTTTTTGCGCCGCGTCAACGGGCGCGCGGAAAATTGTCTGCGCTTTTTTGGATATTTTTTGCAGCGGGTAAAAAGCTATGCGTGCGGACGCCGCCGGAACGCAGCGGCTTTGCGCGTCATCTGTGCCTGTTACGGTCTTTTTCGCGGGGCAGCAGGAAGATATAGACGCCGACGATGAGCAGCGCCAGCACGGTCAGGATGATGATGAGCGCGATGCGGATCGCCTCCGAGCCGTCGTTATCCAGCATGTCCGCCGTAACGGTCGCGTGGAACGAGGAGTCGTCGGTCAGGCGCGCGGTGTAGGTGCCGTCGCCGTTGTCAAAGAGCTGTACCTGCGTGCGCTCGGTGATGAGCCGTTCCTCGCCCGCGTCGTTGGTAAAGAGGATGCCGTCCGAGGGCTTGAGATAGGAGAGAGTGTACAGATCTCCCGCTGCGGGACCGGGTGAGACGGTTGTGAGATAGGACGCGGGGACCCAGCCGCGCTGCACACTGCGCGCGTCCGTCTCGTATTCGATGAGGGCGTAGGTCATGTCGGGTGCTTCCACGGTGCCCAGAAGCGTGACCTGCGTGCCGCGTGCGAGCGTGAGATCGATGAGCGGGGCGTCGAGGCAAGGCGCAAAGTATGCCGAGACCTGCGAGGAGAGATAGCGCGTCTCGCCCGCCGCTTCTGTCCAGCTGCTTTCGGCGGTCGTGACGGCGTCGACGCGGAGCAGTTCGGCGGTGTAGCTGCCGTCCTCCTCCGCAAAGAGCACGACGGCATAGCCGCCCGGGTTGGTCGCAGCGTCTGCGAGCAGGACGCCGCGGCGCGCCTTCGCGCTCCTGCCGTAGCGGACATAGGGGAAGCTGTCATCGTCCGTATCGCGCAGCGCTTCAAGGTCGACGGTGATGCCGACTGCCTGCGCGGCGACGTCCACAATGAGGTTTTCCTGCGTGTGATGGGAGAAGATGGTCTCCCTTGCGTTGCCGACGGGAAGTTCGGAGAGCGTCGGAATGGAGGCAAGCGCGCCTTCGGCGGCGTCCGTGCTTGCCTGCGTCGCGACGATATAGTTGCCGAAGAGGAAATAGACGGCGTCGTCCTCGTATCCGAGGGCATAGGAGCGCGCCTGCGCACCGTCCGCGCCATAGACGAAGTCAGTGCCGTCGATAGCGGCATACGCCTGTCCGTTGCACATCAGCGTGCCGTTTGAAAGACAGTAAAGGTTGCCCTCGAGGTCCGCGCGCAGGGCGGTCGCGCCGACGGGAAGGATGATGCCCGTGTCCGTTCCCGTGCTCTGGGAGAGAAACTCCTCCTCTGTGTACATGCGCACTCTGCCGCCCGTGTAGGAGAGGTAAATGTTGCCGTAGAGGTCGGCGGTCATGCCGTTGGGAGAGGTGCTCGTCTCGATCGAGTCGCCGCCCACGATGCCCCGCGTGCCGTTGCCCTTGACGTAGTAGGTGCTGCCATACAGCACGCTCAGCCCCACGACCTCGGTACCCGTGAGCTGGGCGGAGGTGAATGCCGTCTCGCCCGCTGCGTAGTTGCAGGTGTAGACCTGCGTCCCCGACGCGTATGCGATAACTTCGCCGTCTGTCGCGACGCGTTCGGGTTCACTCTCGCAGGCGAGGACGGTGTAGCTGTCCTCTGCGCTGTTGTAGACGGCGATGCGGTCGTTGCCCGCGTCTGCGGTGACGATCAGATCGCCTGCGCGCACAATGTCCGTCGCGCCGTTTAAGCGGTTGGGAGAATCGGACGCGGCGGCGATCTCATAGTCGGTGTATGCTGCGCTGCCGTCTCCGATTTCGATCTCGCGGACGGAGGAGCCTCGGATGCAGTAGAACTTCCCGCCGTAATAGCTGAGCGCCGAGACGCGGCAGAGGTCCGCGTCGTCGGAAAGCAGGGTGGGCGCGGCGTCGCTGCCCGGGGCGCGGCGGAACAGTCCCGCCGCAGAGGAGAAGTAGAGATAGGTCCCGTCCGAACAGAGGGAGGCAATGTGGCGGTTGACCGTCGTATCGGTGGAGATATAGTAGCTGAGCATGTCGCCGTACATGCCGTCGGGTCCGGGATAGTAGATCTGATCGCTCACCGTGCAGTAGAGCGTGCCATCCGCGTAGGAAAGCCAGGGCTCCGTTCCCGTGGAGAGCTCGCCGAGGAAGGTGCCGTCCGACTGCAGATCGGAGAGGCTGCGCTGTGCGAGCGTCGTTACGCCTTGCGAGATAACCGCCGTATACAGCATGTCGTTTGCTATGAGGAAGGTAGAACAGTTGAGCGAGGGGATCTGCTCTGCCTCGCTCGTTGTGCAGTCGTAGCGCCAGAAATAATTGGAAGTGCTGCGCACGGTAAAGTAGAGGGTGTCCCCGACAAACTGGATCTTGCCGATGGACGCGCTCTCGCCCGATGTCGTATAGGCGACATAGCCGGACTGTGTACCGCGCTCATAGACATAGAGCGACCTGCCGTCTGCGATCGCGATATATTCGTCCGAGAATGCGGCGTCGGAGGGAGAATTCAGCTCGAGGTACTGTTCGTAACTGCCCGGAAGGAAGAGCGAGGCGTTCTCCGTCGTGAGCGAAACGCTCTCTTCTTCCGCCTGCGCGCTCACCGGGGGATTGAGTTGGGATGCAGCCGTACAGATCGCGCCGCACAGAAGAAGCGCGGCGAGCGCGGCTGCGCTCTTTCGTAGTAACATATAACTATTATAACACGCGCGCGTGAAAAAGACAATTGCATGCAGGCAAAAATTTTATGAAAGTCCGGGGAGGCGTAAAAAAACCGTCGGTTTGAAAAAAATTTCAGAAATCCGGAAATTTTTTTGTCATACAGGCAGCCGTCTGTCATATTTCCATGCTATGATAAAAAGGCAAACAAACGTTCGTATTTGTTCGGGCGAAGTCCGGACAGCAGGAGGGGGCAGTGGCAAACGAATACGCAAAGGTGATCCTGTATGCATATCCCTATCTTTCGGCGCTCAGCGACGCCGTCGGAGTGGGCGCGGTCAACAAGGCGATGTTATCCTTTCGTTCGCAGGAGGACGCCTTGCAGACGGCGGAGACCATCGTGGAGGAGCTGGCGGTCAAATCCAGGCTCATGCGGCTGGAAGATGCGGTGAATGCGGCGCTCTCTTCGCTGAGCGACGAGGAGCTGTATCTGCTGGAGTACAAGTATTTCCGCCGCAAGCGGGTGCTGCGGGAAAAGTATGCGGGATACTGCATGGCGTGCTCCGAGCGGACATACTACCGCAAACAGTGCGCCGTACTCAAAAAGTTTGTGTGCCGTCTCATGCAGCAGGGCTGGCAGGAACAGACCTATTCGGAGGCATTTGGCAGTTTCGCGCCCTTTGCGCGCGTGCTGGACGCGCTGAAGGCGGGGCGGGAGGGGGCGATCACGCAAAAGCGCGCCCGCAAAGAGCGGGGCGCATGATCAGAAGTCCTGCGGTTCATCCGTCTGGCGGCGCTTGCCGCGCATGAGGATGATCGCGATGGCGACCGCCGCGCCGCAGGCAAGGCAGATGACGACGATCTGCGTCGCGCTGACGGGGCTCTCCGCGGCGGGCGTCTGGTCGGTTTCGCCGTCGCCGCTCGTTGCGGTGAGGTAGTCGGTGTTGTGCTCGTATTCGGGCGGCGCGTCGGCGGGGATATAGCCGAAGGTGCCGTCCAGGAGCACATACAGGTAGAGCTGTCCGCTCTCGTAGCGGTCGCCGTAGTAGACAAAGGTGCGCTCGACGGAAGTGAAGGCGTCGTCGCCGAGGTCGCCCGCTTCGGGCAGGGTGTAGGTGACGGTGATCTGCTTTCTGAGGTAGGGGCGGACGGGGATGAAGTCGACAAAGAGCAGCTGATCGGTGCGGCAGTAGCCCAAAAGCTTTTTATAGGGCGGGTCATCCACGAGATATTCCACGGTGGAATAGACCTCGCCCTCCTCGAGGACGCGGACGTAGTATGTATCGGGAATGAGAAAAAGGCGTTCTTCCTCACTCGCGCCCGCGTAGAACCAGACGTCCTGCTCGCAGACGGCATACCGCCCGTCGGCGGCGGAGGCGGCGAGGGGCGGGGCGGGAAACAGGAGCGCCGCAAGGAGCGGCAAAAGGAGGATCAGACGTTTCATGTCTGCTATCGTAGCGCGTTTGCGTGGGCGGGCGGGGAGCGGTTTTGACGAAAATGAGCGAATTATCGGTAAAACTCAGGGCGGTGGAGGCGGAGATCGCCAGGCGGCGGGCGGCGGACCATCTCGCGCACTACAATACGGGCAGAAAAAAGCATAAAAAACAGCTCGCCTTCCACAAGTGTAAAAAGCGCAACCGCTGGGTGTTCGGCGGCAATCGCTCGGGCAAGACGGAGTGCGGTGCGGTGGAGGCGGTGTGGATGGCGCGCGGGTGTCATCCCTACCGCAAGAACAGGAAGGACGTGTTCGGCTGGGTCGTCTCGCCCACCATGCAGGTGCAGCGCGACGTCGCGCAGAAAAAGGTGCTCTACTACCTGCGTCCCGATCAGATCGCGGACATTGTCATGGTCAGCGGCAGAAAGGACAATCCCGCCGCGGGCATCGTCGACCAGATCATCGTCAGGAACGTTCTGGGCGGGACGAGCGTGATCGGCTTCAAGAGCTGCGATCAGGGCAGGGAGCGCTTTCAGGGGAGTTCGCTGGATTTTGTCTGGTTTGACGAGGAGCCGCCGCGCGATATCTACGAAGAGTGCCTGATGCGCGTCGTCGACCGACAGGGGGATATCTTCGGGACGATGACGCCCCTGAAGGGACTGACCTTTCTCTACGAGGAGATCTACCTCAACCGCGGGAACAATCCCGAAGTCTGGTACGAGTTCATGGAGTGGGCGGACAACCCCTTTCTCTCCAAGAAGGAGATCGCGCTGCTCACCGCCTCCATGGACGAGACGACGCTGCAGTCCCGCCGCTACGGCAGGTTCGCCGCGCGCGAAGGGTTGGTCTATCCCGAATTTGACGAGCGGGTGCACGTCATCGAGCCCTTTTTTATCCCGCCTGACTGGCAGGCGAAGATCAGCATCGACCCGGGGCTCAAGAACCCGCTCTCGGCGCACTGGTACGCCGTCGATTGGGACGGCAATGTGTATGTGATCGCCGAGCACTACGCCGCGGGGAAGGATGTAGACTACCATGTGCGCGCCATCCTCGCGGTATGCGAAAAACTCGGCTGGAAGCGGGACGCGCAGGGGAGGGTGGAGGCGCTCATCGACTCGGCGGCGGGGCAGCGCACGCTGGCGGCGGCAAAATCAGTCGCGGAGCTGTTCGCAGAGCGCGGCATCCTCGCCGATACCCGCGTCGAGAAGGACGTCTTTTCCGGCATCGAACGCGTCAAGGGGTACTTAAGTCGCGATAACGGGCTGCCCGACCTGTATATCTTCTCGGGGTGCGTCAATATGATCCGCGAATTCAAGAGCTATTTCTGGGGCAGCGGGGAGAGTCCCGTAAAAAGAGACGATCACGCGATGGACGAGCTGCGCTATTTTCTGATGGATCGCCCGCAGCCCGCGCGGACGATGGGCGAAAAGAGCGCGATTGCGAGGGACAAGGAGAAGCGCATCCGGGCGCTGAGAAGGGGAACAAAACACAAAAAATGACATGGAACATAGTATTATGTCTGACATAATACCGTGAAAATGCCAGAAAAAGGAGGAAAAGTCGTTGGATGCAGGAGGATAAAGTCAGGGATGCGGTGCTCAAAGTCGCGCTCGGCTTCCGCGTGGAGGAGGTGACGGAGGAGTACGGCATGGAGGACGGGGAGATGCGCCTCGTCAAGTGCAGAAAGACGCACAAGGACATCCCGCCCGACTTAAAGGCGGTGCGCCTTTTATTGGAGGGAACGGACTACGCGTCCTTTACGGACGAACAGCTCGAAGCGGAGAAAGAAAAGCTGCTCAGACAACTTGAGCGCGAAAAGGAGAATGCATGAACGGGGAAATAACAGAGAAAACGGCGAAAGAAAAGCGCGCCGAGGCGCTGGTGAAGGACGTGACGGCGGATTTTGAAGCGCGTCGGGAAATGCGGCGCAGCCTCGAGCGCGGCTGGCAGCTCAACATGAACTTTGTCAGCGGCAATCAGTACTGCGATATCGGCGCCGCGGGGGAACTGGAAGAGGAGACGGCGGAATTCTACTGGCAGTCGCGCAGGTGCTTCAATCATATTGCGCCCACTTTGGATACGCGCATCGCGCGCCTTGCCAAGGTGCGCCCCAGTCTTGAAGTGCGCGCCTTCTCCGATTCGGACGACGACATGAAGACGGCGCGGCTGTGCTCCAATATCCTGAAGGCGGTCAGAAACAGGATCGATCTGGACGGCATCATCGACCGCGCGACGCTCTGGTCGGAGACGTGCGGCACGGCATTTTACAAGATCGTCTGGAACTACGAGGACGGCAAGGTCATCGGCACGGACGATACGGGGCACTCCATCCGCGAGGGAGACGTCAACGTGGTGGCGCTCTCGCCCTTTGAAGTGTACCCGGACAGCCTCACCGCGGAGGGGATGGAGGAGGTGGAGAGCCTCATCCACGCCAAGGCGGTGCCCGTGTCGCAGATCAAGGAGCGCTTCGGCGTGGAGATCGAAGGGGAGACGATCACCGACTTCCCCTTCGTTCCCTTCTCGTCGGCGAGCGGCTGGAGGCGTCCCATAGACGGCGCGGCGCAGCCCGCGCTTCAGGACGCAGTCATTTTAATTGAACGGTATACCCGTCCGAACGGCGAACACCCGAACGGACGGCTTGAAATCGTGGCGGCTGACAAACTCTTGTACGAAGGAGATCTTCCCTATCGCAACGGCGACCGCGGCGAGCGCGTGCTGCCCTTTGTGCGGCAGACCTGCATCGCTCTGGCGGGCGCGTTCTTCGGGACGAGCGTCGTGGACAGGATGATCCCCCTCCAGCGGGCGTACAACGCGGTCAGAAACCGCAAGCACGAATTTCTCAACCGGCTGTCGATGGGCGTCATCGCGGTCGAGGACGGCTCGGTGGACGCCGAGGATCTTGCGGAGGACGGGCTGTATCCCGGGAAGGTGCTCGTCTACCGCAGGGGCTCGGAAAAGCCGGGCTTTCTCGAGAGCGGGACGCTGCCATCGGAGTTTGAAAAGGAAGAAGAGCGGCTTTCGGGGGAATTCATCCTCGTCTCGGGCATGAGCGAGATCTCCCGTAACTCCGCAAACCCGACGCACGTCACGAGTGCGACGGGTCTGCAGCTGCTCATCGACCAGGACGTCAACCGCATGCACATGAGCGTGGAGAGCATGGAGCGCGCTGTCAGAGAGACGGGCAAGCAGATCCTGCATCTTTACAAGCAGTTCGCGGGCGCTTCGCGCGTCATGCGCATGACGGGCACGGGCGGGTATGCCGAGCTGTTTGAGTTCAGCAGAAGCGACATCTCTGCGGACGACGTGCAGTTCGTATCCGGATACGAGCGCACGGCAGAGCAGAGAAAGGAGGATATCTTATACCTTCTGTCGCTCGGGCTTCTGCGGGATGAGAACGGCAACTTTTCGGATGACACGCGTAACCGCGTGCTGGAGGCGCTGGGGTACGGGTCGTTCGACAACGCGCGGGATATCTCCCATCTGCACCTCAAGAAGGCGGAGAAGGAAAATATCCTGCTGGAGACCATGGACGTGGAGGCGGATGCGTATGACGATCATGCGCTGCACACGACCGAACACGTCCGCGCCCTGCTTTCGGGCGGGGAGGAGGACGCGGTGCGCAGGGAGCGCATCCTCAGGCACCTTGCGTCCCATCAAAAATTCGGAGGAGAGAAATGACGGAAGAGGAGAACACAACGCAGGGACCCGAGGACACGACCAAAGTCGATCTCGGAAAATTTCAGAACGTAGACGCCCTCATGCGCGCTTACAAGGAGCTCGAGGCGGAATTTACCCGTCGCAGTCAACGCCTGCGGGCGCTGGAGGCTGCTGCGGCGCAGTCGGACGAAGCGCAGCCGAAGCGCGCAGAAGCGGACGCTCACGAAGAGCTGTACCGTGCCGTCAAGGGGGACGAGGGGGTCTGCGCGCGCATCGTGGGCGAGTATCTCGCCTCGTGCAAGGGCGTGCCCCTTCTCGGGGGCGGGGGTGCGGGCGTCACGGCGCCCGTCAAACGAGCGCAGACCTTCAAAGATGCAGGCAACATGGCGCTCGGCTACTTCAAATTACAAAAATAAAGCAACAAGGAGAAAATTAACATATGGTTACTACCACTTCGGCAGACAGCGCGCTCCGTTCGTACTACCTTGACGCAGTCACGGAACAGCTCAACAGAAGCGCCAATCCCTTCCTCGCGGCGATCGAACAGACCACCTCGGACGTGTGGGGCAAGGACGTCAAAAAGACGGTCGTGTGCGGGCTGCACGGCGGCATCGGCGCGGGCACGGAGGACGGAGATCTGCCCGCTTCGTCGACCAACGGATATGCACAGCTCACCGCGACGCTGAAAAACCTCTACGGCAAGATCGAGATCAGCGACAAGGCGCTGCGCGCTTCCCGCAATGACGAGAGCGCGTTCGTCGACCTGCTCAATGAGGAAATGAACGGGCTTGTGCGCAGTTCGTCCTTCAACCTCGGCAGAATGCTCTTCGGCGACGGCACGGGAAAGCTTGCGACGATCTCCAGTGCGACCGGCACCACGTATACGGTGGACAGCACAAGAAATCTGGCGACCGGGATGATCGTCGATGTTATCTCCGGCGAGGGCGCCGCGGTTGCGACCGCGCGCACGATCACCGCAGTCGATCACAATAAAAAGACGGTCAGCGTTTCGGGATCGACGGTCAGCGGTGTAACAAACTGCGGTCTGTACGTCCAGAATTCACGCAATCTCGAGCTGACGGGGCTGGGTGCGATCTTTTCCGATTCTACGACGCTCTACGGGCTGAATCGCTCGGAGAACGGCTGGCTGACGCCCACGATCATCAAGGAGGTGGGTACGCTCAGCGAGCTCAACGTACAGACCGCGATCGACAGAGTGGAGGAGGCGTCCGGCGGACAGATCAACTTCATCCTCTGTTCGTGGGGCGTCAAGCGCGCGCTCTACAACGTCCTGAGCAAGTACCGCCAGTGTGACAGCGTCACGCTCGAAGGCGGCACGCGCGCCATCACCTTCAACGGTATCCCCGTCGTGGCGGACAGGTTCTGTCCGAGCGGCACGATGTATCTGCTGAACACCAACGATTTCCACCTGCATCAGCTGTGCGACTGGCAGTGGCTGGAGGGGGAAAACGGGCGCGTGCTCAATCAGATCCCCGGCAAGCCCGTCTATCAGGCGACGCTCGTCAAGTATGCGGAGCTCATGTGCTACCGCCCCTGCGGGCAGGCGATGATGAGCGGCATCACGGAGAAGTAACAAGGAGGGCGGTATGCTCATCAAGGATGTGCTGATCACGGCGGCGGAGAGCATCGGCAGGACCGACCTGACGAGCGCGATCGAGTCGGCATACAGCGCGGCGGTCAGTTCGGGGACGTCTCCCTCGGGCGAGGCTGCCGTCCTGCTGCGGTGCTACCGCCTCGTGGAGAACGAAGTCGCGCTCGATCATCTGCCGCTTCGGGCGCAGGACACGCTTTTGCCCGTCGACGGCTATGTGCAGTTTTCCGATTTTTCCCATTCGCCCGTGGACGTGATCGAGGTCAGGGACGCGCAGGGGAGTAAGACGGAGTTTGAGGTCTTAGCCTCCCGTCTCTATGTGGGGACAGGGAGCGGATCCGTCACCATTGACTACACCTATGTGCCCGAACAGCCCAAGATCAGCGATGAAACGGCGTTTTCGGACAAGGTGTCCGCCCGCTTGCTTGCCTTCGGCGTCGCCAATGAATACCTGCTCACTGCGGGACGGTACGCCGAGGCGGCGGTGTGGGAAAAGAAGTACCGCGATGCGCTGGCCGCGGCGGGGCTCTCGCGCAGAAAACTGTGCGTGCGGGCACGGAGGTGGGTATGACGCCCTCGCATAGGACGTATACGCTGCACTATCCCCTCGCCGAACTCAGAAAGGGCGGGCGCATCCGCCGCCTCCGGCTGGAACACTTCCGCGAGGAGAGCGGTGCGCTCGTGTGCGCGGAGGGGGAGAGCTTTGCGTATTCGCTGCCCTCGTCCACGACGGACATCTTCTGCGCCGACAACCGCCTGTTCGCCTATGTGCAGAGTTCGCAGACGGGGAAGTTCATGGATACGGGCGTCTCCTATCCCTCGGGCGGCAGCATGCATACCCTGGTTGCGCTCGTCGAGGCGGAGGGCACGACGCGCTTTTTCGCCATCGGCAACAGTTACTTCAACTACTTTGCCAACACGGCGAACAGTATCGTCACCTTTTCGCCCACGCCCTCGACGACGGCGCTCGCGCTGCATCATGAGCGGCTCTTCGGCGCAGTCGGGACGCGCGTCTACTACACCAAGCCGCTGGACTTCCGCGGCTGGGAGGAGTACGGCGAGCACGATGCGGGATATTTTGATCTGCTGCCGGGTGCGGGCACCGTCGTGGATATCTTTTCCATGCGCGACAGGGTGTTTTTTCTCAGAAGATACGGCATCACCCGTCTGACGGGATACTGCGACATCTACAATTTCCGTCAGGAGGAAATGCCGTTCGGCATGGGGGAAGTGCTTTCGCGGGCGGCGGTCATCGGGGAATATGCCTACTTCTTTACGCGCAAGGGGCTGTGCCGCTTTGACGGGACAAGCGTCGAGCATGTAGAGAACGCGTCCGACGAGGAGATCTCCCTGCTTCACGAGATCCGCATGGGCGCGCTGGAGTGTATGCATGCGGCGGCATCCGTTACGCTTTCGGACGGCGCCAAGGCGATCTATATCTACGATCCCGTGTCTGAGCGCGGCAGATTTATCCGCCGCAGTTACGATGCGTGCGCGTTCGGGCTGTACATTTATACAAAGCGCGGCAGTTCTGCGTACCGTCTGACGGGCAAGGCGCTGCCCTCGTCCGGCTCATGCAGACTCCTGACGGAATTCACGTTTGCCGACCTCGGCGAGGGGGAGAAGCGGCTGGAGGCGGTGTACATCGCGGGCAGCGGGAACTTTTCGGTGACGGCGGCGGGTGAGGAGGACTCCGTGACGCTGTCCGTTCCGGCGGGAGAGTGGGCGCGGTTTCCCGTCGCGGTGCGCGGGGAGAACGTGACGCTGACCGTCAGCACGAGCCAGAGTACCGCATCGCTCAAGGAACTTGATCTGCGCGTGAGGAGGGAGGACAGGATATGACCATCGACATCGTTGATCTGACCGATGAGAAGTACAGCGACCTCAATGCCGTGCAGATGGCAATGGTGCGCGCGGCGCAGGTCAAAAAGAACGAGATCGTTGCCGAAGCGGAGGAGGAAAAGGCTTCCATTCAGCGGGAGCTGGTCGCCAACAACTTTGCACGCTCCTATGTGCAGGTCATGGCGAACGCGCGCATCAACGCGGCGCAACTGGAGGCGATCAACGCGCTCAAGGAGGATTTGGACTACCAGCTCGCCTATGAGGCGCTCGCTTCGGAGGGGAACGAGATAGGACCTTACCAGTATCCGTCCAACCCCAACTACAACCTCACGCCCTCGCAGCGCTTTCTCGTCGTGCGCGAGTACTACATGAGCGTGACGGATGATCCCGACGCCCGCTTGCAGGCGTACGCGGGGGACACGCTCGCACGAAGCTATCTGGGCGAATATTACGCAACGCTGTACGATCTGCTCGCTTCGTACTGCTGAAAAAGGGGCAGGCTCCGCATTTTGCGGAGCCTGTTGTTCGTTATATGGAAAGAGTTCCTCTCAGATTGCGGGCGCAGTCGCCGAGGGCGCCGTATAGACGCGCGCCGCCAGTTCGGTATTGAGCAGATACAAACTCTTCGGATCGCCGCCGAAGAGCTGCATTTTTTTGACAAGGTCCTCTGCGTTTTTTTCTTCTTCGCCCTGTTCTTTGACGAACCAGTCCAAAAACTGCATGGTTTTAAAATCTTTCGCCGCAAAAGCCGCAGCATAGATGGCGTTAATGGACGCCGTCACGAGCTGTTCGTGCGCAAGCCCCGCCTTGACGGGCGCGGCGTTGTCTTCGTACTGCATGTCGGGCTTTTCGATGACGGCAAAGGAGATGTGCTCCCCGTTGTCCAGAAGATAGCGGCGCATCATCATGGCGTGGTCGCGCTCTTCCTGCGCCTGTACTTCATACCAATGTGCAAAGCCGTCTAAGCCCGCTTCGGCAAAATAGTTGGCGAAGTCAAGGTAGAGATAGGCGGAGTAAAATTCTTTTGTGACCTGTTCGTTGAGCAGATCTTTCACTGTTGTATCCAGCATAATATACCTCCTGTGATTTGCGTGATATTATAGCGCATTTCAGCGTAAAATGCAAGCCTGCCCGCATCATTTTGTTCCCCGGCACAATAAAAATCACAGCCCGCAGCGGACTGCTTCTTGCGCTTGCCAAACACGTTCATTGCTCCGTTGGCTTTTTGTGCGGCAGCATGTGAAGGCTGACGGCGGAACTTCATTCGCCATAATTCGTCATTCCGATTGCGGTGATAAGTTTTATTTATCAATCAATTGCAAAAATTCTGTTGACAATTTGTTCCGCTTATCGTATAATGGCAGAAACCGATGAAGTGAAAGAGTAACGCGATATCAGCGGACTTCCAGAGAGTTCCCGCGGGGTGAGAGGGGAGCAGGCCGACGCGCGTGAATGGGTCACGGAGGGCGGGCGTGAACACAAGTAGCGTCCGACGGGGCTTTCCCGTTACAGGAAGAGAGCATGTCAGTGCTTACAACGAGGCAGCCGATTGGCTGTGAAATTGGGTGGCAACACGGAGAGATTCGTCCCAAACGGATCTTTACCGTGTATTTTTTTGCACAAAATATTTTATCAGGAGGTAACACCATGGCAACCAAGCAAGTCCCTTACAAGATCTATCTGTCGGAAGAGGAGATGCCTAAGGCATGGTATAATGTTAAAGCGCACATGAAGACGGAGCACGCGCCCTTCATCAATCCCGCGACCATGCAGCCCTGCACCAAGGACGACCTGCGTCCCGTATTCTGCGACGAGTGCATCGATCAGGAACTCAACGAGACGGACGAGTACATCGGCATTCCCGACGGCATCCGCGACTTTTACCGCACCTTCCGTCCCTCGCCCCTTGTAAGAGCGTATTTCTTGGAAAAGCTGCTGGATACGCCCGCCGAAATTTACTACAAATTTGAGGGCAACAACACGTCCGGCTCGCACAAGCTCAACTCCGCGGCGGCGCAGGCGTACTACGCAAAGCAGCAGGGGCTGACGTCGATTACGACCGAGACGGGCGCGGGACAGTGGGGCACGGCGCTCGCAATGGCGGCGGCGTTCTTCGGACTGCACCTCGACGTGTACATGGTCAAGGTGTCCTCCGAGCAAAAGCCCTACCGCAAAGAGGTCATCCGCACCTACGGCGCCAACGTCATTCCCTCGCCCTCCGATACGACCGAGGCGGGCAGAAAGATCCTCGCCGAGTTCCCCGGCACGGGCGGCTCGCTGGGCTGCGCGATCTCCGAGGCGGTGGAAAAGGCGGTCACGACGCCAAGCTGCCGCTACGTCCTCGGCTCCGTGCTCGATCACGTCCTGCTGCACCAGTCCGTCATCGGCCTGGAGAGCAAGGCGGCGCTCGATAAATACGGCGTCACGCCCGATATCATTATCGGCTGCGTGGGCGGCGGCTCCAACTTCGGCGGCCTCATCGCGCCCTACATGGGCGAGCGGCTGCAGGGCAAGAACAACATCGAGTTTGTCGGCGTCGAGCCCGCAAGCTGTCCTTCGCTGACGCGCGGCAAGTTCGCCTATGACTTCTGCGACTCCGCCAAAATCACCCCCCTTGCAAAAATGTACACGCTGGGCTGCGGCTTCATGCCCTCGCCCAACCATGCGGGCGGACTCAGATATCACGGCATGAGTCCCATCGTCTCCCAGCTCTATCACGACGGCTATCTGCGCGCCGTCGCCGTGGAACAGAGCAAGGTGTTCGACGCGGCGGTCATGTTTGCCAAGTGCGAGGGCATCCTGCCCGCACCCGAGAGCTCGCACGCCATCCGCGTTGCCATCGACGAGGCGCTCAAGTGCAAGGAGGAGGGCAAGAAAAAGACCATCCTCTTCGGGCTGACGGGCACGGGGTACTTCGACCTCGCCGCCTACAAGCAGTACAACGACGGCACGATGACCGACTACGTTCCCACCGATGCCGACCTTGCAAAGGGCTTCGCGACTATTCCCGACTGCCCCGTCAACAAGGGCGCACTGTAAGAAATACGCTTTCATGCGGCAATTGCCAAATCGGCGCGCCGCCGCGCTCATCGCGCGGCGGCGCGTTTTGTCCTTTGGGGCGCGGTGGCAAGGGGCGCAGCCTGCGAAATTGTCACGATGCTTGCCACATGAATTGCGTGATTTTACACATATTTCATGTTGAACACAAAAATAAATGGAAATGCCGTCTTTACACGCGCTAAAAAATGTGATATAATAAACAAAAAAGCGACGGGGGAACAATGAAGCAAAATTATGAAAAACCAGCCGCCGAACTGCTTGCGGAGCACGGCGTCACGCAGGAGAGGGGGCTCACTGCGCAGGAGGCGTCATCGCGGCTGGAACTGTACGGCCCGAATGCCTTTGAAAAAGAGAAAAAGACCAAGCTGATCGTTAAAATTCTGGCGCAGCTCAAGGACGTGTCCGTCATCATCCTGCTCATCGCCGCCGTCCTCAGTCTGACGATGGCGATCATCGAGTGGGAGGGGCTGCACAGCCTCATCGAGCCGCTTGTCGTCTTTGCCGTCATTGTGATGAACGTCATCCTCGCCGTCACGCAGGAGCGGAGCGCGGAGAATGCCCTGGAGGCGCTTGGCAATCTCTCCTCGCCTGTCTGCCGGGTGCTGCGGGACGGCTCTGTCGGGGAGTGCGACCCCAAGCACCTCGTCCCCGGGGATATTATCCTGTTAAAGACGGGCGACCTTGTCCCCGCCGACGCGCGCCTTCTGAGGTCGGAGAGCCTCGCCGTGGACGAGTCCTCGTTGACGGGCGAGAGCGTCCCCGCCGAAAAGGACGCGGACGCGCAGCTCGAAGGGGATATCCCGCTGGGAGACCGCGCCAATATGGTGTTCTCAGGCTGCCTTGTGACGGCGGGCAACGCCGTTGCCATCGTCACCGAGACGGGCATGCAGACGCAGATCGGTAAGATCGCGCGTTTCCTCACCGAGACAAAACAGAAAAAGACCCCCTTGCAGGTCCGCCTGGACAAGGTGGGCAAGATCATCAGCGGCATCGCCGTCATGTCGGCGATCGTGCTGTTTGTCGTCAGCCTCATTCAGAATGGCGGTGTACTGACGATGGACATGATCATCGTCGCCATCACGCTCGCCGTCGCCGCCGTGCCCGAGACGCTCTCGCTGATCGTCACGCTCATTTTAACGCAGGGCGCCAAGAAGATGGCGGCAAAGAACGCGCTCATCCGGCAGATGCAGTCGGTGGAGACGCTGGGCAGTACTTCCGTCATCTGTTCGGACAAGACGGGCACGCTCACCATGAACAAAATGACCGTCAAGCGGCTCTGGGTGTACGGCTCCGAGCCCGTGCCCGAGGACGCGGACTTTGACGGGCAGAAGATGCGCTTTTTGGAGCAGCTCGCCCTTGCCTGCACGGCAACCGTCGGCAGGGACGACGACGGAAAGGAAAAGATCATCGGCGATCCCACGGAGACGGCGATCGTCACCCTCGCCAAGGCGAAGGGCATCGACTACGAGCATCTGGGCGAGAAGTACGAGAAAGTGGGGGAGGTCCCGTTCTCGTCCTCGCGCAAGATGATGACCGTCGTCGTGCGCCGCCCGGAAGGGGGATATCTCGTGCTCACCAAGGGCGCGTTCGACCGCATTCCCTTCGATCGTTCGGATAAGAATGTGCTTTACGAGCTGGAGCAGACGCACGACTCCTTTGCATCCGACGCGCTCCGCGTCATCACGCTCGCGGGCAAGGTTGTCGATACGCTGCCCGAAAATCTGGAAGAGGTCGAGAGCGGGCTCACCTTCTACGGCTTTGTCGGCATCATCGACCCGCCCCGTCCCGAGGCGAAGGCGGCCATTGCCCGCGCCAAGGCGGCGGGCATCCGCACGATCATGATCACGGGCGACCATGCCGCAACGGCGGGCGCGATCGCGCGGGAGTTGGGCATCATCACGGCAAATGAGGGCATCATCACGGGGCAGGAACTGCAAAAGCTGTCCGATGAAAAGTTTGCCGAAGTCATTGAATTTTACTCCGTCTACGCGCGCGTCTCGCCCGAGGACAAGATCCGCATCGTCAAGGCGTGGCAGGCGCGCGGCGAGGTCGTCGCAATGACGGGCGACGGCGTCAACGACGCGCCCGCGCTGAAGGCGGCGGACGTCGGCGTCGCGATGGGCAAGAACGGCACCGAGGTCGCCAAGAGCGCCGCAAAGATGATTCTGATGGACGACAAGTTCTCCACGATCATCGAGGCGGTCGCCGAGGGACGCAATATCTTCTCCAATATCCGTAAGCTCGTCTACTTCCTGCTGGTGTGCAATATCTCCGAGATCATCGTCATGCTGTTCGCGCAGTTCATGTCGGGCGAGGGCTGGGGTCTGCCGCTTACGCCCCTGATGCTGCTCATCATCAACGTCCTGGGCGACGGTATTCCCGGCATGGCGCTCGCCAAAGAGGAGTCGGATAAGCGCATCATGAACCGAAAACCCATCGCCCGCAACGAGAGTTTCTTCGGCGGCGGGCTGATGGAAGTCATCATCCGCCAGACCTTCGTGTTTGCGATCGTGACGCTTGCGGCGTACTACATCGGTCTGCATGTCACGCTCGGCGGCGTCGCACCCACCATCGAGGCGGCGCAGACAATGGCCTTCCTCGTCACGGGCTGGACGTCCATCCTGCATGTGCTCACCGTCCGCAGCAGAAAGAGCATCGTGTTCTACCGCGTCAAGGACAATCCCCGGCTGTATATCAGCTGCGCGGTCATGCTCGTGCTCCTCGGCGGACTTGCGGGGCTTGCCGCCATTCCTGCCGTCGGCGAGGCGCTGGAGATGAGCGCGCTTTCCGTCTGGCAGTGGCTGATCGTCGTTGCGCTGACGCTCGCGCCCACGATCGTCGCGGAGTACGGCAAGTTCTGGGACTATATCCGCTCGCGCAATGCCGAGCGCACCCGCGTCAGGTAATTTTTATATGACAACTTCAAAGCGCCGCCTCGGACGAGGCGGCGCTTTGTCGTTCAGATAGGGCAGACGATGACGTCCGCGTGGGCATGCGATTAGTCCTCCAATTTTCTGAGCGCTCCTACGGCATAGGCGTAGTCGTTCAAGATCGAATACAAACGTATTCCAATCTGCCCGATGCTTGAACCCTATATCACAGAAAAACCCGTCATACAAAGTGATCGCTATATCGAACGAAGGTACAAAAGAATCCTCCCGGGACATAAACTTTACGATATGCGAACTACTTTTTATACGCGATGCAAGGAATGCGGGGTGGATAAGGCAGCGATGGATGAGATGGTAGGGCACTCCTCCGGGGAACTGGAAAGGGCCTACACAGATTTATCCGATGAATACCTGATCCGCGAGGCAAAGAAAATAAAATACAGCCTGCCCCCAATTCTGTCCCCAAATTTGTCCCCAAATTGACAGTTTCACGCGTTGGGAAGGTCCAAAAAACAGCAAAAAATGGGCTGAAAACAAGCAAAAACGCCCATTTTCAGCCCATTTTGGTCGAGGTGACGGGATTTGCGCCTTTGGCGGCGCGCCCCGGTGAACAGCACACCGTGCTGTTCAGTTTGCGTCCGTGCTTTCTGTTTTCTTCTCTATCACGCAAACCGCTCGCTCTACTTCGGGCTGCGCCCTCGTGCGCCATGGCTGCGGAATGCTTCTGCAAGCAGGCATTCCTTGCTCATGTCGGACACTCGCGCCTCCACCCTCAAATCCCGTCAGTACGCGTATCCCAACCAAAAGGGCGAACAGACAAAATGTCTGTTCGCCCTTTTGGTCGAGGTGACGGGATTTGAACCCACGACCTCTTGGTCCCGAACCAAGCGCGCTACCAAACTGCGCTACACCTCGACAGCCAAACTATTATACCAAACAACCGTGCATTTTGCAAGCGTTTTTCATGTGCGGCTTTTTGCTTGTCACATTTTTTTCGCGGCGCGGATAAAATGAGGTGAGCTTTCTTGCCAAATGGGGCACAAAGACTTGCCATTTGCGCAAACTTGCGGTATAATAACTGTCAGTCATCGGAAATTTTCGCCATGCGGGAGGGGATATGATCGCAGCTATCATCATTGTGGCAGTCATCGCCGTGCTCATTGTCGCGGTCTGTGTGCGGGGCGCGTGGGAAAATCATGCTCTGCAATGCAATCCGCTCACCGTGGAGGATGAAAAGCTTCCCGCCGCCTTTGACGGGCTGCGCGTCGCGCATATCTCCGACCTGCACAACACCCCCTTCGGCAAAGACCGGCAAAAGTTGATCGGACTGCTCGCGAAGGCAAAGCCTGATCTCATTGTCGTGACGGGCGATCTCATCGACAAGCGCCGCCCGGGCATGCGCAACGCCCTCGACTTTGCGGCGCAGGCGGTCAGGATCGCGCCCGTCTACTACGTCCCGGGCAATCATGAGGCGGCGTCCGCGGAGTACCCCGCATTGAAAAGACAGCTTGCAGAGCTTGGCGTCATCCTGCTGGACGACAGGGCAGTGCGGCTGGAGCGGGGAGGGGAGGTGCTGACACTGATGGGCGTCGCCGACCCCCGCATGTGCGTCCCCAACGAGAACGGGGCGATCGCGCGCTGCATGCAGGAGAAGCTGTCCGCGGTCACAGAGGGCGCGGAGGGATATCAGGTTCTGCTTGCGCACCGCCCGGAGACGCTCACGCAGTACGCGCAGGCGGGCATCGACCTCGCATTCTGCGGGCACGCGCACGGCGGACAGTTCCGCCTGCCGTGGGGCGGCGTCATCGCGCCCAATCAGGGATTTTTCCCCAAGATCACCGCGGGCATTTACAGGCAGGGCGGGACGCAGATGGTCGTCAGCCGCGGACTGGGCAACAGCTGGATCCCCATCCGCCTGTTCAACCGCCCCGAAGTGCTGCTCGTTACCCTGCGCCGCGCGAAAACGCCCGTTTCGGAGAAAAAGTGACCGCGCAACGATTGGTCGCGTGACATTTTCCCGCGTTCGTGCTATGATAAGAGCACGGAGGGAAAACTATGACGCTGGGAGAAAAACTTAAGACCTATCGTGCAGAGCACAACATGACGCAGGAAGAACTTGCCGCAAGGCTGTTCGTGACGCGCGCCGCCGTCTCCAAGTGGGAGCGGGATGCGGGCTATCCGGGGATCGACAGCCTGAAGCTCATCGCAAAACTCATGGACTGTACGCTGGACGAGCTGGTCTCGGACGACGACGTGGAGGGGCAGAAGCTGCGCGATCGGCGCGCCGCCGGGCGCGCATACGTCTGCGCCGTGGCGTGCTTTGCCGTCGCTGTGCTCTTTGCGCTGCTCGCCTATTTTCTTGCGCAGCCGCTGTTTCTCATCGGCGCGGGAAGTTTTTGCGTCGCCTATCTGGTGTTCGCCTTCTTTTCCCGCCCGCGCTTCAAGCGGCTCGCGGGCAATGGCGTCTATCGCGCCGTCGTGCTCGTCATTCTGCTTTTGCTCATCGTGTTCATTACCGTCATGGGCATAGTATAAGCAATATAATATGGAAAGGGGGATGTGATGCCGCTCCCCAATGCCATGAGACCTGTGTGCCGCGCGCCCCGCAATATTTGCGGGGCGCGCGGCTATTTTTGTATGGAAGCGTTCCGCAAAGCATACAAATTACAAAGTTGCACAAGTTTGTAGCAAAAGAGACAACTTCCCGGACTTGTAAATTCTTTTTTACAAATTGGCAAAATAATTTACAGGATTGTGACAAAATTGTGCAGGAATGATTACAAGCACATGCTATGATATAGGCACAATTTGAAAAGAGACAAGAAAAAAAGGAGAAAGAACAATGAAGAAGAAGTTTTTGGCAATCGGCGTCGCTGCGGCTCTGTCTGTTACGGCAGTCGGCATGATGGCAGGTTGCGGTCCTGCAAGCGCAGATGATGGAGAAGAGGATCTCACGCTCACGATCAGCGGTTCCACTTCCGTGCAGCCCCTGATGAACGAGCTCGCTGCAAAATATGAGGAGCTGAACGAGGGCGTTACCATCGAGGTTTCGGGCGGCGGCTCGGGCGTCGGCATCTCGGATGCACAGCAGGGCAGAGTGGATATCGGTATGAGCTCGAGAGACCTCAACAGCAATGAGACAGGTGTCACTTCCAAGAAGATCGCCGATGACGGTATTGCGATCATCGTGAAGTCCGATTGCACCGTGTCGAGCGTCACTTCCGCAGAGATCTTTGATCTGTATATCAGCGGAACGCCGATCCAGAACATCATCACCAAGGCGGTCATGCGTGAGTCTGCGTCGGGTACCCGCAGCGCATTCCTTGAGCTGATCGTAAAAGACGGCGTCGCGATGGAGGACGCATACGCAGAAAAGCTTGCATTTGCAGACTGCGTGCAGGAGGCGAATTCCACTGACCTTGCGATCTCCAATGTCGCAGGAGACACTGCGACGCTCGGCTTCATTTCCCTCGGCTCTGTTGCGGCAAACGCATCGAGAATCAAGGCTCTTGCTGTGGACGGCGTTGAAGCAACGCTTGAGAATGTTGCAAACGGTTCCTATGCGATCGCGCGTCCCTTCAACCTGATCTATCAGGAAGACAAGCTCTCCGATCTTGCCAAAGATTTCCTTGCCTTCATTGACAGCGCCGAAGGTCAGGCAATCATCAACGCGGACTATATCGGTCAGGTCGAAAATGCGCCGGCATACACCCCTTACGTCAAGTAATGCGGGAAAGATGATAACATTCAGATAACAATAACGAATATGTTCAAAGCATCCAAATACAAAGATACATCCGCAAAAATATTGTTCTTTGTATGCGCGGGGCTTTCCGTCGTGGCGGTATTCGGGATCATAGGCTTCATTTTGTATGCCTCTGTTCCCGCATTCCGCCAAATCGGCGTATTCAACTTTTTGTTCGGAACGGTCTGGGCGCCCGACCTTTACAACAACGGACTTGCGTCCGCAGACAGGGTTTTCGGCATTCTCCCGATGATCGTCAATTCGCTGCTCGTTACGCTCGGCGCCATTGCCATCGGCGGTACGATCGGTGTATTCACGGCGATCTTCCTTGTGTTCTGGTGTCCTGATAAACTGCGTATCCGCTACGCGGGACAGAACAAATTTCTGCAAAAAGTTGTCTCGTGCATCAATAAGATCAATCTTCGCACCATTTTCGATCAGATCATCAAGTTGCTTGCGGGCATTCCGTCCCTTGTCTACGGCTTCTTTGCGATCGAGATCATCGTCCCCATGCTGGCGGCGATCAATCCGGAAGGCGTAGGTCAGGGCCTGCTTGCATGCTTTCTGATCCTTGCGATCATGATCCTTCCGACGATCACCTCTCTTACAAAGAATGCGCTGGAGGCAGTGCCGCAGCAGTACTATGAAGGTGCGCTCGCCATGGGCAATACCAAGGCACAGGCAGTGTTTCGCGTCGTGTTCCCCGCGGCGCGCTCGGGCATTATCTCCGCGCTCATCCTCGGCATCGGCAGAGCAGTGGGCGAGGCGATGGCGGTCATCTGGGTATGCGGCAACCGCGCCGTGTTCCCCGACGGGCTCTTTTCCTATATTCGCACACTGACGACAAACATTGTCATGGAGATGGGCTATGCGCCCCTCGATCTGCACAGACCCGCCCTCATTGCAACAGGCTTTGTGTTGCTGATTATCGTCCTCATCATCAACCTCTCCATGAACCTTGTGCCCAAGGAATTCAAGGGCAAGCGCGGCAACAAGGTGTTGAGCGGCGAAAAGGCGGAGATCATCTATCGGAAGAAGGGACTTGTTCCCGAGATTCTGAAGTACGTCTCCATGACACTTGCGACGTTGGTCGCCGTTATTTTGGCGCTCATTGTCGGATTTATCCTTGTGCGCGGCATCGGGGGATTGAGTTGGCATTTCCTCTTCGGGAGATCGACCAATGCAGATCCGACGCTTGCTCCCGCATTTGCGGTCACGGGATACGTCATCCTGTTTACGCTGATCATCGCTTTGCCTCTCGGTATCGGAGCGGCGATCTACCTCGTCGAATATGCCAAGCCGGGCAGCAAAGTCGTCAAAGTGCTGCGCACCTTTATTGATACGCTTTCGGGCGTGCCCTCCATTGTGTTCGGACTCTTCGGCATGATCTTCTTTGGCGACCTCCTCGGACTCGGGTATTCCGTTCTGACGGGTTCTTTCACCATGGTGCTTGTCGTTCTGCCGACCATCATCCGTTCGACGGAAGAGGCGTTGCTCGCTGTTCCTGTCTCCCTGCGTGAAGCAAGCTACGGTCTGGGCGCAAGCAAGGTCAGAACCATCTTCAAGGTCGTCCTTCCCTCGGCATTCCCGGGCATTGCGACGGCAGCGGTTCTGTCCATCGGGCGCATCATCGGCGAATCTGCGGCGCTGATCTTCACGGTCGGATCCATCCTGACGTTCGGCGGTTCGCCGCTTGATCAGGGCAGTACGCTCGCGGTACTTCTGTATACCCTGTCTGTTGAGGGACTGGAAAAAGATCTCTCCTATGCGACGGCGGCAGTGCTGCTCATTTTGGCGTTCCTGCTCAACATGATCGTATACTTTATCGAAAGAAGAGTGAAAAAGAGAAATAAATAATTATGAGTATGTTCCATAAACAGAAAGCAGAGAACACAGAGAATAAGACGTCTACGCTCGATATCTTTGATTTCTCGGGCGAAAATGCCATTACCATCAAGGACGTCGACCTCTTTTACGGCGAGTTCCAGGCGCTCAAGAAGATCAATATGCAGATGCCCAAGTACAAGATCACGGCGATGATCGGGCCTTCGGGCTGCGGCAAGTCCACGCTCATCAAGTCGCTCAACCGCATGAATGACCTCGTCGAGGGCTGCCGCGTCGTGGGCGAGATCAAGATCGGCGGGCTGAATATCTACGACAAGCGCGTCGACCTCTCGGCGCTCCGCAAGAACGTCGGCATGGTGTTCCAGAAGCCCAATCCCTTCCCGATGAGCGTGTACGACAACATTGCCTACGGGCCGCGTACCTTTGGCATCAAGAAGAAGTCGACGCTGGACGAGATCGTCGAGCGCTCCTTAAAGCAGGCCGCCATGTGGGACGAGCTCAAAGACCGTCTCAATAAGTCGGCGCTGGGACTTTCGGGCGGTCAGCAGCAGCGCCTGTGCATCGCGCGTGCGCTCGCCGTCGGCCCGCAGATCCTTCTCATGGACGAGCCGACCAGCGCGCTCGACCCCATCTCCACGGGCAAGATCGAGGATCTTTGCGAGGAGCTCAAGAATGACGTCACGATCGTCATGGTCACGCACAACATGCAGCAGGCGGCGCGTATCTCGGACAAGACGGCGTTCTTCCTGCTGGGCGAGATGATCGAGATGGGGGATACCGAGCAGGTGTTCTCCGCGCCCAAGCATCCGGAGACGGAGCGCTACATTACGGGCAGATTTGGTTAATATTTGGGAAGGAAAGGTAATATATTATGGTTATGGCAAGAAAGACTTTTGAAGAGGAACTTACCGACCTGCACGATACGCTCACCAAGATGTGTTCGCTCGTCGAGGGCATGATCGGCAACGCGGTCACGGCGCTCAAGACGCTGGACAGAAAGCTTGGCGCCGCCGTTTCGGAGGCAGACAGAGAGGTGGACGATCTGGAGATCGCCATCGAGAAGAAGTGCATGCGCATCCTGTTGAAGCAGCAGCCCGTCGCAAAGGACCTGATGATGGTCACCACGGCGCTCAAGGTCATTACCGACGTCGAGCGCATCGGCGATCAGGCGGCGGACATCGGCGAAATCGTGCGCAGCTATCCCGATCTCAAGCTCTTTAAGGAGCCCGAATACATTGCGCGCATGGGAGATCTTGCAGTCGCAATGATCCACCAGAGCGTCGAGGCCTTCCTCAACGAGAGCGTGGGCGGCGCAGATATGGTCATCCACGCGGACGACGAGATGGATTCGCTGTTCAATCAGACCAAGCAGGATCTCATCGACAGCATGGTCAAGGATTCCACCCTCGCAGATCAGGCGATCGAACTTCTGATGGTCGCAAAGTATCTGGAGAAGATCGGCGACTATGCCGTCAACGTGAGCGAGTGGGCGAAGTACCTCGTCACGGGCGTCCACAAAGAGTACCAGTAAATGAAACAATGGGGAGGCTTTGCCTCCCCGTTTGTAAAAATTTGTATAAATTTGTAAAAAACAGGTGACAAGTGTCTCCGACCTTGGTATAATGGTGTCGTACGCTTCTAGTCGTACGTTTCTAAAGTGACACCAAAGATCAAGGAAGGGGAATATGGAATACTTGTATCTGATCCTTCAACTGCTGGGCGGCTTGGGCGCGTTCCTCGCCGGCATGGAGATCATGTCGGACAGCATGTCCCGCCTCGCGCACGGCGGGCTCAAGCGCATGCTCAACAGAACGGCGAACAACCGTTTTGCGGGCGTCGGGATCGGCGCCGCGTCGACGATGATCATCCAGAGCTCGTCTGCGACCACCGTCATGGTCGTCGGCCTCGTCAATGCGGGCATCATGACGCTCTTCCAGGCGACCGCGATCATCATGGGCGCCAACATCGGCACGACGATCACGGCGTGGATCGCCTCGCTCGGAAGTCTGGACGTTTCGGCGTTTCTGCTCATTCTCTCCGTCATCGGTGTATTCATGACCATGCTCTCCAAGAAGGAGAAGGTCAAGACGATCGGCAATGTGTTCACGGGGCTCGGGCTCATTTTCGTCGGGCTTGCGTTCATGTCGGATGCAATGGATCCCGATCTGCACCCGGAGATCATGCAGGTCATCAAGGATGCGCTTTCTGTCGTGCAGAATCCCGCATTGCTGCTTCTGATCGGCATTGTCGCAACGGGCATCGTGCAGTCCTCCTCGGCGGTCACGAGTATCGTCGTCGTGCTCGCCACGAGCGGCGTGCTCATCGGCGGCACGGGGGACGGCGTCTACTACGTCATCATCGGCTCCAATATCGGCACCTGCGTCACGGCGCTTCTCTCTTCGATCGGCGCATCGCCCAACGCACGCCGCGCCGCGATCATCCACCTGCTGTTTAACTGCCTCGGGGCGGTCATCTTCGCGACCTTCCTGCTGTGCTGGATCCCGTCCGGGACCACCTTCTCCGAGACCGTTCTGGAGGCGATCTTCCCGCCGGCAGCGGATGGAACGCCAAACTACCAGTTCCAGATCGCGTTTTTCCACACGCTCTTCAACGTCACCTGCACCTGCCTGTTCCTGCCCTTTATCAAAGGATTTGTATGGCTCGCCAACCATCTCATCCGCGACAAGAAGCCGGAGCCCGCGAAGGACGAGGTCATGGGCGGGCTGGACGAGCGCCTCTTGCTGCAGCCCTCCGTCGCGCTCTCGCACCTGTATCAGGAGACGGGCAAGATGCTTGCATATGCCAAGGAGACGCTGGATCTTGCCTTCCACGCCTTCCTGGAGAAGAACACGGCGGCAAAGAACGAGGTGCTCGAACGCAACCGCAAGCTCTCGGATGCCAACAAAGAGGCGGTGCAATATTTAGTCAAAATTTCCGCATCTGCGCCCACCATAGAGGATGAAAAGGCGATCTCCTCCATGCATTACGTCCTCAACGATATCGTGAGGATCGGCGAACTGGCGGATAACGTCACAAAATACACCGATCATTACGTCAACGACCCGTTGGTATTCTCCAGCGAGTTCCTGACGATGATCCGCGAGATGTACGAAAAGCTCACCGCGCTCTACGACGTCTGCTACAAGGCGTTTGAGGAGCGCGACTATGCCGCGCTCAAAGTGGTGGACGAAATGGAGGACACCGTGGACAAGATGCGGCGTGAACTGGTCAACCAGCACATCAAGAGGCTGAACGAGGGCAGATGCCAACCGCAGAATTCCAGCGTGTTCATCAACCTCGTCGGCAATCTGGAGCGCGCGGCGGACCATATGACGTACATCGCACACTCCATTGAATAAGGATTTTATGGATCAGGTCTATCTTCTGGAAGACGACGAGAGCATCTGCGAGCTCGTCCAATGTACGCTGGATATGCAGGGCATTGCCTGCAAGACTTTTCCCACCGTCAAGGCATTTACCGCAGCGCTCGACGAGGGCGTGCCCGACGTCGTCCTTTTAGACGTCATGCTCGGGGACGGCAACGGACTGGACGTGTTGCAGGCGGTCAAGGCGCGCTATCCGCAGGTGAGTGTCATCATGCTCTCGGCGCTCGGAAAGGAGACAGATAAGGTCAGGGGACTTAACGCAGGCGCGGACGACTACATAGCAAAGCCTTTCGGCGTTCTGGAGCTGGTCGCGCGCGTCAACGCGGCGCTTCGGCGCTCCAGAAAGACGGGGTGCGTGCAGAAAGGCTCGCTCATCCTGAATACGGATACGATGACCGTCACTTTCCGCGGAAAGCCGCTCGATCTGAGCAACAAGGAATACCAGCTGCTGCGCTACTTTATGCTGAACGAGGGCAAGGTGCTCGCGCGCGAAAATATCCTCGCCGAGGTGTGGGGGTATGACGGCGGCGAGACGCGCACGCTGGATAACTACGTCGCCCGCCTGAGAAAGATGGGACTCAACTTCGAGACGGTGTTCGGCGTAGGCTATAAATTCATCGCGGATTGACAAAAAAACTGACTGATGAGGCGGCGGCTCGTCCGATGGGACGGATCGCCGCCTTTTACAAAATCGCACGTTGCGGAGACAGCTATGAAAAAACGCATCATGTGGACGAGTTTCGCGATCACGGCAGTGGCGCTCATCGTCTTTTCCATTCTTACGACGCAGATCTGCTACAACAACAGCGTGGAATATGCCCGCCACTACCTGCGCGGGTATATGTCCGTCTTTGACGAGACGCGCTCCATCGAGGAGCTGGACGCGGCGTACGCGCAGGAGCTGTCCGCCACGCTCAACGGTGCGCGCGTCACCTTTCTGACGGCGGACGGCACGCTCATCGCCGATTCGGAGGATGAGGAGGAGGGCTCGCGCGCGCTCCGTCCCGAGGTCGCGGACGCCATCGAAAGCGGCGAGGGCTTTGACGTGCGCACCTCTCCCACGCTGGGGGCGGACTTCCTCTATTATTGCAGGCAGTTTGACGGCTATCTCGTCCGCATTGCCGAGCGCACCCAGTCGCTCTGGGACGTCCTGCTCGCGTCGCTGCCCGCGGTCCTCGGCTATCTCGTCGCGGACGCCGCGGTCTGCCTGCTGCTCACCTATCTCGCGACGGGTTATATCCTGCAGCCCCTGGAGGAACTGGGCAAGCAGGCGTCCTACCGCAAAAAAGTCAAGGCGACCGTGCCTGAACTGGAGCAGTTCGCCGCCATCGTCAACAAGATGAACGAGGACGCCGAACAGCGCGTGCGCGAGATCGACGAGGAGCGCGAACAAGCCATCAAAGCAAAGAGCAGCAAGGACGAGTTCATTGCCAACGTCACGCACGAGATGAACACGCCGCTCACCTCCATTCACGGGTTTGCAGAGCTGCTCGCTTCGGGCGCACTGGAAGGGGAACGCCGGCAAAAGGCGCTCTCGACCATTCTGACGCAGAGCGAGCGATTGCAGAGCCTCGTCGCGTCCATTATCAACTACAGCGAGATCGACAGCGAGGATCTTCCCACCTACGAGGTGGACGCCTCGCATATCCTCAGGGAGACGCTCGCCGCGCTCTCGCCCGAGATCAGGGAACACAAGCTCGTGCTCCTGTCCGAGGTCAAAGAGGGCGTCATATTGAACAGCCGCCAGGAGCGCGTCACCGAGATCTTCGGCAATATCATCCGCAACGCCATCCGCTACAACCGCGAGGGCGGGAGCATCTCCGTGCTCTTAACGCGCGAGGAGTTTACCGTCTCGGATACCGGCATCGGCATCTCCGAGGAGAATTTGGGGCGCATCTTCGACCGCTTCTTTACGGTGGATAAATCACACAACGGCAAAAACGGCGGGTTCGGGCTGGGGCTCTCCGTCGTGCGCAAGCTCTGCAAAAAGCAGGGCTGGCAGCTCTCGGTGGAGAGCAAAGAGGGCGTCGGCAGCACGTTCCGCGTCGGTTTTCCTCAAGAGAATGAAAAAAACAACGCCTGAATAAAATTTTTTCTTGCAAAACCTGCTTAAGGACGCTTTTCCTGCGGCAGGTTTTGTGCTATAATACAGCCAAAAGTTTGCACCGACAGAGGTTGAATATGAAGATCACGTTGCATGAAGCGGGAAAGGTCCCCGTCCGCGCGGGCGGCGCAGGGCTGTTTCTGGAGGACATCAATTACGCGCTGGACGGCGGCCTGTACGCGGAACTTTTGGAGAACCGCAACTTCGAGGCGAAGAAGGTCCACGGGAAACTGTATGACTATCTCGTCGAACGGGACGGGAAATACGCCTGGGGCGAGTACCCTGCGGCGGCGTCCGTCGCGCTCAAGATCAAGGACGACCGCCCGCTGTTCGTCGAAAACCCGCACTACATGCGCATCGAGGCGCATGCGGACGGCTGCGGCATCGTCAACAAGGCGTACGACGGCATCTACTTAAAGCGCGGCGAGGGGTACAAGCTCTCCTTCTGGGTGCGCTCCTATGACTACAAGGCTCCCGTCACCGCGGGCGTGTATGACGGAGAAGGCGCGGTCTTTGAAGTCAAGTGCAAGCCCAAGGCAAACGGCGCATGGCAGCGTTTTTCCTTCCGCGTCAGGGCAGCGCGCGGCTGCGAGCGGGCGCATTTCCGTCTGACGCTCGCCAAGGCCGGCATCTTGCACGTCGACAACTTCTCGCTCATGCCCGAAAACGCCGTCATGGGCATCTTCCGCCGCGACATTGCCGAAATGCTCCGCGCGCTCAAGCCGGGCTTTCTGCGCTTCCCGGGCGGCTGCGTCGTCGAGGGCAATACGCTCGCCAACCGCTATCAGTGGAAGAATTCCGTCGGACAGACGGAGCGCCGCCGCCACAACTGGAACCGCTGGGCGGTGCACGGCGTGCAGGAGACGGGGGACGTCACGACGCCCTTTGCGCACTACGGTCAGACGCTGGGCATCGGCTACTATGAGTACTTTCTGCTCTGCGAATACCTCGGCTGCAAGGCGCTGCCTGTCGTCTCGGTCGGCATCGCCTGCCAGTACATGTCCAGGCAGGCTGTCCCCGTGGACGATCCCGAGCTGGAGTCCTATATCCAGGACGCGTTGGACGTGGTGGAGTTCGCCAACGGCGGCAAGGATACCGTCTGGGGCAGGGTGCGCATCGAGATGGGGCATCCCGCGCCCTTCGGACTGGAGTATCTGGGCGTCGGCAATGAGCAGTGGGAGACCAAGGAGGCGGACTTCTACAAGCGCTTCGAGATCTTCGCGGCGCGCATCCATGAAAAGTATCCCGAGATCAAGGTGATCGGCACCGTCGGCCCCACGGTCGGCACGCCCTCTCACGAGGACGCGTGGAAGTGGACGCGCGGACAGCTCGCAAAGGATCCGGGGTTTGTGTACGCTTCAGACGAGCACTTCTATATGCCCGCCGAGTGGATGTTCGCCAACACCGACATGTATGACGGTTATCCCCGCGACGCGCTCGTCTATGCGGGCGAGTACGCGACGCACATTCAGGCGGCGGGCGCGGGGAAATTCAATGCGCCCGAGTCGAACACCTGGGAATCCGCGCTTGCGGAGGCGGCGTTCATGACGGGCATGGAGCGCAATGCGGACGTCGTCGTCATGCGCTCGTACGCACCGCTTTTAGCCCGCCTTGGTTACACGCAGTGGAGCCCCGATCTCATCTGGTTTGACGGCGCCTCGGTGTACGGCACGCCCAACTACTATGTCCAGATGACGTACGCTCTCTTGACGGGCGAGGTCTCCTACAAGACGGATACGGACGTAAAGGACACCTATGTCTCGGCGACGTCGTCGGGCGATCTGACGTACGTCAAAGTGGTCAACGCGGGCGAAGAGACGCTCACGGCGCAGGTGGAAGGGGACTTCGACTTCGGCGAGCTTCTTCGCATCGTGCGCATGGAAGGGGCGCTCTCCGACGTCAACTCCATGGCGGAAAAGGAGAAGGTTGCCCCCTTCGAGGTCGCACCCACCGCGCCCCGCACGGTGGAGATCCCCCCGCGGAGCTTTCAGGTGTTGGTATTCAGAAAATAAATTCACACTTTTTCTTTCGAACTGACGAAAGAAAAAGTCGTGATTTGAGAGAAACCCAACGTTTGCCGCATTGCGGCTTCTTCGTTCGGTTTCTCTCGCCGATGGGATTGGCAACAGTTTAGCCCCCATCGGCTCACTCTTCTGCAAAAGCGCTTTCGCGCAAATTGAGGGAAAAAAGGCATAACGTAGTGAAGCCTTTTTTCCGTAATGATAGCAAAAGGCGGAAAGGCGCGACTTTCCTTGCGGCGTAATGATAACAAAAGGCGCGTGTGATTTTCCTTGCGCCATAATTTACAAAAAAACGTGGTTTTGTTTGCGCCAAATACGATAGCAAGGTGAAAGGTTCTCCCGACGGAGAGCCTTTGTTGTGTTTTGAAAATTCTCAGATGGTTTGGCGTTGCGGCGTGCCGGCGATCTCTTTCGCAAATCACGGAAAAATCTCGCGCCTTTGCGTGAGATTTTTCGTGAACTTTCTCAGACCGTTTCGATCGCGCCGGCAAACAGCACGGTGTCGCAGCGGTCGGTCAGAAGAAATCCGAACGCCCGATCGACGATGAAGTCGAGGTAAACGTCCTCGTACTCGTCCGGTCCCGCTGAGGTTGGACCAAGAGGCAGAACGGTCGCCGCCGCGCCCTCGATGCCCGTTTCGTCGACGGTGAGCGTCGCAACGTGCCTGACGCCCGTGCAGAATGCACCGTCGTCGGTCAGCGCGGAGAGATCGCTCTTTTCGGGAGAGAACAGGTCGGTGACGCCGAATGTCTCGGAGAGGACGTTCATCGCGTCCACGTTGCTGCTCGCCGAGAAGGCGGGGAAGATGCAGCGCGTGTAGTAGCGGATAAGGTTTTCTTCGTCCACGGCGGCATAGTCGGTGACGGCGGCAAGCTCGGAGAGGACTTCTGCGGTCATCACGTCGTCCACCGTGTAGCCCTCCTTGGGCAGCAGGAATTTGATCTTGTAGCCCGCGTAGGTGTCGGTATGGAAGGAGGTGAACGTCTCGCCCTCGTACGCCCTGCCCGCCACGGAGTAGCCGCGCAGGAAGGGGACGGTCACGCCGTTTCCGTAGCGGTCCGTAAATACATAGTCGCCCGCCGTGGGCAGGTCATCGCCGTATCCGTTCCAGACGTCCTTTAAGTACAGTGCGTTGATGAGCGCAAAGATGGTCTCCTCGGAGAGCATGAAGCTCTGATCGATGAGCCCGTCCGTCTGCTCGGAGACGAAGTTCCGGACTGCCTCGTTGGCTGCCCGGTTGTCGCCCGCAAAGTCCGCCGCATAGGAGTAGCAGAAGTAATCGGAGGCGAGCGTATTCAGGCATTCGTCATTGACCTGCGTCCTTTCGTTTACATAGATGGCGTTGGCAAGGTGCAGCTTGGTGCGCTGCTTGCCCGTGTCGTCCTTGCCGTCTGCCGTCAGGGAGCGGTAGAAGGGGGCAAAGCCCGCCGAGAGCTGCTGCTCCGTTACGCCGAGCGCGGATAAAAGCTGCGCCTTGGTCTCGCCCTGCGCGCCCGCCGCGGCGAGCGAGAGCCCCGCGTAGACGGAGACGGGGGAGAGGACAAAGTTTTGCGTCTCCTCGCGGCGCTCGTACATGGCGGCGGCAAACGCCGTGGAGAATTGCTGCGCGCCCGCCGTGACCGCCGCAAAGGACGCATCGTCGCGCTCGGTATAGGAAAGGGGCGTCGCCGCATCCGCTTCTCTGAGCAGCGTGCCCTTGCCCGCGCAGGCGCACAGGGAAAGGATCATTGTGCCGCAGCACGCGAGCGCAATTGTGCGTAACCACTTTTTCATATTTTTACCCTCTTACACGATCTTACAACAATATAACGCACAAGCGGCGCATTTTACTCACCGTTTTTGAAAAATCGTCCACAACTTGATTATAGCGGAGAGGGGCGGGAATGTCAATATCCGCCGCAAAAAATGCAAAGGGCAAAGTTTGCGTGGTCTCTGCCGGGCACTATCAGGTTGACGCTTCAAATTGATTATGGTATAATCAATCAAATTTATATCAGGAATGTGAAGGAAATGAACTGGAAAAGGCGTACGATTTTTATAATTTTGACCTTGATCATGTTGGTCGCGCTAGGGTGCGCAATCTTTTTTGTGGCATGTGACAAAGAGGTTTCGGATGCCGGGGAAGCGCCCGACGGGTCTGTGTGCCCTGACTTTACGGTGCAGATCTATGACAATGCGACGGGCGAGCTGACTGAACGGACTTACTCTCCTTCGGACAGCCGCGGCAAAGTGACCGTCATCAACTTCTGGGGAACCTGGTGTCCCTACTGCATCATGGAACTTCCCGACTTCGATCAGGTCGCGCGCGAGGATCCCGACGTCACCATTGTGGCGGTGCACAGCATCTCTCGCATGGAAGAGGCGCCCGCATACATTTCCGCCAATTACGCAGACAGCAATATCGTGTTCGCGCAGGACAGTGTGCAGGCGGCGGACGGCGCACGGCAGGACGTATGCACGCTGCTCGGCGGCAGGGGCTCTTATCCCAGAACCATTATTCTTGACAGCGAAGGCGTGATCACGTTTGAGAAGACGGGAATGATCAGCGCTCAGGCGCTCGCGGAGGCGATCGCACAAGCAAAGGAGTAAACGGGACAATGATATGCGGCGTGCCCGGTGCAGAGCACGCCGCAATTACGTCAGCCCGCCATTTGCGCCGCAAAAAATGCAAAGGGCGGGCGTTTTCTCTTTACAAAATCCGCAATTTTTACTATAATATCCCTATGATTCGCATTGCCGACGGTTGGAAGGATTACGAGGTCATCGCCACGGGCGACGGCTATAAGCTGGAGCGCTGGGGGGAGCACACTTTGCTGCGGCCCGACCCGCAGGTCATCTGGCATGCGCAACGCGACCTCTGCTCCTATCCCGGGCTGGAGGCGGTGTACCGCCGCAGCGAAAAGGGCGGCGGCGCATGGGAATATAAAAAGCCGCTGCCGCAGTCTTGGAATATCTGCTACAAGGACCTCACCTTCAAGGTCATGCCCATGGGATTCAAGCACACGGGGCTGTTTCCCGAACAGGCTGCGAACTGGGAGACAACGGGCGAGATCGTCCGTCGCGCCGTCCAAGGGGGGCGCAAGGTCAAGGTGCTCAACCTGTTTGCCTATACGGGCGGGGCGAGCGTCGCGCTCGCAAAGGCGGGTGCGGAAGTCACCCACGTGGACGCCGCCAAGGGCATGGTGGAGCGCGCGGGCGAGAATGCGCGCCTCTCCGGGATCACGAGCGGCATCCGCTATATCGTGGACGACTGTAAAAAGTTTGTCGCGCGCGAAATACGCCGCGGCAACAAGTACGACGCCATCGTCATGGACCCGCCCTCCTACGGCAGGGGACCGGGCGGCGAAATGTGGAAGATCGAAACGGAATTATTTCCCTTCGTGCAGCTGTGCGAAAAAGTGCTCGCAAAAGATGCGCTCTTTGTGCTCATCAACAGCTATACGACGGGTCTGCAGCCCGCAGTGCTCTCCAATATCCTAACGCTGACGCTGAAAAACGCGCGCGGCGGGAAAGTGGAGGCGTACGAGGTGGGGCTGCCGACCTCAGAAGGCATCCCGCTTCCCTGCGGGGCAGGAGGACTCTATACCAATGCGTGAGAATTATCAGCCCGAAATTTTATTTGAGGACAATCACATCCTCGTCGTTCTCAAGGAGCAGAACCTCGCGTCCTGTCCCGACGAGAGCGGGGACGAAAACCTTCTCGATCTCCTCAAAGACTACTTAAAGCGCACCTACGAAAAACCCGGCAACGTCTATCTGGGACTCGTGCACCGGCTGGATCGCCCCACGGGCGGCGTCATGGTGTTTGCCAAGACGAGCAAGGCGGCGGGAAGGCTCGCAGAGCAGATGAAGACGGGCGACTTTGAAAAGCGGTACTTAACCGTCCTCAACGGCGCGCCCGGTCCTGAGAGCGGCAAGCTCGTCAACTACCTCAAAAAGAACACCATCAACAATATGGTGTATCTGTCCACCGAGGGCACGGACGGGGCGAAGTACGCCGCGCTCGACTACCGCGTGCTGGAAAAGCGGGGCGGGCTCGCCCTCACCGAGGTCAAGCTGCATACGGGCAGGTCGCACCAGATCCGCGTGCAGTTTGCGGGCATCGCGCATCCCGTGTACGGCGACATGCGCTACGGCGGCGAGTTCGCCATCAAGGGCAGACTTGCGCTGTGGGCGTATTCTCTGGCTTTTACGCACCCTGTTACCAAGGAGCGCATGCGCTTTCTCTCCGAGCCGCCCGCCGATGAGACGCCGTGGAAGTTCTTCTCTCTTTCGGAGTTCGTCAAGCCCGTGTAAATCGCATGAAAATTGTATTTTCCTGCAAGAGCGAGGCACTTACCGCTTGACGAAAGCGGAAAATTTGTGTAGAATGTATAAGATACTCGAACAATAGTGCATTCTGGCGCGCATGCGCCAAGGATCGGAGTTTTTTCATGAATAAGGTCAAAGTACATTTCGTTGCAATCGTCTCCCTGATCGCCGCGCTGCTCATCACGCTTGCAGCTGCGTTTGGGGCGACTTTTACGGGACGCATGCCGGCATCGGCAGAGATCACGCCTTTCGATTATTCGCCCGGCTCGATCTTTGCATCGGGCGGCGTTTCGGGTGAAGTGGGCGCTTCCGAAGGGGAAGAGAGCTATGTGCAGTTCACCTTCCGTGACGGCGGCAGAGTCTATTTCCGCCGCGATCTCGCGTACAAGTGGTTCACCGCCGATCCTGAGGTGGACAGCACCCTTGCCAACCCCGGCAGGGCAAACTATCTTTCCATGGAGTTCACCCTTCCCGCGCTCGATTTCGAGACGTTCGCCGTCACCTTCGAGAGTGCAGAGGAGAGCGTCACCAAGGAAGAGAAGGCGGTCAACGATATCGTCTTCCGCATGTCGGATACTACGCTGCAGGTCGCGATCAAAGACGCCGATCACCGCGATGCGGAAAACGACGAGCTCACCTGGAGCGATCTTGCGACCGGGGAATCGGCAGAGATTTCCATCTCCTTTGCAGAGGGCGTCAATATCGGCGAATTCGCCGTCAGCATCACCTGCGGCGGGACGACGGTAGAGGGGGCGCTCACCAACATCGGCGGCAACTATGCCGAGTACCGTTCCACCTCGTCCTCTTCGCCCAACACGCCCATCACCTTCAGCATGACCATGCCTGAGGACGCGGCAAGCGACGCGAAAGTGGGCGTCTATATGAGAAGTCTCAATGGGCAGAGCTTTTTGTTGGAAGACGGGAAGGTGCAGGACGATACCGCGCCCGTGCTCGCCGTCAGCGAGGATGTGTATGCCTTCACGCTCGGTCAGCGCTACTCCTTCACCTCCTATGAGGCGATCGACGTCTGCCGTGATTCCGTCACGGTCACCCGCCAGTACTATATGGCAAAGGCGACGGAGAACGGGTATGAGATTGCGGACGAGAGCGCGACCGGCACCGATTCCGCGTACGCGACCCTGTCCACGTCGACGACCTTCTTCATGCCCACGGCGGACAACGAGACCGTCACCGACGAGTATGTCTCCGTGCGCTTCAGCCTTGACGACAACAGAAAGCGCGAAGAGGCGGATATCCTCAACGAGTACGTCTATCTCACCTGGTATGCCGCAGATACCTCTGCGGAGGGCGGCATCGTGCAGACGCTTACCTCCTCCGACGGAGAGGATGCGACCAGCCAGGACTTCATCATCGTCACGGCGGATGAAAAGGAAGGGCCCTATTACGTCGGGCTCACGGCGGATGAGGAGACGGGCACGAACGTTGCGACCGAGGAATTTGAGAGCGCCGTTGCGGACTATCAGACGGCGGTGAACGAGGCGGCCGCAGAGGCGGGCGCGGGCGAAGGGGCATACCTCAATCTTCCCTCGCTGCGCGGGCTTATCGCAAGCGACTATGCGGACTACCGCAACCTTGACTTCACGATTTACTACTGGCACGAGTCGGCGGAAGTCGGCTCCTCGCCCTCCAGCACTTCCACGCTGGACTACAACGGACTTCGCTTCGAAGTCGCGCAGGAGGGGCTCTATACCTTCCGCATCGTGGCGACAGACTCCTCCGGCAATGCGATGCAGCTGTATGACAGGAACGGCGAGCTCGTCAGCCTCAGCAGCTCCAATGTCGGCTACGATGACGACGGCGAGGACTTCCTGGTTGCAGATATCCCCACCTTTACGGCGTACATCGATTATGACGGCGCAACCATTGAAGATCCCGGTTCCCAGGACTATGGCTACCGTGACCGCAGCTACTCCATCGATGATTTCGAGGTCATCGCGCTGGAGGGCTACGCGTCCGACTACACGCTCTACTATATCGATGAGGACAGGCTTGCGGACGATCAGCTCACGGACGGTCAGGCAGGGTTCACCTATGAGGATTGCGTGGACAGAGCATACGAGCTGTTCTTTGCTGAGAATGCGCCCTATGCAAACGCCGTCGTCGAGATCAACGTCTACAACAGCGACGTCACCGAGGACGATGACGAGTGGGATGATACCGATAATGCGTATCATTGGAACCCCGATTCCTCGCTCTCCTTCACGCCCCAGCGTTCGGGCATCTATCTCGTCAATCTCACCGTGACTGAGACGACGGGTGCGACGGTCAGCTCGTACATGGCGATCGAAGTGAGAAACCCCGTGGATATCATTCCCGGCGTCTCCGAGTGGCTGCAGAATAACACGGCGTCCGTCGTGCTGTTCGCGATCTCGGGCGTGCTGCTCATCGCGATCATCGTGCTGTGCGTCATCAAACCTTCGGACAAGAAAGTCGAGGAAGTGGACATCGAAAAGCTCAAGGGCAAGAAGAAGTCCAAGAAGGACTGATCTGAAAACCTATGACCGCTCCGCCATTTCGGCGGAGCGGTTTTCGCATGTTGCTTTTTCAGCCTCCCTTGAAACGAAGATTTTGGAGCAAGTGAGTTTGATCGACCCTCCTGTCCCTTCGGGACCCCCTCCCTTGCGCAGGGAGGGCAAGCGCGAGCAATGACGCCGCAATCTTGCCTCCCCTGAAAATCCGAAACATCTATAAACTCGCAAAAATATTTTCGAAGAAAAGATTTTTGCGAAGAGGAGCCGCAACGCAGCGACGTTGGATTTTGCGCTTGCGTAAAATCCTGGAAGCAAAGTTTGCGGCGACGAAGGGTGAGGCGTGCATTATGCGCAGCAGCACGGTGCGCTGTGCGCGCACGCCGAACTTAGCAATCGCCTTTATCAGCGGCGATTTCCTGCCCGCAGGCGGCGCACTTCCTTGGCGCCGCCAAGACGGTGGCGAGCGTTCGCGAGACGGAAGGGTCTGTCAAGAAGCGATCCATTGAAAGGCAAGGAGCGTGCAGGCACTCAATGCCGTGTATAATTGCGTCCACACCGCACACACTGCGAACAAGGAGGGAAGCATGGTATTTTTCAACGTCCTGTCGTATATCCTCGTCCTGCTCGGCGCAGTGAACTGGGGACTGTTCGGCATCTTTGATTTCAACCTCGTCTCCGCGATCTTCATGGGGCCGCGCAGCGTGGGTTCGATCATCGTCTATTGCCTGATCGCGGCGGCGGCGATCTGGCTGATCATCTCGCCGTTCATCACCAACGGGATGCTCAAGCTGCAGGGCAACCGCGAGGCACGCACCGTCAAGGAAGCGTAAACGAACAAAAGCAGATGCGGAAGGGGACATAAAATTGTCTCTTTCCGCATTTTTTATATGTATGACATTGTCTCAAACAAAACGCGGGGCGCGCGTTGCCGTCGCCCGTGTCACGGCGGAACGAACACTTCTTGACCGGCTCAGCGTCCTCGGCGTCCGCACGGGCGCGCCGCTTCACGTGCTCAAAGTCTCCGCCCGCAAAAAAGTCTGGTACGTCCGTACGCCCTCTGCGACCATCGCACTGGGCGCGGAACTCGCCGGTGCGATCGAGGTGACGGTGTGAAATTGCTGCTCGTCGGCAATCCAAACGCGGGCAAGAGCACGCTGTATAACCGCCTGACGGGCGGGCATGCGCGGGTAGGGAACTGGCACGGCGTCACGGTGGGCGCGCTGGAGGGGCGGGCAAGCCTTGCGGGAGGGCAGGTGACGGTGGTCGATCTGCCCGGTATCTACACGCCGCAGGGCAGGAGCATGGAGGAGCGCCTGACGCGCGCCTATCTCGACGAAAATAAGGCCGCCGCCGTGCTCTTTGTCGCGGAGTGCGCCTCCCTGCCGCGCACGCTCCCGCTTCTGTTTGCGCTGTGCAAGGGGCGCAAAACGGCGCTCGTCCTGACCAAGCGGCGCGCCTTTGAACGGCGGGGCGGCAGGGTGGACGGCGCGGCGCTCGCGCAGCGGCTGGGCTGTCCCGTTTTCTTTGCCGAGGGGAAAAAGCGCGAGCTCTTGCAAAACGCGGGGCGCGTCTTTTCGGCGCAGCCGCTTGCAGAGCGCAACATTTCCCTGGACGGCGTCTGGGCGGCGGAGCGGGAGGATCTCGGGCGGCCGGATGCGCTGCTCATGAACGGCGCATTCGCGCTGCCTTTTTTTGCGATCTTGCTCGCCGCAGCGTTCTATGTGACCTTCGCGCCCGGGTGCCTCGGCGATTTCCTCAAAGGCGCAATCGAGTATCTCTTTGTCGATGTGCTCGGCGGCTGCGCGGCTGCCATTCCCTCGGCAGTTGTGCGCAGCTTTGTCATCGACGCGCTGCTGGCTGGTCTTGGGACGGTGTTAGGATTCCTGCCGCAGATCGCACTTCTCTTTTTCTTTCTCATCGTGCTGGAGGAGAGCGGCTTCCTCTCCCGCCTCGCCGCGCTGACGGACGGCGTCTTTGCCAAAGTCGGGCTCAACGGCAGGGCGGTCTTCTCCCTCGTCATGGGGTTCGGCTGTACCGCCGCCGCCATTCTCTCCACGCGCGGACTGGACGACAGGCGCGTCCAGCGCCGCACCATTTTGTGCCTGCCCTATATCTCGTGCAGCGCAAAACTGCCCGTCTATCTCACGCTCGCCGCGTCCTTTTTTGACAATCCCTTCCTCGCCGTGCTGCTCCTGTACGCACTGGGGGTGGGAATCGCGCTGCTCGTCGCCGTACTCACGAGCCGCGGGTCGCGCGCGCCCTTTTTGCTGGAACTCGCGCCGCTGCAAGTTCCCGGAGCAGATTTTGTCCTCAAAGCCTTGCTCTTTCAGATCAAACAGTTTATAATAAAGACGGCGACGGTCATCCTCGTCTTTTTTGCGGCGAGCTGGCTGTTCTCCGGCTTTGGCTGGGACTTCCGTCCCTGTGACGTGGAGGACAGCATGCTCGCCTCTGTCTGCACGGGGCTGAGGTGGCTGTTCGCGCCCGTGGGCATGGGGGACTGGCGCATCGCCTACGCCGCGCTCTCGGGACTGATCGCAAAGGAGAACGTCGCGGGAACGATCGCCATGTTCTACGGCGCCTTTCCCTACGGCGGCGCGAGCGCGTTCGCCCTCGCGGTGTTCGTGCTGACCTGTTCGCCCTGCGTCTCTGCGGTCGCCGCGTCCGCGCGCGAGCTGGGGGCTAAGCGCGCCGTCCTGCACGCCGCTCTGCAGACGCTCACCGCCCTGCTCGCGTGCTATCTCGCCTATTTTCTGTGGACGGGCGGGCTCATCTACGCGCTTTTTCTTTGCCTGCCCGTCGCCGCATTCCTGCTCATGAGGACCCGCCATGAAAGTGTATGTCGCAAAAGAGGACACAAAACTCTCCGCATTCACCGATGATGCCTGCGCCGCAGCGTCCTTTTGTCTCAGGACGCTGCTCAAAAACCGCGGCGTCCGCGTCAACGGCGTGCGCGTTTCCTCCGATGTCCCGCTCAGAAGGGGGGACGAGGTCGCCTACTACCTCTCCGCCGCGCAGGCGGCGCGCACGGGCTTTGCCGTGCTGTTTGAAGATGACAACGTCATCGTCGCGGACAAGGAGAGCGGCGTCAATTCGGAGGCGGTGTTCTCCGCGCTCTCCGAGCGGGGCGAGGCGCACTTTATTCATCGTCTGGACCGCAACACGGCGGGGCTGCTCATCTTTGCAAAGAACGCGCAGGCGGCGGAAGAACTGCTCGCCGCCTTCCGCACGCGGCGGGTGACAAAGGAATATCTGGCGCTCGTCGTCGGCACGCCGAGCCCAAAGCACGCGGTGCTGACTGCCTACCTCAAAAAGGACGCCGTCCGCGCGACCGTGCGCATCTCCGGCCGCCCCGTCGGCGAGAAGATCGTCACCGAATACGAGGTGCTCGCTCCGGGCGACACGGCGCTCCTGAAAGTGACGCTGCATACGGGCAAGACGCACCAGATCCGCGCCCACCTCGCTCATATCGGGCATCCGATCGTCGGAGACGAGAAGTACGGCGATCACGCCTTCAACCGCGCGCATCATGCGACCCGCCAGCGCCTCATTGCCAAGTCCCTGACGCTGCATACGGAAGGAGAGCTCGCCTATCTTGCGGGCAGGACGTTCATTTCTGCGCACAACTTCTGAAAAAAGCCTCGGCTGTCCTTGACAGCGGGGGCTTTTGCGTGGTATCATATGAATACTTATTCAAATATTGGTCTGACGCTTCCGCAGGGTCGGAAGGGGAGGGGATATGCACAAGATCATTAAAGTGCGCAATCTGCACTGTGCGGCGTGTGCGGCGGAATTGCAGGAGGAACTTGCGGCGGCGGACGGGCTTTCCGAGGTCTCCGTGGACTTCGTCACCCAGCGCATCGCGCTCGACTATGACGCGCCCGCCTCGCTTGCGCGGGCGATCGACATGATCGTACACTTTGACAAGGTGGAGATCATCGACGGCAACGCGCCCGTGAAAGGAGAGCGGCACCTCAAAGAGCTCATCTCCATTGTCATCTCCGCGCTGTGCTTTGTGCCCGCGCTCGTCCTGCACCTGTTGGGCGGGTTTGACTGGGTCGCGTTCGGGCTCTTTCTTGCCTCCTTTGCGGCGGCGGGCTGGACGGTCGTCGTCAGCGTTGCGCGCAATCTCCCGCGCGCCTTCCGCGGCGGCTTTCATCCCTCCGTCCTGCTGGATGAAAACCTTTTGATGCTCGTCGCGGCGGTCGGCGCGTTTTGCATCCGTCAGGACATGGAGGGCGCCGTCGTCATGCTGCTCTATCAGATCGGCGAGTACTTGCAGCGCCTCGCGGTCGGCTCGTCGCGCAGCGCGATCACCAAACTCATGGCGCTCAGGTGCGACACCGCCATCCGCCTGAGGGAGGGCGCGCCCGAGGAAGTCGACCCCGACGAGCTCGTCCCCGGGGATATCATCCTGCTCAGAAAGGGGGACAAGCTCCCCGCCGACTGCCGCCTCATGGGTCGGGAAGCGGCGCTGGATACCAAATCCATGACGGGAGAGAGCATGCTCAAAACCGTCTGTATGGGCGAAGAGATGCTCGCGGGCTGCGTCAACGAGGGCGGCGCGGTGCGTGCCGAGGTCGTGCGCCCCGCGTCCGAGAGCGCCGTCGCGAAAATTCTCGGACTGGTGGAGAACTCCGCCGCCAAAAAGGCGAAGCCGGAGAAATTCATCACCAGGTTTGCGCGCTACTACACGCCCATCGTCGTGCTCATTGCCGTCGTCATCGCCGTCGTGCCGCCTCTCTTCCAGGGGTACAACTTTATGGACTGGATCGTGCCCGCGCTCAACTTCCTCGTCATCTCCTGTCCGTGCGCGCTCATCATCTCCGTGCCGCTCACCTATTTTTCGGGCGTCGGGACGCTCGCGCGCTATGGCGTGCTTACAAAGGGCGCGGTGTATCTGGACCGCCTCGCTGCGGTGAAGGTCGCCGCCTTCGATAAGACGGGCACTTTGACCGAGGGCAGGTTCACGATCGCGGGCGTGCAGGGTGAGCGCGCACTGCCCCTTGCCGCCGCGCTGGAACAGGCGTCCTCGCACCCGCTCGCGGGCGCATTTGAGGGCATTGCCGCGCCGACGGCCTGGCAGGTCGAAGAGCTCGCGGGGCGGGGCATTGTCGGCATGGTAGACGGCAAGCGCGTCCTTGCGGGCAGCATGCGGCTCATGCAGGAGCAGGGCATTGCCTGCGCGGAAGGAGATGCGGGCGCCCTCGCCGTCCATGTCGCGGAGGAGGGAAAATATATCGGCTGCGTGCTCATTGAGGACAGGCTGCGTCCCGAGGCGGCCGAGGCGCTTATCCGGCTGAAAGAGGCGGGCGTGGAGCATATCGCCGTTCTGACGGGCGACACGGCGCAGCGCGCGCAGGCGGCGCTTGCCTCCCTTCCCGTGGACGAGATCTGCGCGGAGCTGCTGCCGCAGGACAAGCCCGTCTGCGCCGAGCGGCTCAGGGCGCGCGGACCCCTTCTGTATGCGGGTGACGGCATCAACGATACCCCCGTCATGGCGGCGAGCGACGTCTCGGTCGCAATGGGCGGACTGGGCAGCGACGCGGCGATCGAGGCGAGCGACTTCGTCCTCGCGTCGGACAATCTTCTCGCGCTTGAAAAGGCGGTCAGGGGCGCCAAAAAGACGCGCAAGATCGTCATCGAAAATATTGTGTTCTCCATCGCGGTCAAGCTCGCGCTCATGGTGCTCTCGCTGTGCGGACTGCTGCCGCTCGGCATTGCAGTGCTGGGCGATACGGGCGTCATGCTGCTCGCGGTGCTCAATTCCATGCGGATGCGTGCAAAAATCAAATAAATTGTGCGGCGCGGCTTGAAAATTGGGCCGCGCCGTGCTATAATCGTATGCATGAAACAGTTGATCGATTGCGCCATGAAGCGCGAACCTTGTGACCTTGTCATCCAAAATGCCCGCATCCTCAATGTGTTCACGGGCGAAACAGAGGAAGGGGAGATCGCCGTCAGGGACGGCATCATCGTCGGCATCGGAGAAGGCTATTCTGCCCGTGAGGTGTACGACGGCGCGGGCATGACCTTTTTGCCCGGGTTGATCGACGCGCACATTCACGTCGAGAGCACCATGCTCACGCCCGAGGAATTTGCGCGCCTTACCGTGTCGCACGGCACGAGCGGCATTGTCGCCGACCCGCACGAGCTAGTCAACGTCTGCGGCATCGCGGGCGCGGAGTACCTCATGGAGGCGTTTGCGCGCCTTTCGCCGTCGCCCCTTGACGTCTATATGCAGCTTCCCTCCTGTGTGCCCGCGACCCCCTTCGAAACGAGCGGCGCGTCCTTGGACGCCGCCGAGACACGCCTTCAGCTTGCCCGTGATACCTTCTTCGGGCTAGGCGAGATGATGAACTACGTCGGCGTCATCGCGGGGGAGAAAGAGGTGCTCGGAAAGCTGAAGGCGGCGAAATCGCTCTCCAAGATCGTGGACGGCCACGCGCCGGGCGTTACGGGGGATGCCCTCAACGCCTATCTCTGCGGGAGCATCGCGACCGACCACGAGAGCCTTTCAGGGGGCGAGATCAGGGAGAAGATCGCGCGCGGCATGTATGTGCAGATCCGCTGCGGTTCGTCGGCAAACAACATCGCCTCCGCTGCTGCGTGCATGACGGCGGAAAACTTCCCGCGCTTTCTTGTGTGCTCGGACGACAAGCACGCGCACGACCTCATTACCGAGGGGCATCTGGACGATGCACTCCGCCGTCTCGTCGCGGCGGGCGTCCCGCCCTATTATGCGGTGCGCGCGGCGACGCTGAACGTCGCGGAATGCTATCACTTACAGGGCAGGGGCGCGATCGCACCCGGGTATCACGCCGACCTCGTCGCCGTGGAGGACGTTACCTCCTTCCGCGTGCAGGCGGTGTTCAAGGGCGGACGGCTGGTCGCCGAGCACGGCAAGGCGCTCTTTTCGGCGAATGAAGCCTATCTCCCGGATGCGGTGCGCGGGACGGTGCATGTCAAAGAAGTCACGGCAGAGGATTTCCGCCTGTCGCTCAAGGGAAACAGGGCGCGGGCGATGCGCGTTCTGCCGCATGAACTGGTCACCGAGGAAGTCATCGTGCCCGTTCAGAAGTCGGAAGGGGATGTCGTGCTGCGCGACACGTCGCTTTGCAAGCTCGCCGTCGTCGAGCGGCACTTCGCAAGTGGGAATATCGGGCTTGCGCTCGTCGAGGGCTATGGCTTAAAGGGCGGCGCGATCGGCATCTCCGTCGCGCACGACAGCCACAACCTCGTCATTTTAGGCGACGACAACGCCGCCATGGCGCGCGTCGTGGCGCTGTTAAAGGAAGCGGGCGGCGGTATGGCGCTCGTGGACGGGGAGGGCGAGGAGGTGTTCCCGCTCGACGTCGCGGGGCTGATGAGTTCGCTGCCCGCGGACGAGGTCGCCGCCCGCATCGAGCATATCTCCAAGCGCGCCTATCGGATGGGCGTCAAGACGTGCTATGACAGCTTTATGACGCTCGCGTTTTTGTCGCTCCCTGTCATTCCGCACCTGAAACTGACGGACAGGGGACTGTTTGACGTGGATAAATTTACCTTTACGACAACGGAGATCAAAGCAGATGAATGAGAACATGACGGTGGTTGCAGCAACGGGCAACGCCCACAAGCTCAAAGAGATCAGGGAAATTTTCTCTGACTGGCACATTCTCTCCGAACAGGAGGCGGGCTTTTCGGGCGAGGTCGAGGAGACAGGTACGACCTTTGTCGAAAACGCGCTCATCAAGGCGCGCGCCGTGTGCAAGGCGACGGGATTTGCTGCGCTCGCGGACGACAGCGGGCTGTGCGTCGACGCTCTGGGCGGCGCGCCCGGCGTGAAAAGCGCGCGCTATTCGGGCGGCGGCGATGCGGAGAATCGCGCGTTGTTGCTCAAAAACATGGCGGGCGTCAAAGATCGCGGCGCACACTTTGCATGTGCCGTGGCGCTCGTCTTTCCGGACGGCAGGGAGCTCACCGCCGAGGGCGCGTCCTACGGGGAGATTTTGTTTGAGGAGCGCGGTACGGGCGGCTTCGGGTATGACAGCCTGTTTTATAGCGCCGACCTCAAAAAATCCTTTGCCGAGGCGACGGAGGCGGAAAAGAACGCCGTCTCGCACCGCGGCAGGGCGCTCGCCGCATTGGAGAAGCTATGCTGAGCTGTATCGTCCTGTCCGATTCGCACGGACGGCTGAAAAATATCCAAAAAATAAGGCCGCTCTTTCTGGAGAACGGTATGGTCATTCATCTCGGCGACGGCTCGTCCGATATCCGCGACTTCGCGCGCGAGTACCCCGAAAAGACCATCGTCATCAAGGGCAACTGCGATTTTTCCTACGGCATGGAGGAATATGTGCTGGAGGCGGGCGGCGTGCGCGTCTTTTGCTGCCACGGGCACAAGTACGGCGTCAAGTCGGGGCTGGAGCGTCTCATCGCGCGTACCAAGGAACTTGACTGCACCGTCGCGCTGTACGGGCATACCCACCGCGCCTTCAATGAGACGGTGGACGGCGTCCTCTGCGTCAATCCCGGCTCTGCGGGCGACTTTGTACAGCCTTCATACTGCTATCTGGCGCTGCATAACGGGAAGGCGACGGCGGTCATCGTCCATTTCTGATTTTTTGGGGTGTATTTCTCGCGGGACACTTTGCCCGCGCTTACGCTTTCCGTTCGCTCACAACAGTCCGCCCGCCGCGTCACAAGACGCGGCGGGCGGCTTTTGAAAAAAGATAGAAAAATGCTATAATCTTCTTGACAAACTTTCACGGGGGGGTATAATGGAAAAAAAGAACATGGGAGGAATTGTATGAAGAAATTGTTTCACTCATTGTTTGTCGTGCTGCTGGCGCTGTGTATGCTGTTTGCTATGGCGGCGTGCGACAACGGATCGAAGGGAGAGACCCCCGGCGGCGACGATACGACGCAGGGCGGCTCCGGTACGCCGGGCGGCGATACGACGCAGGGCGGTTCCGGTACGCCGGGCGGCGGCGATTCGCCTGCGGCAAAGCTCGATCGGGCGTATTGGATGATGCTGCAGCAGGAGCATATCACGATCGACGCCGACATAAAGGGGGTCGGTACGGACGATACGGGGCTGCATACTGCAGATATCCGTTATCAGTTAGCAAAGAACGAACTGTACGGGTATGATATGTTCCTCAGCCTCATGACTGACGGAAAACTTGACCAGTGCAATTTGCTCGTCGATGGGATCGCATACTATGCAGCGGAGGTGGACGGAGACCTTCTGTATTACCCCCATCGTCTTACGGAGTCGGATACCGCACAGATGAAGTTGCTGTCTATGTTGTATTCCTACGGCGAAAGCAACACCTATCAAATCTACGAGGCGCTCGCATCGCTCATAGGTCTCGATGATTTGGAAGGCATCGATTTTACGGCTTCGCAGGATGAGATCGCGCTCACCGTTCGGTTGGAAGAAGTGCGTCAGAGCTTCCTTGCATGGCTGGAGTCGTTCAAATCGCAGCCCGTTGATCCGATCGCAGACCTTGTCGAAAAACTGTTCGATGAAAATATCACCGTTGCGGACTTTCTTGATACGATCGATGGCGTTCTTGCGCCTCACGGACTGCCGTTAGAAGATATTCTTACCGACGAATATCTGCTTACGGCGCTGATCGTGGGTTTTTCCAACGGATTTCCGCCTGCCAATGTGACGGAGGAAATGTTTTCCGCTCCCGCACAGTTTATCTATGAGTTCCTTTCGGAAAACGCGGGGGCTCAGGTCGGCAACATTCTTTCCGAGCCCAAGGAGGGGGAAACGATCTATACATATCTCCGCCGCGTGTTCGGGCAGTTCAAGATAACGGGGATCATCGATATGTTCACCGGGGAAACGGACAGCGGCGCACAGGGGTTTGCAGATCTGAAAGAGCAATTCGCTACGTTGGTACAAGAAAACTATAGCATCTATGACCTGATCAATTTAGTTCTCAATAGAGCATATCAAACTGGTTTGGATGAGATCTTTGGAAGTCTGAAACAGGGCGATTATGGCGAGAGCAATGCGGAACTCACGGTCAATATTGACGAAGAAGGAAGAATTGCGCAGTCCTCCTTTGTGATTGATTATGAACAGTACGCTGCAGACGAGTCAGATGATTACTATGTGGAGCGGATGAACTATCAGATCGAAGGAACGTTGAATGTCTCCTATGATGCCTTTACGCTCATCCTGCCCTCCGAAGATCAGCTGCTGCCCTATTTCGGCACGCTGCAGATCGACGAGGATGCAGGGAGCATCTTTATTCCCGTTGAATGGAATTGCGCTGAGCCAGGGGAGGCATACGCTGACGTTGAGCTTTCGTTTGAAGCGTGGTCCGAGGAAGGGTATTATCTCGGGTCGGACTCCCTTGACCCGCGGAACCTGTCAATCGAACAGACACAGGAAGGCATTTTCCTCGATCTTACGGGATCGTGGGAAGGACTTCGTCAGGCAATCGATCAATTGCTCACGGGTGGTTACGATGATATCCCTTTCAGGTATGAGATCCGCATGTGGATAACTGTGACTTTGCATCACGAATATCTAAATTTTGAGGGTCTGTATTCGGCAGAGGGGGATGAGATTATAAATGCTCACATAACATTTGAAGGACCTTGGATAATTTGGTAAGTTTAAGCTGCCCGCCGCGTCAAAAGACGCGGCGGGCGGCTAATGTTATTCCTGTTTTTTCTCATCGGGCGGCGGCAAAGGGGGCGCGTTCGTTTCGGGCGGCGCGTCTGCTTCGGTCAGCGCTTCGGTCGCCGTCACCGCCGTCTCTTTGCGCGCGCGGTACATATGATATGCCCACTGTCCGACGGCGGCGGCGATGATGATGGCGTAGCCGATAAAGCTCAGTGTCTCGGGCACCTGCTGCAGGAACACATAGCCCAGGGTCGCTGCAAAGAACACCTGCATGTAGTCAAAGACGGCGATCTCCTTGGCGGGGGCGAGGCGGTACGCCGCCGTGATGAAGAACTGTCCGCCCGTCGCCGCAACGCCCGCGAGCAGGAGCCAAAGAAGCTGCATGCCCGTCATGGGCTGATAGCCGATGATCAGAAAGGGAAGGGTCACGACGGTGGAAAACACCGCGAAGAAGAACACCGTCATCATGCCGCGCTCGCCCTTGACGGCGAGGATGCGCACGCAGGTGTAGGCAAAGCCCGCGCACGCACCGCTGCCCACGCCCGCAAGCGCGGGAAGAACGGTCATATCGAAGCGGGGATTGACGACGCACACCGCGCCCGCAAAGGCAATGAGCACAAATATGAGTTCAGGGATCTTTGGCTTTTCGCGCAACAGGAGCACGGAAAAGAGGATGGCAAAGAAGGGGGAAAGCTTGTTGAGGATGGAGGCATCCGAGATGCTGCCGATATGATCGATGGCATAAAAATTCAGGATGACGCCGAGTAGCCCCAGCGCCGAGCGCAGAAACAGCCACGGAACGCACCCCTTGTTTGCAATGCGGAAGTGGGGCTTCTGAAAACAGAGGATGACAAAGACGACGACGCTCGTCAATGCATTGCGGAAGAATACCTTCTGCATGAGGGGCAGATCGCCCGCCATGTTGACGAACAAGTTCATCGCTGCAAACATGAGCGCCGCGCCGAGGATGAATAGGATGCCCAGTCCCTTTTTTCCCGTTTTTTCCATACGTTGTATTATATGCCCCTCGCGTGAAAAAGTCAAACGTGCGGGCGGTATGCGTCGGCGCTCAATAAAAAAACGGACGCAAGCGCGTCCGTTTCCGGTGTATTTTTAGCTGATATTTTTCGGACGTTTGATCTGTCTGACAAGTGAGATGACAACAATGACGATGCCGACGATCGTAAAGACAAACAGCATGGCAAAATCTGAATAGAACGCGCTTGCAAATTCGGAATCGTCCAGGCAGATCAGCAGCGCATCCAGGGCGCTCATATGTAATCCTGCTTCCGCCGCTGCGGTACCGGCTGCGATGAGATAACTGACAAAGAATGCCGCGCCGATGAGAATGAGGCTGACAACGGAGACAATGACGATCATCATGACATTGGGCTTTCCGCCGAACTTGCGGTAGAGGAATGCGCCGAGCAGTACGGCAATGATCGCAGAGAGTGAGGAAACAAAGCCGATGTAATAGAGCGCGATCGTACATGCTGCACCCACAATGCCCCCGAGGAGCGCGCCGCAGATGCCCTGCATGTAGTTGTTGGGCGCATTGGCAAAGGCGCGGTTTTCCTCCTCGATCTGCCGATTGATCGAGGAAACACAGTCATTGTTGAGAGTCACATAAAATCCATTGATCGAACAGCGCTTCTTTTCTGCTTCGATGAGCGGTTTCCCGTCATAAGGACATGTATCCGCGCCGGGAAGCTCATTCTGTTTCAGAAGCGCAATCAGACGATCGAAAAGAACCGGCAGATTTTTTACCAGCGTCCCTGCAAACGCCGCAGGGAAACAGATCGTGAGGCCGTATGCAGACGGAGTGGCTGTCAGTTTTATTCCGGTACGTCCGAGTTCTGCTGCGATCTCTTGTTTTTTCTCGTCGGTCGCATAGAAATTAACATGAATATAATAAGCGCTCTGTTCCATGGGGGAGGGAGAACGCAGACTGGTTTCATAGCCTTGCATTATCCCGTACGCAGTGTTTCCTGTCACGGTAAGCCCGTATTGCTGTAGTAAGGAAATAACTTTCTTGTTCATGACAACTCCCTGATCATATGAGATTTTTGTATAACCATTATACCATGTTTATGCATCTTCGTCAAGAACAGATGATAATTTTATGAAGCAAATCTAACTTTAAGATATAAAGGAGGGGCGGCGAACGCCGTCCCTCCCCGGTATCGGATTCATATGGTCTCAATGTTGATGAGGTTGGAATTCCCGCTCTTGCCGTTGGGCGTGCCGCCTGTGATGACGATCGTGTCGCCCTTCTGCACCAACCCCGAATCGCGCGCCGCGCACTTCGCGAAGTGGAACAGAACGTCCACGGAGTGGTATTCCTCGCTCATGACGGGCATCACGCCCCAGCTTAAAGCGAGCTTTCTGTAGCTGCGCTCATCCGTCGTCATGCCGATGATATCGATCATCGGACGGAAGCGGGAGACCATCTTTGCCGTCCCGCCCGTGCGGGTGCATACGACGATCGCCTTTGCCTTGACGTCGCGTGCCAGCGTGCAGGCGGAGTGCGAGAGGGCATCCGCAATGCCGCGGATGCGGTAGCGGGATTCGTCGATGGTCTGAATGAACTGCTGTTTGCTCTCCGCCTGTTCGGCGATGCGCGCCATTGCCGCGACCGCCTGCACGGGGTAGAGCCCCGCCGCCGTCTCGCCCGAGAGCATGACCGCGCTCGAACCGTCGTACACGGCGTTTGCAACGTCGGAGATCTCCGCACGCGTCGGGCGGGGCTGCTTGATCATGGACTCCAGCATCTCCGTCGCCGTGATGCACCGCTTGCCCGCCATGCGGCAGGCGTTGATGATGGTCTTCTGAATGTCGGGCAGTTCCTCGTAGGGGATCTCTACGCCCATGTCGCCGCGCCCGATCATGATGCCGTCCGAAACTTCCAGAATGGATTCCAGATTGTTGACGCCCGCGCGGTTTTCGATCTTTGCGATGAGGTCGATGTCGTCCGAGCCGTGCTCGTGCAGGAACTGGCGGATATCCAGAATGTCCTGCGCCTTGGAGACGAAGGAGCACGCCACGAAGTCTACCTGCTGCTCGATGCCGAAGAGAAGATCGCTCTTGTCCTGTTCGGATAGATAGGTGAGGTTGAGCTGTTTTTCGGGGAAGAACATGGACTTGCGGTTGGAGAGCTCGCCGCCGATGACGACCTTGCACATGACATTGGGCGCCTTGACTTCGACGACTTCAAACACCATCAGCCCGTTATTTAAGAGTATCTTGTCGCCAGGGTTCATGTCGGCGCAGATGCCCTGATAGGAGACGGCGACGCGCGTCTCGTCGCCCACGATGTCCTCAGTGGTGAAGGTGAAGGGGTCGCCCTCTTTTAAGAAGACCTTGCCCTCCTTGAAGGTCTTGATGCGGAACTCCGGTCCCTTGGTGTCCAGCAGAATGGGGAGGGGAATGTTCTTTTCGGCGCGCACTTTTTTGATGACGGCGATCTTTTGTGCGTGCTCTTCGTGCGTGCCGTGCGAGAAGTTGATGCGGGCAACATTCATGCCCGCGTCCGCCATCGCGGAGATGACCTCCTCCGTCTCGGAAGCGGGTCCTAAGGTGCAGACGATCTTGGTTTTCTTCATAACTCATCCTCACTTAAAAAAGTTCTACTATTATTCTATCATATCTCGCGAAAAAAACAAGATTTTTTTTGAAATTTGTGCTATAATATCTTTCGCTTCGAGCGGACTGCGCGGCCGCGGCGTACCCCGAGTACGACGAGGAAAGTCCGGGCATCGCAGGGCAGGACGCCTGATAACGTCAGGTGAAGGCGACTTTAAGGAAAGTGCAACAGAAATAGACCGCCGCTTTTACAGCGGTAAGGATGGAAAGGCGAGGTAAGAGCTCACCGACGGGACGGTAACGCCCCGTGCCATGTAAACCCCGTCCGATGCAAGGTTGGGCGGTATTCATATGGGTTGCCCGCCCGAATACCGCCGTGAACACCGCTTGAGCG
>CALVLM010000001.1:0-177311 GCA_944338075.1 Candidatus Gallimonas intestinigallinarum | reverse complement strand
TAGCGGGCGAGCTGTATTCAAAAAACGGAACTATACTTGTTTTGCCCCTTGATTTATTGCACAATTTATGCTATAATTATTTGCAAGATAATTCAACAACTAAAGACTTATAAACGACAGGAGGAAAATTTAATGAGTTATATTATCGAATCCGAAAAGATAACGGCTTTCTTGGACAATACTAGAATTAGGCTCCCCCGATTTCAAAGAAAATCCACATGGAATAAAAAACAGAATTTTGAGCTCTGTATAAGCGTATTTCAGGATTACCCCGTAGGCGTCGTAATTTTGAATGAAATGCAAAATACGTTATGGCTGCTGGATGGGCGCCAAAGACGAGAAGCATTAATTGCTATGCGCAACAATCCTGTTGTGCTTTACGATTGGGCAAAAAATTATTTGGGGTTTAAGGCAACCGCCGATCAAAACGATATAACAAATGCATATTGGAGTAAAGTAGATCGTTTCCTTCAAACCGATATAGACAGAACCGAGAAAAAAGACGGCGATTCAAGCGATGACAACAACTATTATGGCGGGGAAGAGGAAGAAATAGAAGTGGAAGACTATTCTTCTAAGCAAAAATCATTCGACAGCTCTCGGCAGCGAGAAGGATTAACCACCTTGCTCAAACTTATCTTGATGGTCCATCAAGTTAAAAACGATGGGAGCAGGTGGGAAAAACTTTTTGATTTTAAAGCATACATTAAAAAACTAAGATATGCCCAGTCTGCAGGTAAGGGGAGAATAGATCCTGAGGCACTGCGGAAATTTTTGCACGACCTAAACGAAGAGATTAGAAGGAAATATGACGACAACCTTACGAGCGAAAACTTTATTAAAATATACGCAGACAACTTCTATATTGAAGACGAAGATGGCTTTGAAAAATGTGTGGAACAAAAATGGAGCCAAATTCAAGAAAGTTTAGAAACTTTGAAAGAAGCGGATAATATTTTTGAGTCAGAAAAAATTGGTATTATACATTTAACGAATGCTTCCCCCCTAGATGCACAGAACATCTTTTCTCGCATAAATGGTGGCGGCACAAAGTTAAAAGCAGAAGAGTTGCTTTCAGCAAAGCCGTTTTGGAATAAGCCTATTAATAACCCATCCGCATCATTGCGAGAAGCGGTAAAAAAACTTTACTCCAGCCTCGAAATTAACACTATAGATAACGTATGCCGTTGGGATGTGGCGGCAACTTTGATTTCCCGGATTCACGATCAAAAAATAATCTTTGACTCCTATGAAGAAGCCAAGGCAAAGAACGAGGTTTCCTTGGACGAAATAACTTTGGGATTTAAATTGCTCAGCTCTATTATAGCGGGGGGCATGAGCAATAAAAAAGTAATTGAATTAGAAACCGACGGGAAGGTTGATTGGGAGGAACAAATAGACGAGATCATTAGCGACATTGATTCAGTCTGCAAATTGATGCTAAACTCTCCTTTCTTCAAATTCTTCCAAAGCTGGAAAAAGCCCATTGCAAAATTATTAGGAAATGCAATTGCATTAGAATTCATTTCAATCATGCTATTGGATTGGAAGGATAAGGGTTGTCCTACGGGAGGCGGCAATTACAAAGCTGTCCAACGTGACGCAAAAATCTTGTTCGACAAGCTTGTCTTTGAGTATGCAACCCGAGCATGGAGAGGATCGGGAGATACAAAAATGGCAAAAGACATTAAAAATTGGAAAGACAGGCTAATCTGTGTAGATGAATCGAGTTGGAAAATCTTTATAGAAGGGGCAAGCGAGGGAAAATATAACGGTCAAGTCACAACGAAAAAAACGTTAGGTCCTGTATTGTACTACTATTATGTTTTAAAGAAAATAGCACCAACCATAGATTCTGAAACAAAAATCGAAATTGATCATATTGTTCCTGAAGAAAAATTCCAAGGAAATAACGGAGTTGATCAGGCTCTTAAAGATAGCCTAATTAACTTTGCGTTATTACCCAAGAAAGACAATATTTCTAAAAGCTCAAAAGCACTTAATGAAATTATTGATGGCTGGTTAAAAGAGGAGGTGTCTAAATTCTCAGAAATACCACAGTCCGATTTTGGAAAATATTCCGATATTACAAATATTAACGCAATGAAGGAAATGAGACGAACGAAGTTCCTTGAGGCTTTTTCGACCATACGGAAATCGGAGCTATCAAATTAAACCCCTATTCAAGCCCTCTAAGAACTTCCAGCCACGATGTCACCCATCAAATCATGAGGTAGATCAAATTCTAACAACAATTCCATAGTTTAACCACAAACCAGCCCCTTGCAGGCAAAAACCTGCAAGGGGCTGGTTTTATATCTCGCGTTAAATGAAAATCCGATGAAATCTTCCATTTGGGGCCCCGATTTTGCCATTCTCGTGGCTTATAAATGAGGGGTGTTTTCGCATAGCCTCGGCGAAGTGGGAGAAAGGAAATAAAAAACCTATCGTCTACCCGTAGAAAAATGCCTGCTGCCGCGGCTTTTAAGTGAAGGGTCTTTCGTTTATTTCCATGAAAATCTGATGAAATTATCGCGCATATGTAAACTTTTCGCCCTCTCACTTGCCTACCTATTGAGGAGGTATTGGAGAGTTATTCAAGGAAAGTTATCGGCACCCCGTCAACTTTTATGATCTCGTGTCCTTGGATAAGTGATGGGACTTTTAATGAGCGGCGCAACCGCTCTCTTTGATGTGGGCAAAGATAAAATTAAAACATACATGGAGGAAACTTATGTGCAACCAAACGACGATCAGGCCGCCGTAATCACTTAGGCATAGCTATAACATAGCGATGACTTACGGCAAATCAAAAGTCATTTTCGGAAAGCAAACAGCAAACAACCAAGACATGGGCATGGAAGCAAAAATAGCACAAAAACGCCGTTTTTTCATAAAAAACAGCGAAAAAAATGCCAAAATCATGAAATTTTTGCATAACCGAAACTCTACCCAAGCAAAGAAAAGACCTGAACCGAAAATCATCAGTTCAGGTCTGCTGGCTGGGGCAGCTGGATTCGAACCAACGAATGACGGAGTCAGAGGCAAATTGCTATTTCAAAAAAGTGCCTCATTTTGCCCGATTTTAGCCCAAAAACCGCTGTTTTTTGCACTTTTTCAGAAACTATTTCCCCATTTTTCCCCAATTTAGTTTCCCCAATCGCTTGTTTTTGCTATACTGTATGTAATTGCAAAGACGAGGGATGAAAAATGATTTCGGAAAGCGCGACACTTCTTTATGCCGCAAAAAAGGAAGGCATTATAAAATCGAATGCGCATTTTTGGCGTGAATATTCTTCTGCGGACAAGCTAAAAAATATTTCGCTTGATCTGGAAAAATATGCACGGGAAATCCAAAATTCCGGCGTCAATTTGATTTGCTCGTTCGATAGAGACTTTCCGCCTTTGCCTGTACCTTGCAGACAAAGTGATAAGCCATATCTCTTTGCTTATAGAGGCGATATATCTTTACTCAATGAAAGAGATAAAAATTATGCGGTCGTAGGGTCGCTTACGCCCACTGATAAAATTCTGCATCGCGAAAACGTCATTGTTGCAGAATTGACAGAACGCGGGTATCATATTGTCAGCGGACTTGCCAAGGGCTGCGATACCGCCGCCCATGTACAGTGCCTTGCTTGCGGCGGAAAGACGATCGCCGTTTTGCCGTCCACGTTCACAAACATTTATCCGAAAGAAAATGCCCGCCTTGCCGAACGAATTGTACAAAACGGTGGGCTTGTCCTTACGGAATACGTGACCGAACCGGCAACACGCTATGACAGGATTCGACGATTTATCGACCGAGACAGATTGCAGGCGATGTTTGCAGGGAAAATTCTTTTGATCGCGAGCCATCTTCCGGGACAAGGGGACAGCGGCTCACGCCACGCAATGGAAAAGGCAAAAGAGTATGGCACAGAGCGTTTTGTGTTGTATAACCCTATAACAGACGATGCTGCCCCTCTGTTCGCGTTGAACCGAAATTATTTAAAAAAAGGAGCAGTGCCTTTTACAAAGCGGGCTGTCAATGATCAATAACCATAGAGCGGCGCATCGGATATCCGATGCGCCGCTCTATTTTGTTTCTACTCAAAACTTTGTTAACTTTTCATATCCTATGAGTCTGTATTGCTCTTCTGTCTCATTTGCATTAGTGATTTTCACAGTTTTTATAACTTTGATTTTTGCGTAGGATTTTACCTCAAATATAAATTCTTTGAGAGAAGGATCTATTTTCCCTTTTATTTCTTCATCCGAATCTGTCTCAAAAGTAAAATTGTTCTGTTTTGTCGATACAGAAACTAAATTCCCAATATATTCTTCTTCTTTAGATTCCTCGCTTATTAATTGATCTAAATATATTAAAGTATTTTTGGAGAAATCACTCTTCCATGAAGCGGTTCTTTGATACATTGCTCGAGGAGTCACAAAAGAAAAATCAATCCCTGCGTTGTTATCACTGGAATATTTAAGCAACTTTCTCAATGCATTAGCATAAGTAAAAGATCTCTCCTTAACTATTTTAGACAAATCTTCATTACTTTTAATTTCTAAAAGCTGAAACAATTCATTTAGAATTGGTGTTAATTTGGTTTCATCTAATAAATTGCTGAAATCTTCTGCTTCTAATCTGATTCCAAAAGAACCAGCATAGCTGCCCAAATAACGCAAGGAACACCCTGACGTCAATCCTCGTTTTTTACCCGCTTTTCTATTTCTTTCTTTAGCAATTCCTTTTATTGAATCATTAACTATAATCAAAAGCGAGCCAAATTTTTTTGCATCAATAGTGTGATCTTCTGTTTCTTCTGAAATGACACGAATATCAAAAATATCTCGTTGGCGCATAGATGCAGTTTTATATAAATCTTCTTGAATAACAGGCATCGGAAGATTATTCCAATTCAATTTTGCATCCTCAAGCGGTAAATAATCTTCACGAATATCCTCTGGAGAAATTTGTTTGATCTTATATTGTCCATCGACGCGACTAACAAACCATATATCTATTTCGGGATGAATAAATGCTTCTCTAATTCCGATTTTACCGTACTCTAAGTTACAAACTTTAGCTGTAGAGATAGGCATCATAAGCCATTTTTCATCCAATGCATCAACAAGCATAACTAAAAATGTATTTCCAATAACATTACAGACCGTAAAAAGCTCAGGCTGTTCGTATTCAAGAAAAACATCACATAAAAAGTAGTCTACTGATTCTATTGTGAAATATTTTTGCTCGTTCATTTCCATGCTCCTTACTTAAAATACTTTTCCGGAGTCGCATTTTCATAAAGCCACCAAGTTATGTGCGAAGATCTGTTTTTGGAAGGTGTTCTTAAAATTTCTCCACATACTGATGCTGTACACCCTTGCGCTAAATAGTCTTTACGATGTGCTGGCATTTTAGCTAAAACACTTGCCTCTTTTATATCCGAAAGGACAGAAACACCATATCCGTTTACATTGTTTCCAAAATCTTTGCCCATTTCATAATATGATTGAAAATCAGAACGATCAATAATGTCCGTTTTACACATACGATAAGCCGTAACTTCTTCTGCACAAGCATCCTTCGGCGGACAATTTACGGGGAAATAATCGGGATATTTCATTTTTCCCTCCTTCTATACTTTCCAAACAGTCTCGTCGCCGCAGATGTTGCGAATTTTCAAGCGGAGCGGCTTCTTTTCGCTTTTGATAGTGGCGTTCCAAAAGTCTTTTGTTTTTGTCCCGTTTACGCTGATATAGCCGTTTTTATCGATCTTAATCTCACTATCGGAGTGCCATTCACCCTCAACAGACGTACAGTCTACGGAGAGCCATTCGATCAATTCCAAACCGTTATCGCTGATTACAATCGGGTGAAACGCCTTCTTTTTGGAGTTCGCTTCGGCCTTTTGGTTGAACTCGTTTATTTTCTGAGTAAGCCTATCGCTGACAAATTTTTCCAACGTGATCACAAAGCCGTCTTCCTGTCGCGCAAAGGTAAACTCGACATAGTCGTCCACAACAACGTCATCGAGGATCTCTTTCAAATCGCGCAGTTCGATCTGTACCAATGTGCTGTCGTCATCTCGAATGAACTTTTCAATAGCCGCCTTGTCTGTGATATCCACATAATAGACGATGACTTTTTTAACGGAAGGGTCAAGTTCGGGAATCGCCTCATGCAAAATACGATTCATCAGTACTTCATCCAAAAGTTTGGTAGAACTGTCCATCAAGTTCGGCACATAGACGGGAATCATACCAAGTTTACTGTCTGAAATTGCACCTTCCCAAAAAGCGTCGAGAGAGTCCTCGTTTTTCAGTCCCGGAATCAGTGATTTAATTTTGTCCATTGTCTGTACGGGATTGCGATAGAGGGAAACGCCGTCTTTAATTTCAAGTACGTCAAATTGCGCGCCGTCCGCTTTTAACCTGTCGCGCATGGTCTGCACAGAATTGATACCGATATCACAGGTTATAAATTTTCTGTTGAGTTTATTTGCTACCGCCGCCGTCACTCCACTGCCGCCAAAAAAGTCGGCAACAATCATGCTCTCATTAGAAGACGCTTTGATAATACGCTCTAATAAAGCTTCCGGTTTTTGAGTTGCATAATCTATACGTTCAACCGCTTGCGAATTAACCGCATAAATGTCTGTCCATAAATCTTGTGCGGGAATTCCGGGCATTTCATCTAAATATTGCTTGTATCTCGGAGTTCCATTCCCCGTATAATATAATCTATTTTTCTGTTCCAACTCCTTCATGGTTGAGATTGGACACCGCCAATAACCAGATTTTCCTTTCCATTCGTATGTATACCCTGCTCCTTGCAAACCTTTTGCCGAGAGATCTCTATCAAGAAATAAACGCCCATCAGAATCTTGATGCCTGTAATATGTCTCAATGTACTCTTTGGAATAAGGAACATATTGCGTATTGAAAATATAATCTTGCGAAACCGAAAAATAATATAATGTGTCGTGCAAATTTGCAAATCCTGTACTATCATTGTGTGCGGTCGAACGTTTCCATACAATCTCACTTCTAAAATTATCTTCGCCAAAAATCTCATCCATTAGAATTTTGACATAATGCCCGATATGCCAATCCAAATGGACATAAATAGAGGCAGTGTCGCTCATCACGGATTTTATAGCAACTAAATTTTCGTACATCCAGTTGAGATATTTTTCCTTGTCCCAGACATCGCCATACATCTTCTCTTCAAAGACTTTGAACTCATCGATATCCAATTCTTCTTCTGCCTTTGCGATGACTTCTGCAACTTTCGGATTACGACGGATATAGACTTTTTTGGCATAATCTGCCCCGCTCGCAAAAGGAGGATCGATATAAACGAGATCAACTTTGATGCCTTTTTCCCGAAGATAAGCGCAGGCAGAGACGCATTCTCCGCGAATGACCATATTACCGTCGACGTTTTCCCCAACGGTTTCTTGTTTTTCTACTTCATAATAGGGCATCCCTCGGCGCAATTTTTCTTTTACGTCGTAATTCCCCTTATAGCGCAGCGTCCGCGTAAAGTTATCTAAAATCGCCTGCCCCTCAATAGGCTCCGGAAAATATGGGATATACTTAATCGGCATTTTTGTTTTTCTCCTCTTTTGTATCGAACTTTTTGCTTACCATTTCATCTATGCCTTTTTTCATTGCTTCACTTCCCATAATGCCGGTCATTAAAGATGAAAGGATTTCTCCGCCTATCTTTACTCCCGCTTCTTGTTCTTTTATTTTCTTTTCGTGTTCTTGCTGAACCTGAATTTTTTCAATTTCAAGTTTATATTGTTCGCGTAAAGTCTCCATTTCCTGTTTATGCTTTTCCGTCATTTGCTCTATTTCTTTTGCTGACTTTCGTATAGCTAAAAGATAAGAAACCACACCGGATACAACTGCCGGAGCGAGAGCTATCAATAAACTTTGCCACCAAGTCATATGTTTTTTTCTCCATTCTTTAATGTGATTAAAAGTCTTATAATATTTCCTGTCTGATACAAAAGATATTCCAACGCATTCAAGCTTGCTTTGTCGTGATGCTTGGCATAGTTGTTATTATAGTTTGTATAGGAATCAAGCAATGTTTGGAAATTGTTAGCGAGTTCAGCCGGGATACCGTGATCTTTCAAAAAACCGCCATAACCTGATTTATAATTCTCCAAACTCTTGTTTCCACCAAAAAATTCTTGAAAAAAAGTTTCAAGCGCCTTTCGCAAAGAGTCCGCAACTTCGCTCGCCATTTCTTCCGTTGCCGAAGTATAATCTTTTAACGCCTTAATAAAAGCTTTGTGTGAAAGTGGATACTCTTTTAACCATTCCAACGGCTGCGAAACAAGAGCCTCGTTAAGTTCTTTAGCGCCTTTGGGAAAGATAAAATAGCCGTCGCTATCCTTTATAAGCTCAAACGAGATATTCAGCGTTTGAAGCGTTCCTTGAAGAAAAATGAATATATCTTTACTTTTAACAACTTTTATCGAATACTGATATGTTTTTTGGTGCGGCGAATATGTATTACAAAAAGCTATCATCTTGGAAATCAGTTCAACACAAGTTTGCGTTTCGTCAATACTATTAACCAATCCTTCTGACGGATGGTAATAAAAACCCCTATTTTCCCCAACACACATTAAATATTGTTTTAAATCATCCACATCAAACAGCTCATCATCGGAAAATTCGCTTAAATAAACCTTGCATTTATTTTTTAACATCTGAAATTTTTGCTCGTCATTAAACCCAATGCCGAGCTTTTCCCGATAGTCAACCCACTTCATTATTATTCTCCCGTAAAAAATTCTCTGATAGCGTGCATCGTTTTGACTATACGCTCCTTTTCCGGCAAATCGTCCTCCAAATACAAGTAATCAAACTTCTGATAGCCAAACAGCTCGTTATTCCTTTGCAGGAAACCTGTTTCCGTAAAATTACGTTTCTTTATAAAGACGGGATCGCGTGCATAAAGCGAGCCCTTCGTTTCAACAATAAGCGCCTTGTGAATTTGCCCATCTTTGCGTTGGATAACTAAAAAGTCAGGAGTGTACATGCCGATGTAATTATAGCAGCCTCTCTTGCGCTCATAGCACTTGATACGAAATTCAGTAAAGGCTTCATCACCGTTATAATATACTTCCAAGTCATTCTTCCTAACGACATCCAATTTGAGTACTTCCGCCAAGAAAACTTGTTCGAATTCGCTGTCTGTATGATAGGGCAAATAATGGAATGATTTGTCTTTCATCGGATAGGGCTGCGCCTTAGCGCGGATCTTATCCGCTTCATCCATGTAGCCGATCGATTCAAATGTTTCAATGGCACGCAATTCCTTTGCAGAAAGCTTTAACTTTCCCTTGTCTTCGGCTACAATCCTCTCAACAATCTCCTGTTCGGGATAGTAGTCATCCACCTTCGTTGTCCTGATGGTCGGCTGAAAGTTTTCTACTCGAAAAAGCGCAGCTTCCTCAGGAATGAGTTCCTCCTGCGTTTCAAAGGAGCGTTTATCGTAAAATGCCTTTCGGATATGTGCATTAAAAGCCGCCAAATCGTAATGCGAACTGAAATACCGTACTCCATCTCGGAAATATGTTATCTGTTCAAATGCGCGCTGCAACTGCGCATAAAACGGAGAAAGCATTTGATAGGTAATATTCCCGAAGCTCTCTTTTAATAATTCATTCAGCCAGATATTATAATTTGCAACGATATTACCGCGTTCCGTTTCGTCCTCCACTACATCCGTCGTCTGCAAGCTGTCGGAAAATACTGCCGTTTGGAGAAGCGTAACGATATGAGCGTCATCTGCCGCAGCTTCGATCCCGGCGCTGATGCCCTCGTTCGTCGCCTTGTCAACTAAAACCGTGCGATAGTTGACTTTGAATTGATAAAAATCTACCTTGGGTAAATGAAGATAGCCCGTCCTATCATACCGTTTCAGTTCCTGAAACGGCGTTGCCTTACCTTTTTGGAATTCTTCCAGATCGATATGATGCTGCTGTTCAAGCTGCGCATTTAACGTGGCTGCATTGTTTTTGTTCAGATAGATCATGGCAGGTTCTACCACACCTTTTTCCACCTGACGCAGACAGCGGCAGGAAGTTTGCAGAACCATATTTGTAGGACAATCGCCCTGCTGGGATAAGATGACGCCTGTCAAACTGCGGCAGTCCCAGCCCTCTTTACCGATCTGCACAAGCAAAACGATCCGTTTCTGTGAGAGCGGCGAATCGAGCATGGAAAATTCATAAGCGCTATCCGTCGGAGCAGAGTAGGTCTTATTCCCGTCATGAAACTTCAATATAGAAATCGCGGGATTGAGCCCGTACTCTGTCACGATCTTTTCCACAAGCGGATAGATCTGCTCTTCCAGGGTCTCGATCGTTCCGCAATAGACAGCAAGTTTGGCACAAGTACCGTCCGGATACACTTTATTTTTGAAATCGTCCAAAAATTGTCGTACACCGCGTTCCGTAATGGCGAGGCGGTCAGTACTGTCCGAAATATAAACCTTCGGTCTTTTTAGAAAGTTTCCGATACCGTCAACTAGGGGATAATAATATGTGATGTTGGAGATCTCCTGCATAGAAATGGAAATATCCTGCATCACATTGACTCGCTCTCTCGTATGCAGATACGGCGTTCCGGAAAAGCCAATAACGCCCGTAATATTGCCGCCCTCCGTCCAGCGATGCACGACTGCGCGCAATTTCACTTCATCTCTTGCCGCATGATGAACTTCGTCAATAAACACGGCTAAATGCGGGATCTTACCGATCGTATGGCGCAATTCGTTTGCCGCACGCTCCTCCTTGTCGTTGGTTTCCCTATCAAAGATCCCGATCTGTCCATTTTCCAAAGTGAGTCGATTTAAGATGACTTTTTCGGCATTCGTTACCGCAACAAAACCCATCATCGACTCGTAAGGCTGATGAATGGCAATTTTTTGCACATTAGGGTTTTTGATCTTGTTTGATTTTTTCGCTGTGCTGTTTTCATCCAAAACCTCAAAAATCAGCATTCGTTTGAGTTCGCTTGCGGCTGGTTCCGGAATGATCCAAGCAGGATCGAAGTGTTGGATGGTTTTCAGGCTCGGAACAACAGAAGCCTTTAATCCAGACGGCGCGAATACCATGAAATTGTGTGCAAATGCAGAATTATCCGGCTCATTGACAGCAAAATAAAGATCCAGATAGATAAAGGCCGCCATTAAATACGTCTTCCCCGCTCCCATCGGAAGACTGAAAAGATAGTCAGTGTATTTGATCTCATAGAAAACTTGGTTGAAAAATTCTCTTGCATTTACACTTTTGGGATCTTTCAGAATCGCCTGACACACTTTGGGGGATAACGGCGATCCGCTTTCGTCCGCCAAAGATGCATATTCATAGAGCGCGGCAAGAGACGGCGTTGATTTCAATATTTCTCTTGTTGACATAGGGATAGGAAGCTCATCTAAGTCCAACGAATTAAACACACCGCGGCAGAACAGTTCTGATAATGGGCGATTATCGCAAGCAATTTTTAAAAACAAATAAGTCTTAATTGCGTCGATTTGAGCATCACGCATTTGCCCCTTTTTTATCATATAATTGACCAACTCCGAAACAGGGCAGTCGTGCGCAAACCATTCATCTCTTTTTCTTGTGATAATTCTATAAAACATAAACCTTTATCCTCGAATTATTTCAGCGCGTCTATTGTACCATATAATATAAGACATATATTGTCATGTTTATAAATTTTCTATGGAAATATTTTTCTCTCTGCAAAGCTGTTCGAATTTGCGTTACGCGCGGTATTTGGCGTTGTCCTGTCGTTTTCCCAGCGGTTGACTGTGGCAAAACTAACACCAAAAAGCGAAGAAAATTCTGTCTGACTCATGTGCAATTTCAGCCTGACGGTTTTAATTTGTTGTCCGATTTTCATTCAGTTTTACCTCAAAAATATAACATCATTATAACATCTCTTTTTGAGGATTGCAATAAAAGGGATAAAATCTTTTTTCTCGATTAAAGTGATAAGTTTTACTCCTCACCTCCTCGATACTGATTTTGATAATATTTCATTCGTTCTTTGATTTCTTCGATCAACTTGCTTTCAGGCGACAAGTATTCTCTTAAATCGCCAAAAAAAGTTTCGAGTGCAGCCACATAAGCCTCCTCTGTGCGATAGTGTATGCCTTCATAATACAAAAATTTCCCCAATGAATCAGCTAAATCCTTTTGGTCTATGTCCTTCATTGTTTTTAATCGGGCCAATCGCTTTATATCTCTTCTATTTAACGGAGAATGATTATATAAAGCATAACATGCATTGAATGCTTTTTGAGTAAAATATTCTTTTCTATCCCACACCTGGTATTGATCTGTGCTCTCATATCCATCCTCGTCCATTTCTTTGAGACAAGGTGCAGTTTCAGTAAAATACCAATGACAGGAATCAAGTTGATTCAGTGTAACATAATACAGTCGCAGCATATTTTCGACAAAATCTTTATCAAATATTTTCCGATCAACTTCATCCGTTATTGTTCTTGTCAAATGAATATGATTTCTTAATTGTTGCAACTCTTCTATTCCTTCCTTTTCAAATGGATGAACATATAAAAGCCGCATATTCACAAGATGATCTAAAACTTTGTCAACAGGCGCGCGATTGATTTTTTCTGTTGTTTCAAATTTCTTATATTTACATTGTTTATTCGAGCATTTTCTCTTTGCGCAATTCTCATTTACAGCCATGACAATGCCCTTCCATAGTGCCTCTACGCAGGAAAAAACAATTATTCCAAGCTGTTTATATACAATCTGTTGATCCTCGACTTCTTTATAACGACTATCCACGTCGCCGTAGTACTTTTCGACAAATTGAATGTTTTTTTGAATTTCTTCTGCCAATTTATTATTTTGAATATATTGGAGGGCAATTTCTTGATAATCAAGATCTAATCTAAAATCCATATCGAAAATCTCCTTTGAGTGTCTATAACAGAAACAGCTCATTTACTAAGGCATAAATATCGTCTATCTAAACTACTCGATTTAGCAGGTAACTCCACAATAAAATAACGTTATATATTTTGATGTCGAAATTTAGCAAATGCATGCAAAAGCGCGCATGCCAGGGTCCGCCGCTCAGAGTTTTATGTACCTTTCGATCGGGTGGCCTAAAAGGCGCATTATTGTCAGTTCATCCACGGCGTCCAGCAGGGCGTTATGCGTTTCGCAATAGGTGTAATCTTCCGAAAGGATGCGAAGCATCGACTGCACGCCGTAGCCGCATTTCAGCCGCCCCGTCCTGCAGCCAGGCGCGCCGTGCGGGATCATCGGGTTGTACTGCACATACGCCGCGAGCCGCATGATGTCGTACCATTCCAGCCCGCCGAGTTCGGGCAAATGTCCCTTGTCGAACAGGGCGTTATAGGCAAACAACCGTGTAACGTTAAGGCGGGAACAGGTATTTATAAGGTCGGCCATTGCCTCCTCTCGGGAGCAGATCATCGGCTTGCCGGCGCGCTTATGACCAAGCGCAGACGAGTACATCCCGCCTGCAATATATTCTGGATTTAGTATATAATATTTCGTTTCAAGCGGGCGCATATCATACGCATCGGCAACGACTGCCCCGATCGACATCACCCGATCGCTCCACGTCGTTTCGGTGTCGATCACCAAAAATTTATCCATCGTATTTTATTCCGAAATAATCCAACAATCGTTTATACAGATCCTGTCCGTCCAGACAAGTTCCCAAAAGAAAACCTCGTTCATTTTTCCATTCGCGCAAGCCGCGATAATAGTAACTCTTTTTCGTGTCTTCAATGATAAAAGGTACTATGCCGTATTTAAGACATTCCTTGAACGCGATCAGTCTGCCTACTCTGCCGTTGCCGTCCTGAAAAGGATGAATACACTCAAATTCGTAATGGAATTCCACAATATCTTCCAACGAATGTGCGGCAGCGCCATATCTTTTGAGCAAACCCTGAACGGCATCCGCAACGCGTTCGGGAGCAACCGTCTCCATTCCCCCGACTGTATTCGCCCTTGCTTTATAGTCCCCGACGTTAAACCACGACAGCGAAGAATCCTGCGTGCCCGTCTTCAATATGCGGTGCAGTTCCTTGATCAACGATTCTGTCAGTTGCGCTTCGGCATTGTCGATCACGAAATCGACCGCGCGGAAATGGTTCGCCGTTTCGATGATGTCGTCGACAGGAATATCCGCACCGCCCGCACCGATCGTACGGGTTTCAAAAATCAACCGTGTCTGGTCTTCCGTAAGACGACTTCCTTCTATTCGATTTGAATTGTAGGTAAGCCGCACCTGCGTTTCGTGATACAAGCCCCCCGAAATTTTGGCGGCCTTTTCTTCTCTGAGCGCACGGAGCACAGAATTGGACGAAACTTCGACAACCAGCTCTTTCTTGTCGCAGGCAAAAAAAGCGCAAAGGCGATTTAAGACATTGTCGGCAATCTTTTCGTTCTTTGCGATCTTCGCTATGGTGCGCGATGAAATGCCGAGCGCTTCGCTAAGATATGATTTTTTTAGTCCTTTTTCTTTCAGCTTTTGATTGAGTCCGGAATAGTCGTACATAAGACACCTGAATCTTTACTTTTATATCAAACATTATACCACATAAGTAAAGATTTTTCAAGAAAATCGCTTGACAAGTAAAGAAAAAATTAGTAAACGGACATGTAAAAACGAGAGGCGGTCAGCCTCCCGTTTCATGGATTCGTTCATCTTTCGTTACATCTTCTATTTTTCTGTTCGTTATTTTTTACTTCCAAGTGTCAAAATTGAACAAATCAAAAGCGGGTTTCCCGCTTGTTAAAAAGCGAGCAATGGACGGAAAAACAGCACAGCGGGGCGGCATTTTGCCACCCCGTTGTGCCGTTTGTAAGGACATGGCGAGCGCATTCGAAAGTGGTATTTTATCCCATAAAATGACCACTTTCCTTATCCTGCTTAGGCATTGGTTTTTGTTGTATTTTTGTCCCACTTTTCGGTCAATGCTTCTGATTAGGCATCGTCCTATTCATGCTCATAATTTTTTCAAAAAACTTTTGTAAATATGACTATATCTGTCAGGTTTTCTATGTTACAATAAGCTCATGGATAAACAAGCATATCACTACAACAAAAAGAAACTCAAGGGCAAAACGCCCGGAACCTATCTTTACTTTTACCCCTGTGACCCGTCGGACAATCCGGATAAATGGATAGAAGGCAAGGCGTATGCCGTCATTGAGGTGACCGAACGCGAATGGCAAATTTTATTTGCTTTTGACAGAGAAGAATATAACGACGACCACGCATACGTTCGCAAGTTTACTCCGCTGATTTACAGCAAAAACGAAGAAGAACTCACCCCTTATCAGCGCCAGAAAAGAATAGGAAACAATCTGCTTTTTGATGAAGCCTCTAACGATAAGGCAGACATTCGCCGTGCGATGAAACATTTGACTACGCAAGAACAAGAAGTCTATTCTCTCGTTCACTTTGAGGATATGCGTCAGACTGACATTGCCAAAACAATAGGCGTCACACAGGGCTATGTTTCCATGGTACTTGAACAGGCTGAAGAGAAAATTGCTAAACACGACGGCGATCAAACTCCCGACGGCATTGCATGGAGATACTGGGAGCAATTCGTCAAGAAAGGTTATATGCCTGACCATGTTGACGTAGAAATCGAATATGCGCTGTTCTGCCTCGTCCATGATCTCGCGCCGCTTTTTCACTGGTTTTACAGTGTAGGCGACCTCACCCGTTTTGCCATCAAAAGTTATTTGTTCGACAATGACAAAATGGAAGCCGAAGTTACTGACTATCTGGACACGGCAAGCAAAGAAGATAAACAACACTTTGTCGACTACTACAGTGAGCAACCGCTTATTGTGCAGGCACTGTATCTGCGGTTTATCAAGGAGATCGATTACCGCAAAAGCCGCGGGCTACACGAATCGGACAACATTGCCACTGCCTTTACGGCCGCGGTGACCAAGATCGCCAAGCGCGTACATATGACGACAGACGAGTTCATCGAAAGAAGATTTTTGCCATTTCTCGCAGAAAAGCGTAAAAAGAGCGCGCGGCAATTCTATAAACTATACACAGGCAAAAGCCTACCAAAGAAAAAGTTTTAAGAAATTTTTGAATTTTACTAATATTTTCCGTTTTCTCGTGTCTTATAACTAGGAGCGCGCGTCTGGGAGCTTGCTCACAAGCACGCGCGACGACGTTCAAAGCAACGAAGCGGTGCGCAGCACCTGCCGAAGGCAGACGGATTTGCCTTTGGGAAAAGACGGCTTTTGTTGCTTATATATAGGAACAGTTTTAAGGCCGAGAAACCCGATAACCTGACTACTGTCTTACAATATAAATAAAGTCGAAGGGGCGTGTGACCAAACAGGTTGCGCGCCTCGGCATTTTGCCAAATACTAATAAGGAGGGAAAAACGATCAAGTCCTACACGAAGAAACCGACATGGTACGTCTACCCCGACGAGGACGAACAGGACAAGCCGCGAGACAAACACGCAACCATTTCGGTCATCAAACACAGAGAAAAGGATTTTTGTACCGTGGATGGATACCTTTCAGACTGCGAACAGCGGTTTCAGGTAACTTATCTCAAACGCATGAAAGCCACAGCCGAACAGGCGTGGCAAAGCGTGATGAAAAGTACCAACGCGCAATTTTATCCACGCGGAAAGAACACCGTGCTGGAATGTCTGCAATTTGGCGGCAACAGCGAGTTTTGGGGCGGCTTTGTGTCCGAACAGGACATTTTCCGCTACTTTGCAGAGTGTTACCGTTATGCGGTGCAGACGATCGGGTTTTTAAAAACGGATGAGAACATCATCTGCGTGGCTATTGTTACCGAGCCGAACCGCCGAAACTTATTTGTATATTATCTGCCGATCACAGAGACGTGGACAAGCAAAATGATCGGCAAAGACAAGAGCGCACGCGGCAATAAACTGCAACTGCGTGACGAGCTGGACGAGCCGCTTTACACTTTGCACACGGATATCGACGCCCCGCGGCTTTCGAGCACGGAGTTTTGGAAACGGCGCGGCGGGATGACGTCCTTTTCGGACTTGCAGGAAGATTTCTTTCAGAAGCTCTCTTCCCGCTATGGGGCGGAGCGAGGAGAAAGTAAGTCGTATCTGAAAAACACCAATGTCGAACAGGCAAGGCGTTTTAAGCGGATGGGCGGCGATCTATACGACGAACCGCCGCCGTATGACGATGTACCGTTTTGATCTTGAACAAATTACAAAATTATTCGTCAGGGCCTTGACATTTTTGTCGGGGCCGTTATAATCGTATTAACTTTCTGAGCAAGAAAGTTTGCAAACACAACTGAATATCTCAAATTGGCGGCACTGCCGAGCGAACAGCGACGCTTTTGCCCGCAAAAATCTATTACAAGGAGGATTTTTGTGTTATATGGTAAGAGAACATAGTAGCCATTCAGTGAGAGAACATTGTAGCTGCACAAATCAAAAAATAAGGAGAATTGAATTATCGCAAAACATCAGGTAACTTAGCGCACTGTGCCACGGACAATATGTTCACGGCACTCTACGGGCAGCTTTCCTCCATCAAAAAGACGATGGACGAGATTGCCCGAACCAGGGAAAACGTTTCTGAAAAAGGCAAAAACGGCTTTCAATTTACCAAACAGGAGATCAAAGCCATGCCTGAACATATCAGAAAAATTTTTATTGCAAACAATTACATTGTAAATTACAGGATTACTTCCAACGGCTATTTCGAGGCGCGGGTGCGCCGCAAGGGAATGTACATCGAGGCGTCGGGGCGAGACTTCGAAACGATGCGCTCGCGCTTTCTGCAAAAGCTGACAGCCTTTTATGAACGCCCGCCCGTTCAACCGACCGAGAAGCTGCCTGCACCCGTTGTCACGGCCAAGACGGCGCTTTTCGGAGACTATGCGCGCGACTGGTTGAAAATCAAAGAGCAGACGACAAAGCCTTCCACCTTCAAGGAGTATGAGCGTTCCTTCCGTGTGGACTTAGAACCTGCGTTCGGAAACAAGCCGCTTGCCGACATCACGAGAAACGAACTGCAAAATTATCTGTTCGGCATTGTGGGCGAGAACAAGCATCGCAAGGCGGAAAAGCTCGCACTCATGCTGAATTGTATCTTCGACATGGCGGCAGAGGATTTTTCCATTCCGTCTCCCATGAAGAAGGTTGTCCTTCCCGGCTATCAGGTGCGGCGCGGACAAGCGCTCACCGCAGATGAAGAGGAGAGGCTCGTCAAATACTGCAAGACGCATAAAGAAGTTGAAGGCACAGACGCACTTCTCGTTCTTCTGTTTTTCGGTTTAAGAAAATCCGAACTTGCGAGCATAGAGATCATCGACGGCAAGTGGCTGCAATGCGAGACGAGCAAAGAGCGTTTAGGGCAGAACGTGGTGCTTCGCAAGATACCGTTTACCCCGCAGGTGAAAAAAGTTTTGCCGTTTATCGACTTTGAGAAGGCAAAAAACACCAATCTCAACACGATCTCCACGCGCATGAAAAGGCTTTTGCCCGAACGTCATCCGCACGAACTGAGGCATACGTTTATCAGTCGTTGCAAGGAATGCGGCGTTCCAAGCGAAGTCGTGAGTATCTGGGCTGGACACAGTCTGAGTGGCACGATCACGTCGACGGTGTATACTCATTATTCGGACGAATTTCAGCTCAAAGAAGCCGAGAAAGTAATTTACTGATGAAAATTTCCCCAATCCTATTTTTGAAAAAGACAAAGAACAAACAAAAACGCCCGCTTTCGCGGGCGAGATAAGAAAACTATAGGGCAACGGACAAAAATTGCTCCGAAAAGTTTCCCCAATTTTTTCCCCAATTTGGGGAAATGCTAAAAAAGTCACAAAAATAAAGACACTATATATTGTGTTTTACTTTTAAAAACATCAACATATAGTGTCTGGTGGCTGCAAGACTTGTGCCTCAGTTGAACATTTTTTAGGGGTAATGGGAGTAGTTTTTCGTAAAAATCAGCGTATATGCGCAGATAGCTTATAGCATCAAAAGTCAGATATATAGCGAAACTCGTAAAGTCAGCTCGTGCGCATTGCTGCGCAATTTATAATTTGTCAGCGGGAATGTTTTATCCCCGCCATAAAAGCAAAAGGTCTGATCGGCTTCATCTCCGTCAGACCCTTCGGTTTTCTTTTGCGTCTTTCTGTCCGCATAGTTGTAATAGATTTGTATTCGGTCGTCATAGAGGACGACTTTTTTTACGAGTGTTCGGATGAGCCGTTTCGGACTTTTTCGGATTGCGTCACGCAGGAACTTTATTACATCCTCACGCTTCATGCTCACCTTTTCTCGCGTCCGTTCAATAATGATTTTCCCTTCGACTTCTTCCAGCTTCGATTCCAACAGAACAAGGCGGCTTTTCGTCGAGGACGTCACGATACCCTGTTCCATTGCGTTCATAATGTTGTCTATCGAACGCTGCGTTTCCGAACGTTCCTTTTCAAGGATGTTCAGCAGCGCATTGTCTGCCACTCTGTCTTTATGTCTCTGCATGATGCGCTCTGCAAGGTCGAACACGGTCGTTGTGTCACAGAATACATTTAAGGTCGTATCTGTGACGATCTGTTCCAGGATGTCTTTGCGGATTGGAATTTTCTTACAAGCCCCGCCGGATTTTCGCGTATAACACTTATAGTATCGCACAATTTCCCCGCTCTTGGACGTACCACTTTCAGATGTCATGGGTTTACCGCAGTATCCGCAGTATGCTTTGAATTTCAAGAGGTACTCTTCAGGAAAATCGTGTTTTCCGTAGTGGTTTTCCTCGGCTTTTCGTTGGACTATCTCAAAAATATCGTCAGGAACGATGGCGGGAAACATATTTGTATAGACCTCCCCGCCATGCCGCAAGATCCCATGATACCGTTCATTATTCAGCATATTATGTACAGTGTTCTTTTTGAACCTGCCGCCGTGGTAATAGATCCCTTTTTCCGTCAATGCCGCCACGATGTCCTTCACATATACGCCAGCCGCATATTGGGAGTAGATATACCGCACGACTTCCGCCTCATCCTCATTGACGATGACCTTCTTATTAACAATCTTATAACCGTACAGGACGCGCCCGCCGGTATAGTTGCCCTTCGTCCGGGACTCACGCATACCGCGCCGTACCTTTTGGGACAGCTCTGCCGAATAGTATTCCGCCATGCCTTCGAGTAAACTTTCAAGGATGATGCCTTCGGGCGTATCCGGAATATTCTCCATTGCGGATACAAGTTTAATACCGTTGTCGCGCAGCGTCTTTTTGTGCATTGCCATACTTTAGACGCAATATATTCTTCCAATAAATTCCCCTGAATATTTTCGGCCGACATGAAGAGATTATGATAAACTTCCCCCGCTTCGGCTTCAGACTCCGACAAGCCGCGAGCCGTTTTCACAATGACTTTTATTGCCGGGTCAGTACAGGAGGATTTCCGCTCCATAATTCTTGTGCTTGGCAAATGATTCATAGCATTGCAATAACCATTTACCCATCGCATGATATATTCTTCCGTAGTTTGATCGTCATTCATATTGATAACGGGAAATCTATCATGTTGTAAAGCAACTTAAAATATCAAATCCAACTCACCCGGAACATTGTCGAGACGATCTTTTGTGTTCTTATAAACTTCCCTAATTTCATTCACGTCATAGTTCTGGCCTGCAATTGTAAACTTCCCCATAAAAGGTATCCTCCTGAATTGTTGCTCTTTTGATTCAATTATACTAAAAACTTATCCATATGTAAAGAAACGGACACAAAATCGTTGCCAACATAATATTTTATCATATCGAATTGATCAGCTTTTCCAGCTGTTCTTTCGACAGAAACACTTTGCGGGCGCAAGCTCCTGAAAAAGAACTGATGAACCCGTTATCTTCCATCCAAGCAATGATATGCCCCGCCTTCGGATACCCTACGGACAGCCGTCGCTGCAACATGGAAATTGAAACCGTTCCGCACTCTACGGCATATTTCAGTCCTTCGAGATAACAGGGTTCTGGTAGTGAATTGTCAAATCAAGTGCAACACTCAGAGAGATTTCGTTCAAATAAATCTTGCGGTGTGTGGTAGTGCAAACCTTTCTTTGGCCTGGCGTTTATAAGCGCCAGGTTCTTTTTTAATGTTGCAGGGCTCACCCTCGAAAGGTTTCTTCCCTTGGGGTAAAATTCTCTGAGCAGTCCGTTTAAGTTTTCGTTCGTTCCTTTCTGCCATGCACAATATGGATCCGCAAAGTACATATCACAGTGTAGGGCTTTCTCTATCTCTCTCCAACAGGCAAACTCGCTCCCTCTGTCACAGGTGATTGTCTTTACCGCTCCTTTGGGAAACCCGGAAAGCGCGGCTATGATCGCTTTGGCCATCGTCTCTCCCTTTCTGTCCGGTATCTTGATCGCAATATAATATCTCGTCTTTCTCTCCGCCAAAGTCGCAAAACATGTCTTGCTTTTCCCTTGTCCCGATACCACAGTGTCTGCTTCCCAGTGCCCGAATTCCTTGCGGCTGTACACGCTCTTATCCCGTTTGCGGATACTTTTCCCCGTCGTGAACCTTCCTCCGTTGCCTAAACGCTTGCGGGTTTTCCCTTTTCTCCGTAGGTTTTTCAGGGTGGAACGCAAATACCTTTCATCTATCCAACGATAAATTGTTTTGAATGAAGGCATCTTCATTCCGCACGGCGTATTCGCTATCTGTTCGGGTGACCATGTTTGGGATAACTTCTCGTCTATGTAATCCAATACCTCTTGTTTCCAAAACATCCCGCGGTGGCGGTAACTGTTACGCAGGTTGCTCTTCTTTTGCGCCGTATGCGGGTAGTATCTGGGTATGTCCCTGAAAAAGGTACAGTTCCGTTTTAATTCTCTCGATACCGAACTGACATTTCTTCCGAGCAATCTCGCGATTTCCCGATAACTTTTTCCTTTGACATAGTATTCTCGTAGACAACAGCGTTCTTGTATGGTAAAATGGTGGTAGTTCATACAAATCTCCTTTGTGTAAATTTTGTTTCGCAACTCTATTTTACCACAGATTTGTATGAACTCCTTTTTTCTCCCGCTCCTGTTGCACTTAATCGTATAATTCACCTTTTTAAATAAGAACCGGATCATTTACGATTCGGTTCTTATAAAAACGATTATGCCTGTTTGCTCGGCAAGCACTCGATGAGCAGCGCACGTTCAGGCGCCGTCACCGTAAATTTTCCTTCTGCCGCATAGGGCAGGTAGAAATAGTCCCCGCGACGGATGGGCTTTTCATATCCCTCGCCCGTGATGAGCGCTTCCCCTTCCAGACAGATATATACGCTCGGCGCATAGTCCATCACAAAACTCCCGCCCCCACACAGCGTGTGCCTGTTCTCCCCGAAGCAGGGCGTATCCTCATACGAGATGAGCACTTCCTTTTTGTACGCCGTCCTGTCGATCGCCGTCCGCGGCGTGACCCGCGCATATGCACGCGCGGCATCGCCGTAGATGTCATAGTTGATCGCATCCAGCGCGGTATCCTTTGTAAGCCCGATGTACTCCTCCTCATAGCTGATATGATAGTCCCCGCACCAGCGCTCGGGCTGGATGGTGAAGTCGGTGGGCTCCTGTACCTCGATGATGGTACATCCCGCGCCGATCGCATGGATGAGCCCCGCCTTGATGAGCCAGATATCCCCAGCCTTCACGTCCACGCCCTGCAATAATCCGCCCATGATGTCCCTTTCCGTCTCACTGCGCTCCTCAAGGGCGGAGAGCTCCTCCTTCGTGATCTTGTCCTTGAAGCCGAAGTACAGCTTTGCCCCGGGGCGCGTTGCCACGACGAGCCATGCCTCCGTCTTGCCGTATTCGCTGTGAAAGTACTTGCGGGAAAACTCCTTGGTGGGATGTACCTGGAAGGGCAGGCGGATGGCACTGTCCAGAAATTTGACGAGACAGTCATACTTCCTGCCGCCGAGCAGTTGTTCGGGATAGTCGCGCAGCAGATCGTCAAAGAAAATATCCGTCCCCTTTACGACCGATACGCCGTCCCGCTTGCCGAAGTACCTGGGATTGATCGCCTTGACCTTGCTCGCCACCCACTCCTCGGGAAACATATTGTCCGTCCCGTCGTCATAGCCGTCGTTGAAGATCTCTTTGTACGGCTTTCCGCCCAGATAGATGCGGTACACCCGGTTGCGCTCGAAGAACACGGGCTGTGTCACGATTTTTCCGATATCCATTTTCCTTTCTCCTTTACAGGCGGACGGCGCCCTTGAAGCAGATCGTCCGTGCGCCCGTCTCGTTTGCGCGCATCAGCGCGGTCTCGATAGTTTCCTTCGTCCACTCTTTTCCGTCCAGGTTCGCCAGCAAAGCGCCGAAGAAGGCGTCTCCCGCCCCCGTCGTATCCACCCGCTCGCCCGCGTCCGGCGCGGGCGGAATCATTCCGTGCAGCTCCCTGTAATAATAGGCGCACCCTCTTTTCCCGAGCGTCACGACGACGAGGCTCTCCGGCTTGTTCAGCGACGCGACTGCCTTGTCCATGTCCGCGATGCCCGTAAATTCGGCAAGCTCGTCCTCCGAAAATTTGAGAATGTCCGCCTCCGCAACAAACGGTCGGTACGCTCGAAGCGCATCCCCGAAATCAGCATAGATGTCCTTGCGGAAGTTGACGTCAAAGGAGAGTCTGGCACCGATTTTTCTTGTGCGTTGTACGATTTCGCGTGCCAGCGCGCGCCCCGCCTCCTCCGAAAGCATCAGCGAGCCGAGATGTACGATATCCAGGTCTGCAAATGCGCCGAAATCGACGCGCGAAAGGTCGATGTGGTAGTCTGCGGTATCGCGGCGGTTGAAGGAAAAGTCCCGCTCGCCGTCCGTGAGCGTCACGAACGCCAGCGTGGTGCTGCGCTCCTCATCCGTCTGGATGTCCATGTAATCAAACTTCGCACGGCGCGCATAGCTCAGCAAAAACCTGCCCACGGGGTCGTCCCCCACCCTGCCGACAAAGCCCACCTTCGCCCCCGCCTGTTTTGCGTTCACCGCACAGTTGAAGGGCGCGCCGCCGCAGTAGGCGTGCAGGGCAAGACTGTCCCCCTCGCTTTCACCTACCATGTCCGCCAGTATTTCTCCGATGCATAGTATCATTTCTTCTTATTTCCTTCCGATCATGCATAGATTTCCCGTCCGCCCAAAAAGTTGAGGCGGGGATGATCCCCGCCTCCTTTATCGCTGCGCACCGGGGGGAGGGGGAAAAAGTACGCAAACGATCCGGGTGTGCAAAAATCACTTTGCTTCCACTGCTGCATAATAGCGTGCAAGCATTGCGTAGCAGTGTGCATTTGCCGATTGGAGCAGGATCTGCCGGGGATTGCCCTCGCTGTTCGGATTATCATCCGAATAGGCATCCCAACCGGTGATCCATGCGGGGCAGACAAGTCCATCCTCTGCGCGATTGTTGTTCCACGCATAATCGAGCGCGCTGCGCATATGCTCGATATACTCGCTGCATTCCTCCACGGAAGCGCTCAGGTCGATGAATCCCTCCAGAAGGAACGAAGTGAACCAGCTGTTGGAATTATAGGAATACTGCCCTTCAACGACCTGCGTATTGGCAAACTGACGATCTGCCGCAGTAGCAACCTCGGTATTGCGGTCAAGATATACACCTGCGACCGCCGTATTATCCTGCTTGACTGCAATGTTGTACAGCTCCGCGCCCGCCGTCATATACGTTCCCGTATTATAGGGAAGGATCTGTTCGTCGTAGAGCTGGATCTGCTGCGACAGGCTCGACATCTCCTCAAAGCCCTCGCGCAGGAACACTTTGTCGCGCAGACAGCCGTTGCTAGGATTTCTGAGAACGGAAAAGCAGAACTCATAGATGTTCTGTGCCTTGCTCAGATAATCCGGTGCAAGCGCTGCAAATTTTTCGGTGAACTGCGCATCTTCCGTCATCGTCTGATAGACTTTTGCCAGCATCATTGCCGTAGGCGCGGAGGAGCAGGCGTTGAGCGAGGCGTGTGTACTGTCGCTGAGGCTACCGCTGCCCTCGAACATAAATTTGGCAGCCCAGTTCCAATAGATCCCGTTCAGCCCCGTCGTGCTCTCATAGCCTTCGCCGACGATCCAGTTGAGAATGTTGACCGCCTCGTTGAAATATTCCGCCTTGCCTGTGTTCACATAAGCGTAGTAAAATTCCTTGGCGACCCAGACATTGTCATCAAAGAAAACGCTGCCGGCATTTGTGCTCACACTGTCGATCGCGTAATCATTTCTGCCTGAATTATAGATCGCATAGGCATTTGCCGTGCCGTCCGTTTCGCCAAAATCCGCAAAATAATGATCTTCGTTCTCCCATGCCTGAGGATTCACCGAATTCACGCGGTAGTGACGAAGTCCTTCAATGAGCTCTTCAAGGTACTGCACATAAAATGCGTAATCCTCGTCCTCCTTGTCCATCGTAAGAAGAATACCGTTGACCATGGAGACCTGTTCCGTAAACGGCCACAGACAAGGCGTGCCGCCCGAAGGGGTCAGACTGGAAAGTTTGGTGTTCGAATTCCAGTACAACTCGTTGATGAGCTTGCTGTACTCGATGGCGCGGTCATAATTGACGGCCGCATAATCGACAACGGGCTCACCCTCCCACTGCGCCGTAAGCGTGACGTTTGTGGTGGGCGTATAACTCGCTCCCGGCGCACCGACGAACGTAGTTCCGAGATACCAGCCGCTCAGCTCGGCGTCCTCCATGCTTGCCTCGGGAAGCGTAACGCTTTCCCCCGCATCGACCGTGACACTTGAATCAGAAGTCATGGTTCCTCCGTTGACATCATATGTAACGGTATAGCGCTCATCGTCCTCATCTGTCTGATCGGGCGGATCCTTCCCAAAATCAGTACAGGCCGTAAAAATCCCGCAGGCAAGGACAGCAGCCATCGCAGCCGAACTCGCCTTCAGCCATTTTTTCATCATTTTTCACTCCTTTACATATTGATAGAAATACGCAAGTGTTCCGAAATTCTCAGAATTTGCAGCCATATCAAGCACATTGGCGCTTTGAATGACAATGCTCCCATCTTCATCCCTGTTCCAGCCATTCACCCAATCGGACGGGATCAGGCCGTCGAAGAGAAAATTCTCATAGGCATAGTTGAGATTTGCCTCATATGCCTCGATGTAGACAAGCGTCGCTTCCCGATCGTGAGGATACAGCTCCGTCCACGATTCAAGCAGCAGTACATTGAACCATGGATTGTTCGAGTCGATCACCTTATAATCGCGGTCTTCCCGATCCTTGAACCAGTAATTGTACGCGCCCGACGCGCTCGCCTTTGCCTGCTCCAAATAGCTCTCATCCTGCGTAATCTCATAGAGTTTTACCCCTGCCGAGATCATGCTGCCCGTATTATATGTAAATTTCCAGGTCGTGATATTGCCCTCGTTGCTGATATTGTCCCAATAAACATTGTCGGAGGGATCGCGAAGCGTCTCGTATGTCCACTGATAGACCTGTCTGGCGCGGTCAAGCCATTCCGTATGTCCGGTCGCCTCATAAAGGCGGGCAAAGAGCAGGGCCGCGGGAGCATTGGAACAGGTATTCCGCGAATTTTTCTTCTGTTCGCACCAATAAATCCCGCCCAACTCATCGTTTGCCCAACCGCTCCAGATAAATTGCGCGACCGCTTCCGACGTCTCAAGATAGTCCTCATTGCCGAATACTTCATAGGCGTTGAGGAACTCCCTGCTGATCCATACATTATCGTCGTAGTACGTATCTCCGCCTGCGAAGCCGATCTCCGTCGAACGCGATGCGCAATACACATGATAATCGTTGCGGAAGGAACGATAGTACTCAAACCCCTCGATCGTCTTCTGATAATATGCGGTCACGCTCTCCTTTGCACCCTCCGAGAGCGTCGCGATGCGCCAGTTTGCCGCCACCGTCTCCGTATACGGCCAGACATACGCTGTACTCATGTCTCCGGATGCATCCGACGTGAAGTTCGGATAGTAATGATACATAAAGAGCGCGTCTTCCTGCCAGTATTTCTCCCGAACAGAATCATTCAGAGCGATGCTGCGTTCTGCATAGGTGCGGGCCGTTTCATTGAGACCTGTCAACGGATCCGTCTCCGGTTCTGTGCAAGCCGCCATACAAACGGTGCCGCCCGCAATGACCGCCGCCATAAGACATGCAATGGAACGTTTCATTCGATTTCACCTCGCTTCTTCATGTCCATGACGGCCAGCGCAAACAGTGTGTTTGCCCAGCAAAACCACGGACGCGTATATTGCGCGGGATCGTCGCTGTCAAACCCCTCGTGCATGACATCGCAGCCCGCGTCGGTTCTGAGAAGCATCGAGAAGCATCTCTCACGCTCTGCACTGTCAGAAGACGTCAGGAGCTGCATGATGATCCCGATGTGCCAGATATAGCGATCGGGTGTATGAGGACTGCCTACTCCGCTGGCTGCACGTCCGCTGAAGTAATAGGGATTCTCTTTGCTCAGGATAAACCTGCGCGTATTGAGGTAGATCGGATCATCCTCTGCACAGAATCCGAGATAGGGAAGGCTGAGCAGGCTCGGTACATTCGCATCATCCATCAGGTTATAATGTCCAAGCCCGTCTGTTTCATAGGCGTAGATCCGCCCGAATTTCGGATGCTGCACAATGGCAAAATCATCCAATCCCTTTTCGATCTGATTGCACAGCCGTTCCATGCGCAGCAGATACGCGGCCGTTCCCGTTTCAAGAGTGTGCGCAAGCAGCCACCGCAGCACGACCACCGCAAACATATTGGACGGGATCAGATAGCCATACTCGCACACATCGTCGCTGGGACGATAGCCGTTCCAGATAAGTCCGGTCTTTCCTACAGGCCCGCCCTTCCCGCCATTGGAAAGCGTCGGAAACTGCGGATAGAGCGGACGGCTGTGAAAATAGGTCGATTTTTCGGCATGAGATTGTTCCGTTTCAAACGTATCAAGGATCCGGCCGAGCGCCTGCCGGAAAGAATCGTCATAGACCGAGTAATCGCCGGTCTCCTCGGCATATTTCTGCGCAAGCCAGAGCGGATAACAGAGCGAATCGACCTCAAATTTGCGTTCCCAGATCCAGGGGCTGTCCGCATCGGTAACATCATCCTTATGCCCCTTGTTGTTCGGTTCTGCATTGAATGCGTTTGCGTACGGATCGATATTGATATAGAAGAACTGCCGTTTCAAAAGTCCGCAGATGAGCCTTCGCACATCCTCATCCTCTGAAGCAAACGGAAGATATCCCGTGACCTGAACGGAAGAATCACGCAGCCACATGGCAGGAATATCGCCCGTAAGCATGAACGTCGTTCCGTCATCCAGACAGACTGCTGCGGTATCCAAAGAGGAATAAAAGCAATTTAAAAACATCCTCCGCAGCTTCTCATCCTTCAGCGTTTCGGCAAACAACCGGATACGCGTACGCATGATCTGATATGTGTTGCTTCCCGATCTTTTCTGCGCGGAGGGAAATTCCCTCCGCGTAGAAACGTTCATTTTTTCCAACATTTTTTTGTTCCTTCAAATGGACTGATCAGTTTTTCTTCTTCTTGCGCACAACCACAACAATGACGACCACCGCAGCGATAATTACGACGGCACCGATGACAAGGCCGATGATCAGACCGGTATTGTCAGCCCCCCCCTTTTTTCCTGGATCGGCCGGATCTGTCGGATCCGTCACATCGTCATCGGGATCTCCCTCGGGTGTCTGGGATCCGCCGTCCTCGGCTGTAACGGAGACGTTGAAGGTAAGTCTGTCAAATGCGCTGTACACTTCGACCTGGATCTCATGCGCACCCGCAGCCGCATTCTCCAGCGTGAATACGCCGTCGTCGCTCAGCGTTCCCTCTTCAGAGAGAAGATTCCAGGTAAGATAATATCCGTCGTCATTTGAGACATAGTCCGCAAAATTGATCGTGACGGTATCGCCCGCCTTGACAGGATCGGGATTGACGGGCTGCGAGGAGATGCCGCCGCCGAACTGAGCAAGGTAGCTCGTCCACTGACCGCCGTTTGCATTCGCTTCGAAATCGTACTCGCCGGGGACTTTGGAGGCCGTTCCGTTCTCTACGATGATGTAAATCATACGGTGCGTTACCACGCTGTCCGTAATGTCAAACTGCTGCACGATGGTACCTGTTACGGAGTTTACAAGCATCTCGGTGGTAGCCCAGCCGTTGCCGGAGGCGCCGTCCGTTGCATATGTGTTGCCAATAAGGCCGGTCGTAATATACACCTTTCCGTCATAGGGATTGTAGGTCATCAGCGTATTGTCGCTCCAGAAGTTGGAATTCCCGTTTCCGCCCTTGAGCGTAAGCTTGATGACACCGGAGTTTCCGGACTTCCAGAACAGGATCCCGTCTGCCGAAGGCTGCCCCGCGGAGAATCCGAGCGCAAATGCCTCATCGTATGCTGTGCGGAATGCGCCTGCGATCGTCTCATCGTCCGGCTGTTCCACTCCCCAGATGTCCCAGTATGCCTCATCCACAGATTTATTGTCGCCGCTGCTCTCGTGCTTGATCGTATCCGCGGTAATATTTTCAGAATAGCTTACCGACTCAAAGAAATTTTTCTCTGCATCATATACGGCACCTTCCAACGCGACCGCAGATTCATTGATGACGGTGACGACTTCGCCGCCGACGACGGACTGCTGTTCACTGACCGTCAGACGGATATAGCCGTTTGCGAAGGGATAGGCATAGATGGACTGCCTGTCCGTTGCGGCAACTTCCATACGCTCCCCGGAGGGCGCGCCGAGCGCACTCGTCATGGCGGAGACGACCGCAGGGCGAAGATAGACAAAGTCATCGGACGCGGCGCTGTAGACGAGCATATGCGTAGCGCCCTTGTTGTCGTTGTAGGACTGTGCAAGGTAACCGTTGGCATAGGTCACAAGCTCAACGCCCGCCAGTTCCTCGCCGTCCGCATACTCCACTTTATCCTCATAGGCCTGACGGAACGCCTGCGAAAGCGACTGTGCATCATATCCTTCGGGGATCACATCATCCGTGACGGCCGCGCCCAGGCGTCCGATTCTGTCGGAAAGACTGATGTCCGACGCAGTGCCGTCTGCGCCGACGTTCTTGCCGATCACGACTTCCGCAACATTGGTGTTCTGCGGCTCCGCTCCCGTTGCCTTCATGTATCCGTTGGAGAAATTCTGATAGCGGTTTCCGTCCGTCGCAAGGAAATCGTCCCCGATGGGATCGCCGAGCGTCTTGGCCGTAGCCTGCCAACCCCCGCCGTTCTCAAACACATACTGGAATTCATCCCTGATGAGATATGCGCGCCCCTCTTCATAGTTATAGGCAAGGAACGCCCAGTTGCTGCGGTCGCCGCCCCAAGGAGCGGAAACGCTGTCGCCGTTGCGGAAATCCTGCGTGGTGAGCGTATACTTTGTGGAAACGCCCGAGAAGGGATAGCCGACGTTGAAGCCCTCCTCCGCATATGCCTCATAGGCAGCGACAAACGCATCTGCGACTTTCTTTCCGGAATCCGCCTGACCGCCCGCCGCATTGATGACGTCGGAAGTCGGCGCACCCACATAGCCGGTTGCCGTCGCATCGGCAGCCACTTCGTTGACGCCGTTGTTCTGTTCGTTGACGACGACGTTTTTATCCCACACAACGCTTGCGCTGCCGCCTTCGGATTTGATATAGCCGCCCGTAAAGTTCTGATATTTGATGACCTGTTCGTCAGCACCCGTCACGGCAAAAGCATCGCTCAAAGCCGTGCCGAGTTTATTGTTGCTGCTGTAAAACGTCTGCGCAAATTCGCCCGTCACGAGATATGCCGTGTCTTTGACGCCGTCATACTGCAGGGCGCTGACATAGTTGTCGCCCCAGCCGCCGTAGCCGGCATTGATGAATTTCAGGTCGAGCAGGGGCGCCGAATCCCAGACCTTCCAACCGCTGCGCTTGTTGTCCGAATCGATGAGTCCGTTGCTTCCGGAAGCAATCGAATAAGCAAGGATCTCCCCCTGCGCATAAGCGGTTGCAAGATCGCCGCCTGCATCCAGAACCTGCTGGATCCCTTCGTTGATCTCTGCGACCTTCGCGTTGAGAGCGGCAAGGATATTCTCCTCCGACTGCCCGCCGAGGAAGATCGCACTGCCCTCCGAATCCGCCGCAAACGCATCCGCCGCAGACGCGGGAATGATTGCGGTGCACAGCATGGAACCAGCCATGCAGCATGTCAGCCCGAGCACGGATGCCCCTGCAATCAGGCTCTTTTTTGCCTTCATCATAGTTTCCCTCCTGATTTTTGCTTTCGATTTGTGATTTGGTTACTCTTTTACGCCGCCCAGAGCAACGCCCTGGACAAAGTATTTCTGCATGAATACGAAGAGGATGAGAATGGGAACCGCCATCAGAACGGAGAGTGCCATCAGCGGCCCGTAATCCACTTCCGTCGGTGTCTTGAAGAACTTGAACGCCATTGTAAGGAGCTGGTTCTCCGGACTCTGCAACACGATGTTCGGCCACATGAAATTGTTCCAGCCGCTCTGGAACGTGAAGATCCCGAGCGTGAGCAATCCCGGAAGGACGAGCGGAAGATAGATCCGGAAAAAAATGATAAACTCCCCCGCTCCGTCAATGCGCGCGCTCTCCGCCATTTCGTCGGAAAGAGACACAAAGAACTGCCGCATGAAAAAGATCCCGTAGACGCCTACCGCTCCGGGCAGGAACACGGCGGCAAGATTGTCGTAAAAACCAATACCGCCCTGTCCGAACAGATCGTTTCCGCCCGCAAGCGGAAACCGAAGCAGCACAAAGAATGTGGGAATGAGCGTTATGACGCCGGGGATCATCATCGAACTGAGCATGATGTTGAAGATGACCTTGTGTCCCGAAAACCGTATCTTGGAGAACGCGTATGCCGCAAGAGAGCCGAAAAACAGGTTGGTCGCCACGCCGACAAGCGTCGTGATAAAGCTGTTCAACAGCATCTCAAAGAACGGGATCGTCTCAAAAACTGTACGATAATGATTCCATGTAAAGACTTCCGGGAACCATGTAACGGGGAGGCGCAGGATCTCATTTTCCGCCCGGATGGAGGTTATGATCGACCAATAAAAGGGCAGACACATGACCACCGCAAAAAAGATGAGCAGGATATACAGCAAAGTGCGGGTAACGACGATACGCGTAATCTTTTTGCGGTGATCGCGCCCGGCATCGCGTTTTCCGAAATCTTCTTGCATCTCAGATTCAGGCACCTTCTGCTTCATTTCTTCCGATACCGCTTCCATCAGCGCGCCTCCTTTGTGCTGTCACGGTCAAACCGCCGCACAATGACCGTCACGAGCATAATGATAATAAAGAGGATGAACGACTGCGCCGCAGCATATCCCGCCTGTGCGCCCGCATTGTTTCCGAAGGAGTTCTGCCAGATGAGATACACCGGCGTCAGCGTAGAATTTGCAGGCCCTCCCTCCGTCAGCACATAGACCTGGTCGTAGAGCTGGAACGCACCGATGAGCGTCATCGTAAGGATGAAATACATCGTCGGCGCAAGCATGGGGAGCGTGATCCGGAAGAAGATCGTCAGCGGCCCGGCACCGTCCAGCTTTGCCGCTTCGTATAACTGAACGGGAACGTTCTGCAGCGCTGCAACGAATATGATCATGTTTCCGCCGACACCCTGCCATACCGTGATGATGGTCACAGATACGAGCGCGGTGCTTGAATGCGTCAGCCAGGTAGCGGCAGGCAGTCCGATGGATGTCAGGATGTTGTTCAAAAGTCCGTAAGCGGGATTCATGAGCCAGAGCCAAACAATGCTCGCCGCAACCGTACTGGTGATACTGGGCAGATAGAACAAAACCCGGAAAAGTTTCACGCCGCGGATCTTGCTGTTGACGAGGGACGCAAATACAAGAGCAAGAATGACATTGAGCGGAACTGCCATCAGCGTGTACAGCAGAATATTTCCGATGGCGCGCCAAAACAGTAAATCCTGAAACACGCGCGCAAAGTTATCAAAGCCAGTAGGCGTCATGTTCGTAAAGAACATGTCGGTCGTATAAAAGCTGATGACAAGAGAGAGGATGAGCGGAACAAGTACAAATACGACGAAACAAAGCAATGCCGGGAGCACGAAGACGTAGCCGAGTACATTCCTGCGCGCCTTCATAGAAAGCTTGCTTGCCCCTTTCATTTAAGCCCTCCCCTGCGCCTGACGGAGCAAAGTGTTGCCCATTGAACGAATATCGCTGTAGGTCGTAAGAACCGTCTGACTTCCCTCTCGCAGCGACTGAATCTCCGAGCGAACCACGCTCGACTCAAACGTCTCATAACCCGCAACGCTGGGCCGCATCTTATAGTTCTGGATATAGGGCAGGATATCGCCGATCACTCCCGTATTTTCAGTGTAAAATTCATTTGTCCACAGATCCTGGCGGCAGGTGATCGCACCGTTTTCGGTAAAATAGAGTTCATTGATCTCGTCGTTCATCAGCCACAGTTTGATAACTTCCCAAGCCTTATCTACATGCGTACGCCACTCTTCGGTACGCATGTTCTCATAGATGGGCTGCGGGATCGCAAGACCATATCCGCCGAGCATTCCGCCGACTTGTCCGTTTACCATACCGCTCGCATCGGTCGCTGCAGGATCGAGCACCTGAGGGCTGTCCTCTCCCTGAACATACGTCCTGTCCCGTGCAGGATAAGGGAGCATCTTGTAGTTCTCAAGCGAATAAGCGGAAAGCTCCTGAGGGAAGTAGAGAGAACCATACGTCATGGCACAAAGGCCGTTCCCGAATGCATCTGTGCCGCCGTGGCCTGTATTGCACAAATTTTTATGATAGAGTTCATTGAAGAAGGCGAGCGTATCGTACACACGCAGGGACTGCCCGTCCGAGAGCATCTCCGCCGCACTCTCCTTCATGACGGTATCACCGTAATTCGGATCAGTTTCATCCGTGTTGATGAGTTCGCCCGTCCCCGTGTAGATGAACGAGAAAAACTGTCCGTCCGCACTCGTCGTGTTAAGACCGGAACGCGTGACATTGCTTCCGTCGCGCTCCGTGAGTTTTTCCGCTGCGTCGAGCAGTTCCGTCCAGGTATCGAGCGAATCAACATCGATCTTGTCCGCTTCGGAAGCGGTATCATTGTATGTATTCACCAGATCCATATTCACATAGATCCCCCAAGGATCGGCGTCAAGCGGGAGACCGTACTGTACGCCATCCACAGTCAGCTCATCATATGCTTCAGCCAAAAATTTGGTCGTGTCGATCGCATCTTCCTGAATGAGATCGTCCAGCGGAAGCAAAAAGCTCGTATTGGACGGAGTGGAGAATCTGTCCCAAATGACGATATCCGGCATTCTTGTGGGGCCGGACATACATGCCGTGCGCAGCGAGGTTGGAAGCTGATTCATCGGCTGGAACTGCAGCGTGACCCCAAGCTCCTGAAGCTCCTCCGTTTCATTGAACTTGTCGATAAAAGCCTGGAACTGTGCGCGCACCTGGCCGCCCGCATACTGATCGGGCGCCCAGATGGTGAGAATAAGATTTCCGTTCTCATCATATTCGGCGTAATCGTTCGGATTGTTTCCGCCGCAGGCCGCAAGGGAGCCGAGCATGACGGTTCCGAGCGCAAACGCAGCGATGCTTTTCAGCGCGTTTCTCTTCATTGTTTTCCTCCTTGATCCTTTCACTCTGCCTATACGATACCATAAAATAATCTCTATTTCAATAGTTTTATATCGTTTTATATCATTTTTTATATCATTATAATTTTAATATAACAAAGTAAATTTTATTACAGAAAAATTGGTTGACGTAATGATCGTTTCATGCTATAATAAGTTCAAATAGTTCATTTACGGGTGATTATATGAAGGAACAGGAAGGAAACAGACACGCGCTCTACATGGAAGTCTATAAAAAAATCAAAGAAGATATCATTTTGGGCAAGTATCCGGCCGGTTCGCTTCTTCCCACCGAGATGGAACTTGCCGATGCATTCTTTGTATCTCGCATTACCATACAGAAGGCCATGCAGCTTCTGAAAAAGGAAGGCTATATATCACGCACGCCGGGGCGCGGAACGTTTGTGGAGACCATCCCCACTAAACCACATCAGCATACCATCGGTCTCATTCTCTGCAATATTGCCTACAGCTTTGGACTGAATATTCTGACGGTCGTCGAGCGCACCGCTGCGGCGCACGGATACCATGTAATTTTCAAAAATTCAATCGACTCTCTGCAGGAAGAAACAAAGGCAATCAACGACCTTGTTGCATTCGGGGTTGAGGGGATCATCATTCAGCCCGTTCACAGCGAGTTTTACAATGAAACCCTTGTCAAACTGCATTTCCGAAAGTTCCCCATCGTCCTTGTCGACCGCTATTTCGCAGGTTTCAACATCCCGAGCGTCAGCACAAACAATTTTGAAGCGGCACAGGCAGTCACGCAATATCTCTTTGACAAGGGACATGAACGGATCGGATTCTTGTGCAGTCCGCAGGCAAACACCTCCTCCGTTCAGGAGCGCCTGGATGGCTTCTCCTCTATGTATATCACCAACCGCAAAGATGCAGAGGACTACCAGATCCTGAATACGATCACGAGCCCTCACTCCTCCAATGACAGCGAGGTCGCACGGCGCGACATTGATATTATCAAGGATTTTTTACTGGGAAATCCCGGACTGACGGCATTGATCTCATCGGAATTCTCCGTCACGCGCCTGCTCATGACCGCCCTGCACGAAATCGGAAAGAGCGTTCCGGACGACTATTCGCTCATTATGTTTGACTCCTATGAATCTGTGACGCTGCCGCTGTTCACGCATGTCTATCAGGATCAGGAAGAGATCGGCAGGATCGCCTTTGAAACTTTGCTCGAAACGATTGCAGAAAAACAGGTCGCCAACAAAATCTATGTCCCCTTCAAGATCATCGAAGGAAATACGGTAAAAGATCTCCGGGCATCCTGTTCTCAAAAAAGCTGACCGGTAATCCTGCGATTGAATTTCGTTTAAGTGAATTGTCAAATCAAGTGCAACACTCAGAGAGATTTCGTTCAAATAAATCTTGCGGTGTGTGGTAGTGCAAACCTTTCTTTGGCCTGGCGTTTATAAGCGCCAGGTTCTTTTTTAATGTTGCAGGGCTCACCCTCGAAAGGTTTCTTCCCTTGGGGTAAAATTCTCTGAGCAGTCCGTTTAAGTTTTCGTTCGTTCCTTTCTGCCATGCACAATATGGATCCGCAAAGTACATATCACAGTGTAGGGCTTTCTCTATCTCTCTCCAACAGGCAAACTCGCCCCCTCTGTCACAGGTGATTGTCTTTACCGCTCCTTTGGGAAACCCGGAAAGCGCGGCTAATGTATTTTGCATTTGTGATAGCTTTTCTTGCCGTTCCATGCGTCGGCAATAAGATAGAGGTAGTCGTTTATCCCGCATTCGATATGTCTGACCTCCAGCCCGCCCAAGCCGCTGAAATAGGCGATCGGCTCGTGGCTTTCGCAAATTTCGCGCTTTGTCATGGCGTCACCTCATAGCTTCTGCCTTGCACCGTGACGGCGTTTCCATTCCTCTGTGGTGAGCCCTTCGCGCAAGCCCGTACAAGCAGCTGTGTGCCCGCAGGAGCCTTCTGGATATTTCCGTCGAGGAATTTATCGTCCGCGCCGACTTCGACGATCTTGAAGCCTTTTTGGACGAGATATGCCGAAAACTGCCAGAGCTTTTCAAAGCGCCCGTTGCTGTCGAAGATAGCGCAGATGTTCTTTGCGGGGTGGTAAGCGGTGATGCGGAAATAGTTTGCCATAAGTGTTTCCTCCTGTCAGTGATATCGTTTGAAAGCGTATTGTGTTACCAGTTCTTGCAACGGATAAACACGGTCTTTGTCGAACGGCGCTATCATTTCTCCGAGTGTATAGGGACTGAACTCGTCCGTAAGATAGGCGACGCATTTGTAGCCTTCGACTTCGATGACGATAAATGTCGCGTCCGCACTATTGGGACGGTAACGTTTGAGGTAATTAAGCGCCCGTTCTGCTATTTCGGCAAGCGCGGGATGATCGCGTTGGAATTCAGATACGGTGTAGATTTCGTCGAGATAGTTTTTCATGATTTCCTCCTGTTACGCGACAAGTTTTTTGATGGTTTTGTTTGCATACGGCAGCCAGACTTTGTTGACGTAATGCAGGATATCGTCGTCAGGCTTTTTATTGTGGCTTGCATAGCATTGCAGCACTTTATGGGTTTTGAGCGAGTATTCCAGCGTGACGAGCGGCTTTTCCGGCTGCTCCTTTGTACGAATGAAGAAGATAAGCGATTCTTCCTGTGCAAAGCGCAGGTCGTATTGCATCCGCCCGACGCAGTGATGCAGGAATTCTCCTTCACGGATAAGGTCTGTCGGCGATTTAGCGATCACGCAGATAAAGGCGCTTCGCTTGTTATGCTGCAAAGGGAGATACTTTTCGGCAACTTCGGAGAACTTCTGCATGAGTTCCTGCTTTTTATTTGCTTCCTCGATCGCCTTTTGCTCCGCATACTGATCGATGCGTAAATTGTGCCAATACATGAAGTCCTTCGGCAGCCTGTTCTGCTTCAAGCTCATATCAATGCCGAGTTTGTTGCAGGCGTTCAGATAATCGAGATAAAGACGGTCGGAAATATTTTGTTTTTCGGTGTAATCAAAATACGCTTTGAGTTCCCAGCTCTGAAACAGCTCGCGGATGGGCGACATCCCCGGCTGCCGTTCAAACTGTTTCTTGCGGAAGAGGAAGTGGCTCACGTCCTTCAAGGGAAGCCCCGTCTTGTATGCCTGCGTAATGGTGGTAAAGTTATAGCTGTTTCCCCACGGCAGGGCGAGTTCCTTTCTGTGGAGAGCAACCCATTTACGGAACGCCTTGTCCTTTGCTATCTTTTTAAGCAAGGAACGGTTTTCGGCATACGCGCCCAAACCGAGTTTCAGAAGATACTCCGTCTGCGGGTACTGTTCGTAGATGCGCAGGTAATTTATGATGTCCCTGCCTTTATAGAGCTGATAGGCACTGTACTTGTATTCGGGGAATTTGCCTACAACGCCGCGGTTGATGAGCGTAGCATACGGATCGTAATAGCGGGTATCGGCTGCATACCACTTACCGTCCTCGAAACGTTTCTGCTGTGATTGTAATTCTTCCGCGTACCAGCCGACGTTAAAGCCGTGACCAAGATAGTTGTACTCCATATCGCGGACATAGCATTTCGGGGAATGGATGCCGTGTACGGCGACCTGCTTGCACGCCCATTGCTTGCCTTTGATCGTCGAAACGGCAACCGTTACTTTGACAAGTTCCTTCTTCCATACGGTCAGATAGGCATAGAACCGCACGATGTTCTCCTGCCACGGGTATATTTTCATATCCCGCTTGTGGATCTCTTTCAGAATGTAGTTGGGAATGGGTTTGATGTCTTTCTCTGTCATGGTTTTCACCTCAATGTAATTTCGTTGCCGAACATTTCATCCAGAACGGCGAGCGCTTCCGTATCGAAAGCGGAAATATCCGGTTCGTAGTCCGCAAGGTCGGGTTCTTCCATATCACCGTCAAATTCACGCATCTCTTCTTCGGAGAGTATTTCGCCCGTTTCAAGATCGACGTTTTGTTCGGCAGGCAGTTCGCGCACTTCATCGCCGTTTTCCATGACGACGAGCGTATGCCCGTTGCTCAGGATTTTGCCGAAGTACATCTCCGCAGTATGGTACGGAAAACCGACCATCGGCACGCGGCTTTCCAGCCCGCAGTCGCGTCCCGTAAGGGTGAGATGTAGCTCGTCTGCAAGCATTTCCGCGTTCTTTCCGAACACCTCATAGAAGTCGCCCAAGCGCATGGCGACAACGGCGTGCGGATATTTTCCTTGCGCGTCCAGATATTTTAGGTACATGGGAGAGACCGTTCGTTTGGATGGTTTCGTTTTTTCTTCTTCGGCAAGAGCTTCTGCGGCTTCTGCATAATCATCATTTGTCGGCTCGTCGTCCGATTCTTCGTTTTCCTCATCGGCGGGCTTGTTTGCCGATACCATGTCGAAGATGGAGAGCTGCGGTTTGGGCTTTGGCATGGGTGGCATCGGTTTGGCCGGTACGGGCTTCGTTTTGGGCATGGGTGCCTTATATTCGGTGCCGTCCTCGTTGTAGAGTGTGCCTTCGATGGAATCTTCCTCGAAGTAATGCACCGCCCAGCCGTACACGGTATCATCGTCGATACAGGCGGACGACGCGCCTTTCTCCGCTTGCTTTTTCGCCTCGTCGCAGGCATATCTCATAAAACCCGCCAGCGTCTTTTTGTTGATAAGCGTCTTGCCGTCCTTTTGGATGCGCACGCCGCCGTTGATCTTTTCGGCAAGCACCTCGGAGGCATTCGCCTCCAAGTATGCTTTGACCTTTTGTTCCTCTTTTGTCGTTGCTTGTAAGTTGAGTTTCATTTCTCGCCTCCTCAAAAGGGTAAGTCGTCCAAAAGCTCGGCGGCTTTTGTAGACAGGGCGTCCAGCGTCGTATAGTGATTGAACCCGCCGCGGTAGTCCTGTTCGTCTTTCGCCGTGCGGATAAGGATATGCCCGTACCATTCGTTCGTGAAATAGCGCACGTCCGAAATGGAGAGATACACGCACTTGTTTTCCGCGCTCTTGATGAACGCCGAAAAGCAGTAGTGATTTTTCCCCACGTTGACGAGCTGCCAATGATTTTCCTTGCAAAGAGAACGCAAGTAATTCAGATACTTCGTTTGAAACGTCCTGTAATCTTCGCCGGTATAAAGGCCCGATGAAAATTCGTGGGTAAGGTACTTCTTTAATTCTTCGATTTTAGCCATTGTATTCATCCTCCTTGACGATTCCGTAAACGTCGTCTGCGTAGTACGTTCCGTTGAACCAATTAAAAAGAGCGTGACACTTCACGCCCTTGTGGTCCACGATGTAGTTGTTCTCGCCGACCTTTTTGAGTACGGTGATCTCGTCCATTTTTCCATTGAGGGAATGGATATGAGCTTGTGTTTTGAACGGTTTCATGATTACCTCCGTAAAATAAAAAAGACAGCCTTTGAAAGGCTGCCATAGGATGATGTTGTAGGGTCAGATCTTGTGCTGCAAGATCCAGTTGAGGAGTTCTTCGTATTTCATTTCGCTTTGCGCAAGGGAAAGCCCGATCTCGACGAGTTCTTCGTCGGTCGCGTTCAGGCGGATGCCGTTGACTTCCAAAAAGGTGAGCATCACATAGACGCCGAAGCGGTTACAATCTAAATCGACGTATAGAAAAAGGGACTGCAGACACACAGCCGTCCCTCTTTCTTAACAACAAAAATTATATCCTATCGCTTTGAATACTCTGCGGAACATTTTGTTCAGCATTTTCCGTACTTCTGTTTAACCGATCGCCCTTCCGATGCTGCTTTTATACACCATCCGTTATTCGCAGATCCCTTATCTGAATTACAGAATTTTCAAAAGGAATCGAATGAAGTCCTAATACGTTTTGAATGCTGTCCGCTTCTCCTTGTCGGCAGACACAACGCACCGATCGTTTCGGCAAAACCAACTCAATCTTTGACCGCGCCCGCCGAAAGGCCGCTGATCAAGAACTTAGAAAGTGCGAAATACATCACAATGATCGGCACCCCGATAAACATCGATCCTGCCGCGAAACGGGCAAACTCGTCGTCGCCCAAAGACATCAAGCCCACCGCAACGGTATAGAGGTCTTTCTCTTTGAGAAGCAGCTGAGGGAGGATGAAGTCGCTCCACGGCCACACAAAGGAGGAGAGCAGCGTATAGACGATCATGGGAGAAGCGAGCGGCAGAGTGATGCGCAAAAACACCTGCGCGTTGGTCGCCCCGTCTATCCGCGCTGCCTCATCGATGGATTTGGGGATGGTATCGAAAAAGCCTTTTTGCGTCATATACCCCATCGGCGCACCGGAGGAGTAGATCAGGATGAGTCCCCAATGGCTGTTGATGAGGTTGAACTGCGTCATGAGAAGATACACCGCCGTCATTGCCATGAAGGAGGGGAACATTCCCAGAACGAGCGTCGTTTTCATGAGCGCTTTGCGGCTCTTGAACCGATAACGGGACATACAGTATGCCGTGAGGATGGTCAATACCGTTCCGAACAGGCAGCTCATCGAGGCAACGAACAGCGTATTGCCGAACCATCTCGGATAATTATACAGCGCCGTATCCGTAAACAGCTTCTTAAAGCTGTCGAAGCTGTACTCCGTCGGAAAAAAGCCGTCGAAGGAATACAGCGAACCCGACCTCGAAAACGATGCCAGAAGCAGCCACAGGATAGGAAAGAGGAACACCAGACTGATCGCCAATATGATGATATAAGTGATGACGGTATCGACCGTATGTCTTATCTTGATGTGCTTCATTGATAAGTATCCTCCTGTCTGTAACTGGGAGACAGCACATAGACTGCCAGAGAGACCGCCGACGTGAACAAAAAGATGATGATGCTGATCGCCGCGCCGATGGAATAATAATCGTTGGAGATCGACAAGTTATACAGCCAGTTGATGAGCAGGTCGGTATCGCTTGCGAGGAAATACCCGTCTGCAATGAGACCGCCGCCGCGCAGGAAATAGAAGATGCCGAAATTGTTGAAATTCGCAATGAACTGCGAGATAAGGATCGGGGTCGTTGCAAATACCACGAACGGAAGGGTGATCGCCGTGAACTGCTTGAACGCGCTTGCTCCGTCGATCTTTGCCGCTTCATAGAGATCGCGGTTCATGTTGCTCAGGATGCCTGTTGCCAGCAGCATACTGCTCGGGATATTCAGCCAGCAGTTGACGACAAGACCGATCGCGCGCGCCGACCACTTGGCGTCGAGATCCAAAAAGCCGATCGCCTTTCCGCCCGCCTCGACGATCATCTGGTTGATGGGCCCGCCGTAGGAGAACATAAACTTAAAGCCGAGCAGCGTGATAAACCCCGGCACCGCGTAGGCGAGGATGGGGAACATCCTCCAGAACGCCTTCCCGCGGACGCATTTCTTGTTGTAAAGCAGTGCGATCCCGAGCCCGCAGAAATAGTTGAGCGCCGTAGACAAGACCGCCCAGACGATGTTCCAGAGCAGGATCTTAAAAAACGTGGGAGCGAATTGCCCCAGCGTCAGGACCTTGATAAAACTTTCAAACCCCTTCCAGTCGATAAGCACGGGCGGTTTGACGTCCGGACCGTAGTTGGTGAAAGCAATGAGGATCATGAACACGATGGGCAGCACGTTGAAGATGCACACGCCGATGATCGGGACAAAGAGCGCCGTCTTGTAAAACTTATCGTCGAGCATACTGCGCATCTCATCCTTGAGCGTCCTCGGCTTTTTGCCCTGTTCCACGGCACACTGCATGGCGTATGCGTCTTTGATGTTGGCATAGTAAAAATAGAGATAGATCGCAAGCACGATAAAGGCGAGGATCCCCATCAGCATCATGATGACGGAATTGTCTCCTTCGATCCCGTACCACGCATTGGACTCTATGGTCCCCAGCGTAAAGAATCCCGCGATCGCTTCCGCCCCGACGAACACAAAGAAACAAATGGCAGCGATCTGAATGAGAAGATACAAGATCCCCTTTGCCCATTGCCGATACAGGAACTGCCCGAGCCCCATGATGCAGGCAGAGCAGACCACCTTTCCGTTTGCACGCTTCACGATCTCTTTGACCGTTTTGAAATGCTGCTTTCTGACTTTTGGATGCGTCATATCTTCTCCCTCCGTCATTTCAGCGTATGGATCGCATCATACACCTGTTGATCTACCCGTTCCAGCGCCGCTTTGATCTTATCCAGGCTGTCATACTTCATCTCGCCCGCATCGCGGAAGGGGTCCTTGGCAAGATCGGTAAAGAGCGTCTGCAAAGGGGTCCACATCTGCGCATTTTCGCGGATAGACGGCATGATGACGATATTGCCTTCTTCGAGATTGTTCTGGATGACTTCGGAAAGCCCGCCGATCTGTTGTGCGACGTCCGCTCTCGCGGGAGCGATGCCCAACAGCTCGTTGCGCCGCTTGATCATCTCGTAATTTGTGGCAAAATCGACAAAGGCAAGGCAGGCGTTGGGCGCTTTGGTATAAGAGCTGATCGCATACCCGTTGACGCCGCCCATCATCTTGCTGGGGATGAGTTCGGGGTCTTCTTCCGTGAGATCCCCGCTCTTCGGCAGCATGGGGATGGGTGCCGTCACAAGGTTTTCTTCCGCTTCGGCGCGCGTCATGCCGTTCTTCATCATTTCGTCGATGAACATGGTATAGACGTCGGGCGTCGTCATCGTCGCAAAGTAACTGCCGTCCCCCAGCTTGGAATAGGCGTTGACGGTGATCGTGTCGTCGATGCACCACTCGTTCATGGCGGAGGCGAGCTGACGGATCACCCAGCCGCCCTTTTCCGCCTCGCCCGCGCTGTAACCGATGTCCGTGGGATCGGTATTGTTGTTCCCGAAGGAATATCCGCCGTAGCTGTATAGATAGCCCACGGAAAAGTACGGCTCCAAGAAGGAGCGCATATATCCGAATTTCTCGTTACCCTGCCGCCGCTCCAAAGAAAACTCGTACAGTTTATTCCAGCTCTCTACCATATCGGGGATTTCGTTGTCGTTTTCATCCCACTCTTCCTGCCAGTTTTCGGGCAGAAGGTCTTTGCGGTAATAGAGAAGCGGGCCCTGCACATTGACAGGCACCCCGAAATAATACTCGTTGGCGCCGACTTTCGTGTAATATGCGTCCCAAGCCGCCTGTCCCACCGCCTCGTAGCAGTCGAGCTCTTCCACGGGCAGCGGGAGGATGTGCCTGTCCGGCACATAGCGCATGAGCTGATCGTTGGGCTGATACAGAACGTCCGGTCCCTTGCCGTAAGGCCCGTCGTTTTCGAGATCGCTGTATTGATCCATGTTCGCATCTTCCGCGACGATCCCGTACTCGGCGTACGCTTCATTGAACGCGTCGAGCAGCTCTTTCAAGTATCCCTGCTTGATGGCGGTATCGTTCTCCAGGATGCGGATGGTGACGTTGCGTTCCAGCTCTCCCGTAAACTTTTCTGCCCCTTCCCCCTGCGTTTTCGACAGGGTCGCGACCGTGCCGATGGACACGATGAGCGCGAGGATCACCGCCATATGGACGGAAAATGCTGTAATAAATTTATTCATACGCGACCTCCTCGATCATAAATCCCGTTCCCGTGAACACGCCGCCCTCCCAGCCGTATGCCAGGAGCACTTCGCCCTGCGGCACGCATCTGTGTCCCCCCGATCGGTCGACATACAGGCGCAGGACGCTCTCCCCTCTCCGTTCCAGAATAAAGATGCCGTCTTCCCCGGAAAAGGCGATCTCTCCGCTGCGAACGGCTTCCTTCCTGCGAAGGGACGCCAATCTGCGGACGAGTTCTTGTATCTTTGTCCCCTTCCCTGCCGCTTCCCAATCCATCGTGCGCCTGCAATCGGGGTCGTAACCTCCTTCCAGCGCGATCTCCGTACCGTAATAGAGGCACGCCGCGCCCGTATGCAGAAAGATCACGGCGAGCGCGCAGAGGAGCGCATCCGTATCTTTTCCCGTCTCGGTATAAAACCGATGCGTATCGTGGCTGTCGAGCAGGTTGAGCATCATGTTGTTGACCTGACGGGTATTCCGCACATACAGCGCGCTCATCCGCTCGGCGAACTGCTTCGCATCGAGCGTCTTTTTTGCAAAAAAGTCGAGCAGCGCCTTGGTCACGGCATAATTCATGATCCCGTCGTACTCGTCTCCGCAAAGATAGGGACGCGCATCATGCCAATTTTCCCCGATGATGACGATATCCCAATCGTATGCCTTGACCGCCTTGCGGAAATCATGCCAGAAATCGTGGGAGATCTCATCGGACACATCCAGCCGCCAGCCGTCGATGCCGTATTCTCTGATCCAATACAGCGCCACATCGATGAAATACGCCTTGGCCTGTTCGTTGGAAAGATTGAGCTTGGGCATATAAGTGCAGGCGGCAAAACATTCGTAGTTGCACTTTTCCGCGTCCACTTTATCCCCACGGATGATGAACCAATCAAAATAAGGAGAAGCCTTCCCGTTGCGGAGCACGTCCTGAAAATACGGGAAGCGTTCGCTGCAATGGTTGAACACGGCATCCATCACGATGCGGATCCCCAGCGCGTGTGCCTCTTTGACGAGCCCGCGCAGTTCTTCCTTCGTGCCGAACTGCGGATCTATCTCGTAATAGTCGTAAATATCGTACTTGTGGTTGGAGACGGAGCAAAATACGGGCGTCAGATAGAGCGCCGTGACGCCCAGCCCTTTGAGATAGCCAAGCTTCTGACGGATGCCCGCGAGGTCTCCCCCCGCAAAGCTCTTCGGATGCGGGAGATCGCCCCATTTCAGGTTGATATAGGCATCCTCTTTTTGGGTGTCGCCGCGGAAAAACCGGTCGATGAAGATCTCATAGAATACCGCGCTCTTCATCCATTCCACTTCGGGCATGACATCCGATCGGTTGATATACGGCAGCTGAAAGGAGTTGTAGTAAGCAAGCTTGAAGTCATAGCTTTCACTCACTCCGTCCTCCGAAACATAATATATCTTCTCCCGTTCGTGCAGTTCAAAGACATAGACGAACCGTACGTCTTTGAGCGAAAGGCGGACGAAATAGTAATCGAATGTCCCGTCCGAAAATTGCTTTTGCATCACCGCACGCTCTCTTTTCAGGTGATAATCGTATTTATTTCCGTAAACGACATCGACTTCGGAAAACACGTCCTCGCTCGACGTCCTCAGGCGCAGCTCTACCCGATCGCACGCCAAAGCATAGCAGTATTGACTGTCGGGAATGTGTAAAATTGCTTGCCGGTTCAAATTGCCCCTCCGATGATTGGTCTTGACATATCCTTTCTTTTCTGTTACACTAAAGGAAAAAACGGTATTCTCATGGCTGCTAAGGATCAGGATGGAAAATTAACGCACCGCCGTGCAAATATGCGGGATGTCGCCAAGCTCGCCGGCGTCTCTACGGCAACGGTCTCGTATGTCATCAACCAGCGTCCCGACCAACACATCAGCGAAGCGACGAAGAAAAAAGTGCTGCAGGCGATCAACTATCTCAATTATTCGCCCAATCCCTATGCTTCCGAACTGAATATGCTGCGCACGAACACCATTCTGCTGCGCACATCCAAACACGTTTCCTGGCTGCAAGGCATGGAGACGCTGTGTTTCATGCGCGCCTTTCAGCCTCTTTGCGAAGCAAACAACTTCCTGCTCTCCTATTCGGAAGATAAGCGCAACGTGCGCCTGCCCGCCTCCGCCTGCCTGTGCTTGAATATGTCGGATGAAGACTTCCATGCGCTCGCTCAGGAAAATTATATCCCCGTGCTCGCCCTCGACTGCCTCATCGACGACCCGTTTTTTTATCAGATCTCGACCGACTATCAAAAGCTCAAGGCAGCCGCAGCCGCGCACTTTCAGGATGATTTCACCTATCTTGCCATCTCTCCCGAAAACGAACGGCTCAAAGAAGAGCTTCTTTCCGCGCTCCCCGGCACGATCTTTCTTTCCGAGCCCGATGAACTGCCCGCAGTGCTGCCGAAGCTGAACAATGTCGCCGTCTCCCAGCCCTCTCTGCTGCGCATCCTGAACGTCTTGGAGGATCGGCTGAACATCTTCGACTACTCAAAGCAGATGAAAGAATATCTGCCCAAGATCATGGATGCGGTTCTGCAGGCGATCGGCCACACCGTCGTCGCCGACAGCGATCACTTTATCCGCATCTGACCCAAAAAAGTTCTCCCCGCCGCCGGATATGGGCGGCGGGGATCTTTACTTCACTCGGTCACTTTGTAGAAGTCGATGGTATCCTTCTCTGCGTCATAGACGACGCGGTATGTTCCCGAAACGCTCGCCTTGAAGTTCGTACCCTCATCCGGGACAAAGTCTGCGGTATCCTCGGCGGTGCCGGCTTTCGTCTTGTTGAGGAACGTCCCGCCGGATGCTGCAAGTTCGGGAGCGTCCTCGCCCTTGTTATACTGCGCAAAGCCGAATTCCTGCCCTGCCGTAAACTCTACCGTGATCTCATACAGCATCTCGTTTTCCGCATTCTGCGTCATGCGCCATTCGTCCGCATAGTTATGCGTCCAGTTGTTCATGCCGCCTTTGATGTAGATATCGAAGCCGTCGTTGATGGTGATCATCTGCGAATAGCTGTCGAAGGTGATGTTGTATGTTCCCGCCGTCTTGACCAAAATATTTTTATTGGTCGCGCTCACTGCGCCGAAATCGCTCGTATCCGTAAGCTTCGGCAGCAGATAGGTGCTGTTATACGTTCCGAGCAGCGCATAGTTTTCCGTATTCCACTGTCCGGGTTCCGCCGCTCCCGCCTTATAAGACTGGATGATGAGCTCTGCCCCTGCGGGAAGTTCCACGCCGAGGATCTGGTAGATCCCGGAGCCCGGTGCAGTTTCGGTCAGTTTATAGTCGTCGATGAACAGAGAACTCCCGTTCGGCCCGGGCTTACGGTCTGCCTCAGGCCCGTACAGCGTGTCGCCCCAAGCGCCCGCAAACGTGCCGTCCAGATAATAATCGCGCACCTCGGGCACGGCTTCCTCGTCGATCGTCGCCGAAAGAACGCCCGTCGCTTCCGTATAGGTGAAGGTATATGTCCCCGTCTTGGCGGCGACCATATTGCGCTCACCCGTAAACAGATCTTTGCTTGCATCATCCAGCGCAGACGCCAGAACGGAAGCCGTACCGCTCGAAGTCACGCTGCCGATCGTGTTCGTGGAGGCAAACATGAACTCCTCGCCCTGCTCCAGGTAGACGGTCAGAGTATAGACGCCGTCCGTATTCGTCATTTTGGTGGCATTGTTCCACATATCCTGCCATCCGGTGATGTTCGCACCCTTGATGTAGTAATCGACAACGACCGTAGGCGGATCGACGGGATCGCCGTTCCGCACCCATTCGATCCGATCGAACAGACCGAAATTATAAACTTCTTTCTGATCGTCCGAATAAGAAGGATCGTCGGTATTATAGAAGTCCTCATGCGGATATGTCTTGAGCGTCAGCGTATAGTTGCCCGAGTGCAGTACCTGGATGTTCTGCCCTTTGGACGTCACTTCGCCGAGACCGCCGCCCGTTCCGTTGAATACCTGCGTGCCGTCCTCAAGCTTGTTGTCGGCAAGATAGCCGTATCCGCGCTTGTTGTGCCAAAGCCCGTTGATGGCGAACTGGAATTCATCCCCCTCCATCAGGTCGGTGGTGATGGTGTACTCGTTTTTGCCCTCGACGCGGGTGAGTTTGTGTTCGTCCGTGAGGTTCTTGCCCCAATCCTGCCCGAGAAGATACTTGCTCGTTCCCGTACCGACGATGTAAAACTCGCGCGTATCCTCTTCGTAAAGCGAGAAACCCGCAAAGACGCTCGTATCCTCGGTGATCGGTTCCTCGAAGTCAAAGCGATGATTGAAGCTGGGCGTTGCAAACCAATCGACGAACGTATATCCGCCCTCTTTTTCGGGCGTATATTCCGTCACCGTCGAGCCCTCGTCCACTTCGACTTCCTTTAAGACCGTCTCGCCGTCATAGAATGTCACGGTGAGTTTTCCGTCATCCACATCCTCTGTCGGACCGCAGGCGGCCAGACCGACGCTCAACGCCGATACCGCGAGAAGCGCAGTCAAACCAAGCAGCAGTTTCCTTTTCATAACGCCTCCTTATCTTTTCATTTTTATCGCGCTGTGCGCTAATTTTGCCAGTTTACAACTCATGTTTTCCTCCGACTTGTTCTCTCTTTCCCTCGATTGTCCTCCTATTACTTAACTTATTAAGTAATTGCAGTATATCATACATTTCGTCTTTTGTCAATACCATTTCTGAAAAAATTTTTAACTTTTTGTTTCCGCCTATCATGACACGAAAGGAACGAAAATTGTATATAGGAAAATATACCTGACCGATTCATTCCCAAGTGATATCTATTTTGACCTGTTTATTACACAGCCGCTTTTCAATGTCGCCGATGCTCATACGCTTTCTTGATTGCTTTGATGAGTAAAAAAATTATCTGGCACCGTGGCGTGTGCTTGGCATAGACGAGTGCGGCGCGCTGACGCGCGCCGCAGCCAAGCACACGCCACGCCAAAGACAACCGTAAAAACGATACGAGCAGGTCGGACAACTCGGCCTGCTTTTTGCTTGTCAAAAAAGAGGCGGCTGCAAAGCCGCCGCGAACGGCGTCCGCCGCTGACCCGCTTGGCGGACCGCCGTTTCCACGCGGCGGCGCTCTTGCAGTTTGCCCCTTGTCTTTGGCGCAGATAAAGTACGCCTTTTGTCCGTAACAGTCCGCATTTTAGGGGGATAACGGCGGGAAATCACCCGTATGCGCTCCGTACAATTTCATATGCTTTTGTGGTACGATCATCTTGTAAGAAAAAATTTTTCTGAAAGATGAAGAAATCCTGCACCTTTTCATGCTAAATTTTTCAAAGTCGGAGAAATCCTACGACTTTGGCTTGTAAGATAAAGCCCATCCATACAAAACAGCGGGAGTCAAACCATGAAAGAACAAAAGATCCAAGCCGTCTGCCACGGAACACCATCCGTATCCGCGCTTTCCTCCTGTGAGGCGCGGGCGTTTTTCGCAGCGCTTTTGGAGGATATGATAAAAACCGAGGAGGAACAAAACAATGCCGTACCAAGCAGCCAAGATCTCATTTGACGGGAGCCACTACATCGCCACCCCGAAGGAAAACTTTCCGCAGGGACGCAGGCGACGACGACCTGTCCGTCCGCTATCCAAGCGGGAAACGGAACAGAGAGAACAATTTGAAGCCGCTTATAAGGAGAGCCAACAGCTTCCGAAAAAAGAACGCAAAGCCTATATGCGGAAAGCCATGGAAGATGTTATCCCGGACAGAAAGCAAAGGAAAGCCTATGTCGAGCGCCACAATGAGCGCAAACAGACCAACGCCATTCGCAGAAAAGCCCGCTTGTCCAAGAAAGTCAATCTGCAAAGAGACTGGAATTTCTTTTGCACGTTTACGTTTTCGGATAAGCTGCATACAGAGGAAACATTCAGGAAGTCCCTGCGCAACACCCTGAAAGACCTTGTCGCCCGCAAAGGCTGGAAACACATCGGCGTATGGGAGCGCGGCGGAAAGACCGGAAGATTACATTTCCATGGCATCTTTTATATCCCGCCGGGTGGGATGGTCGGAGAGCTGACGGAAACAAGGGATTACAGCACCAAAGACCACTGCATGCAGACGGCGCATCAGAACACCTACTTCCTGGGACGATACGGGCGCAATGATTTTCAAGCGCTCGGCTCGCCTGTGGAAGTGCAACATTCGCTCGGATATCTGATGAAGTACATAGAAAAATCGGGAGAACGGCTCATTTATGGCGGGAAGCTGCCGACCTATTTTGTTTCGGACGTCATGGACGAAGACATTCTCTGCCCTTGTGGGATAGACGACAGGAAAGCAGTTCTTGCAGACGACTTTACTTGTATCAAAAACGGAGAAGTGATGGGCAAAGTCAGCAAAGAAGTGATCGAAAAAATGCCGAAGGCGAATTAAAATTTGTCTTTCGGACGGAGAATATAAACGAAAACGCCCTTTCCGTCAAGGGCAAGGTGCATTGCCTTCGGCAACCCTTGACGGAAAGTAAGTGACAGGACAGATAACAGACAGCTTATGCGTTTCCGTTTGTTTGGTCTCCGTCGAAAGACGGAAATATCTATCAAAAGGAGTGATGAAAATTGAAAACAGCAGCAATCTATGCCAGATACTCATCCGACAACCAGACGGAGCAGTCCATCGAAGGTCAGCTCCGCGTATGTGAAGAGTATGCGCAAAGGAACGGCATCGCCGTTACAGATACCTATATCGACAGGGCGATGACGGGGACAAACGACAACCGTCCCGAATTTCAGCGTATGATAAAAGACAGCGCCGAAAAGCGCTGGGAGGTCATCCTCGTTTACAAATTGGACAGGTTTTCCCGAAACAAGTATGAAACGGCGATCCATAAGAAAACACTCAAAGACAACGGCGTGAAAGTCGTCTCCGCTATGGAAAACATCCCCGACACTCCCGAAGGCATCATCCTGGAAAGCCTCCTGGAAGGCATGAACCAGTATTATTCGGCGGAGCTATCGCAGAAGATCAAGCGCGGGATGCGGGAAACACGGCTCAAAGGTCATTTTCAGGGCGGGTATCTCCCCTACGGCTATCGGCTCGACGGGCAAAGGATCGTGATAGACGAAGAAGCGGCAGAAAACATCCGCTTTATCTTCTCCGAATACGCCAAAGGTGCGCGCCTGTGCGATATCCTCACAAAGCTCACACGGCAAGGCCGCCTCTGCGCAGGAAAGCCGTTTACGAAAAATACCTTTTACAACATTCTTCGCAGAGAGAAATACACGGGCGTCTACCGTTACGGCGGGGACGTGATCACCGATATGTACCCGCAGATCATCCCAAAGGAACTTTTTGAGAAGGTACGCGCCATCACCTCGAAGAATAAAGCGGGCAAACAGAGCGTGAAAGTCGTCTACCTCCTCCGCGGAAAATTATTCTGCGGGTACTGCGGTCAGCCCGTTATTACCGACTGCAGCACCGGCTTGTACGGCAGTAAGAGATACTACTACAAATGCAGGGGCAGAAAGGCACGGCTCAATGACTGCCAAAAGTCGTCCATCCGCAAAGAAAAGCTCGAACAGCTTGTCCTGGACGCCGTCATCGGACGGCTGAAAGAGCCCGACATCATGACGCAGCTCGTGGAAGGGATCCTTACCGAACAGGAACGCCGATGCAAAGGACGTTCTTCTTTAGAACTCCTTCTCAAAGAACAGAACAAGATCGGGAAGGCGCTCGGCAACCTCCTATCCGCCATCGAACGCGGCGTCGTGAACAATACGACGCAGAGCCGCATGAAAGAATTGGAAGCCAGACAGGGGGAACTCGAACGCCTTATCCTGATAGAACGCAGCAAACAGACCGCCATGTACACCGAGGCGCAGATACGCGAACATTACGAACAGGCGCTGCGCATGGAGCCGCTGATGCTCATCAATGTTCTTGTACAGAAGATCGTCTGGTACGACGATAAGATCGAAATCTATTTCAACAACATTCTTCCGGAAGGTCCCGATCACGATCGGGGCTTTCTTTTTTGCTCCGTCTTTATCCCCGTGCAGTGATCCCCCTCTCGGATTTGTCTTTTTCGGTCGGCTATGGTAGCATAGTTCCTCGCGGACGTCAACGGTCGCAAAATCGTCGCTTAAAACACCTATATAAATACTTTGAGCCGAACAAGGGGTTCCTTGCTCGGCTTTTCACATGTCAGGAAAATAAATTGCAACTTACACGCAACGATTTTGGCTTTGTCCCGTTGACTTCCGCAGACCGAAAGAGAAGAGGCTTTTTAATCACCGTCCTATGCACCTCCGCCTGTTGCCCGAAAAAGGCAAATCAATTCGAGAGGTGTTAAGATGGAAATGTTAGTCACAAAGTTCTCAAACGGGAAGTATCGGAATGAAGGCGAACTCTTTGCAGAACCTATCTCCACCGAGAACGTCAAACTCATGGGCGAGATGATCGCATTGCAGGCATTGCGCACTCACAAGAAGTTCGATATTAAAGTTGCGGACAAGCTATATATCGGACTCATCAAAGACTTGCACCACATGAGTGAGATAGACTATATCGTCTCGGATGGATATGATGTTGCCCAGACCGCGATCTGTTTCCTGTATCAGTTCGTCGGTCATACCGTTCACGAAATTTATGGCAAAGACCGCAAGGGAAAGGAAGTCACCATCAAACTTGCGTGCTACCGCGAAATAGACGGCGAACTCATGCGTTTGCGTCGAAAAGCAGAGAAAACAGATTACATTGATTTCACAGACTACAAGGCGCTGCCGATGGATCCCGTAAACTGCTTTGAACATGAGCAGACCGATTACACGAAATACGATGAACTTGTCAGCGCACTGCAATTATCCGCTTTGGAACTTGCAATCCTGAACTGCTACATGAACGGCATGATGCAATCGGAAGTCTGCGCCGAACTCGGCATCGGCAGAGGTACGATCTACCACCGCAAGGTGAGCATCCGGCAAAGGTATCGGAGAATCTGCAGTGCATATTGAAATTCAAATCCATCCCGCACAAACAGGCGCTCATCCAAAAAAATGAGCGCCTGTTTTTATATCCCACCATTATACAAGATATTGTATATTACATATGATAAATATCTATATATTGCGTCGATTTAGTTTCCTTACGCTGATGCGCTTATTGCCGTCCACAAAGGCGTGGTTGGAGACAAGCCCCGTGCAAAGGCGCGCCGCCTTTTCCTCTTTGCTGGGAAAGAGTTCTTTGCCGTCGAAGGTGGCGTCGCAGGCGGCAAGGGCAGATTCCAGCAGCCCCATGTCGCGCACGCCGTCTTCGCCGCCCGTCTGCTTGATCAGAATCTGATGCAGGAGCAGAACTTTTTCTTTACCGAAGCGGATCATTTGGCGAGCTCCTCAAAGGCCTTGCGGTGGCGTTCCAGAACGCGGCGGGCGACGACGTCGATCTTTTCATCGTCCGTCAGTTCCAACTCGGGATTTTCGCGCAAGGAGATGAGCATATAACTCGGGCGGTTGTTTTTGAGCAAAATGATGCTGCCGTTTTGGTCGGCAAGTTTGGTGGCTTTGGAAAAGTTCTGGTTTGCCTCGCTTACGGAGAGCATCTGATTGGTATTGACGATCATAACTTCACCTCCGCCTCTATTATACACGAATATTAGCTAAAAAACAACCTAAATTTGAAAATTTCTTAAAATGATTCGTCGGGTCACGGATGCGCATCGTCATTCCTCCATGTATTTTTCGTATTGCGTATAAGTTTTCAGCACATCTCTGACTTCGGGCATCATTTGCTCCTTTGTCTTGCCGATGCAGGAAAGAAGAAGCAGATTTGTATTCGCGCCGAAAAGCCTTCTGAAAGCGTAATCGAGGACAAGGGTGATATCCTTATCCTCGTGTTCGCTCGTTTTGTTGATGGCGAATATTACAGTTAAAATTGCTTGTACTTCGTTCGTGTGTTTCATCTTTCACCTTATGCAATCCTTCTGATACCGCCGCCGAAGCTCTGCACGGTCACGCTGCCGAACTCGCTGCACCAGTCGTCATCTTTGTTCCAGACGTAAGCAAAAGCTGTATGTTTGTTGCCTTCGGTGTGCATGAGCGTTGCCCATTCTTCGGGATACGCTGTCACGATGAGGAAGGAATAGCACTCGCCGAAGTCGGTATATTCGTGCGTGATGGCATATACGAGGCAGTTGTACTTCTTTTCAAGTGCTTTCATCTTTTCGTAGAGTTCGGGTTCCTGATCTGCCCAATACCCGCCAAAGCGTTCAAAGAAGCAGACCATGCCTTTTTCGCGGAAGCCTTTGATGTACGGTGCGTAGATATCCATCTCTTTCAGAAGCTCGATTGCTTTTTCCTTTTTCGCAATGTTTTTGTCTGTCATTTTCGTGTCCTCCTTAAATGCAGTTTTCTAATGTTTCAAAGTTGTAGCCGATGTTTCGGAGCGTTTCTTCAAAGCCGAACCACGCAAGCAAATTCTGATTGTAGTCGTCCTGCGCAAGGGGATCTTCCTTATCCCACTTATCGCCGAATAGTTCAGATGGAGCGTAAAGCCCCGTGCCGTTCATAAGTTCGTACAGCAGCGCATTGATCTCTTGGCGGTATTGCTTGTAGAAGCGCACCGTATCCGAATAGTAGATGAGTTCGCCCACGACGCCAGACTGACAGCCATAGTGCAATACATCGGTAAAAATACCTTTTTTATCGCTGTAATCGCCCCAGCGGTCAATGACATAATTGCAGACTCGTTTTGTGAGCGGGCTGTCCGATTTTCGTTTGAGTTCTTTGATGTTGGCAAGCGTCAGTTTCATTCGTCTGCCTCCTCAAAGTCGTCGATATGGATATGTTCCCGCCCTGCGATGCCGTACTCGAAATACAGCCCGTTTTCATCCTCATACAGGTCGTAATCGGTCACGACGATCTTCCCACACTTGGTGACGGCAACGGTGATCTTGTCGTCATCAAGCGCAACAATGTTGAACACGACGGTATCTTCCCCGTCGAAGAATTGAAACTCCTTGAGATAGAACTTGTTTCTCATAGTCCTGCCTCCTCAATCCACGAACTTGTACCAGACGGAATATTCGACTTCAATCTCTCTCGTCTCATATCCCGTACTTTCGCCGCTGGAAGTCTTTTTCTCAAACTCGACTTCGCGGATCTCATAGTGCGCGCCCTTGAACTCACCGGGGCGGTTCGGAACGGCGTGGCAATTCTTGACGCAATCCTCGAATACGCGAATGTACGCCTTGCCGCTCTTGCCATTGCAGGCGATGATGAGGTCGCTCTCGGTGATAAACCCGAGACCGGTCATCTTGGTGCTTCCATAACGATTTGTTCTCGAAACGGAATAAACTACTTTCTTCATTTGGAACTACCTCCGAATTTTCTTTTTGCCTTTCGGCAGGGAACATACGGCACAGCAAGAGTTCACAGGCAGACTTCTTTTTGGCTTTTACGGAAGTCAACGATAAAGGACAAAATTATTGCTTGGAAGTCACGGATCATCTGCCGAAAACGCAAAAAAGCCGAGCAGATCCATTAGACCTACCCGGCTTTTCGTGTAACGGAGCTATTCTATTTTTCGGCAATAATTTTTCCCGTTGACTTCCGCGAGCGCTGTGCCAAACTCCCTGCACGAAACGGCAAAAAATTCGGAAAATCATCTGCCTTTTGACATGAAAAAAGGACTCAATCGACCTTTTTTACAAGGTGTTCAACTGAGTCCATCTTGGCTGGGGTAGCTGGATTCGAACCAACGAATGACGGAGTCAGAGTCCGTTGCCTTACCGCTTGGCGACACCCCAATGTATAAAAATATTCTCTTAACGGGTTTTTATTCTACCACCGATAGCAAAATTTATCAAGCGTTTTTCATCGGATTTGACAAAAAATTTTCTTTTTCCATAAAAAAATTTTACCTATGCGGACTTGTGCAGCATACAATAGGTCGTGAGGTGATCAGTATGCAAGTTTCAGCACTCATCGGAAAACCCGTGCTCTCCGGAAGCGGGGAGCGGCTCGGCTATGTCACCGCGCTCTATTTTGCGCGCGACTTCTCCCGCATCTCCTGTCTTGTCTGCGCCGACGCCGAAGAAGAGGAATTCGTTCTCCCCGCGCGCGCCCTGCTCGCCGACGGCGACGCGGTCATTGTCGGGCGTCAGAGGCTGTCCGAACCGGTGGGCGTTCCTTCCCCGATCGGGCGGACTGTCTATTCCCATACGGGCGAACAGCTCGGTGTCGTTGCCGATATCCGGACGGGAGACGCGCCCGAACTTGTCCTGCACGGACCGCAGAAAGAGGAATGCTTCCCCCTCTCCATTGCCGCCGTCGGCGAGACGGTCATTCTCTACCCGAGCGAAAAGGAACGGCGCGCGGCGAGCTCCCCGACCGGGAGAAACACGCCCGAGCGGCAAAAGCGTGCGCCGGCCGCCGCAAAAAAGACGCCCGCAAAAGAATACGCCTCCGCCGCGGACGAGAGCGAGCGCCTTTGTCGCACCGACCTTCTGGGGCGCACGGTCAGAAGAAGCGTATTTGACGATTTCGGACGCCCCATCGCGAAGGCGGGAGAGAAAGTCACCGCCGAAATGATCGGACGCGCGCGGCGAAGCAACCGATTGTTGACGCTTTCCATGAACACATTGACGAATTTTGACATTTTGACATAAAAATTGACGCAAATTTTGCTGGCATAAGGCGCTGTTTTCTTGAGCGGCCGCGCCTTTTATGCTATACTTTGCCCATGCAAATAACTTACATACTGGGCGATACGGCGCACGACAAGCTGTTCTGCGCCGACTATTTTCACCTTTACCACCGACTGCGGCGGATCGCCGATAATCTGGCGAGCCTGTTCCTGTACGGCGAACTGCACCTCATTGTGCCGGAGGACTTCTCCGCCGAGAGCGTGCCGAAGTTCTGCGCGGCGACCTTTGAGCAGCGCGACGCTTTCGCCTATGAGCGCCTCGTAGAGCGCTCCCTGACCCGCAGGCGCGTCATTGCGGAGGTCCCTAAGCCCGACTTCCCCATCCGTCTTGACGTCCGCTTTTCGGACGGTTTGACGGAGACATTCTGCATCAAATTTTTCCCAGACTATCATGCCGCAGTCGAGGGCTTCTGCCAAAATGTCTGTGCTCGCGCCCGCGCGCACTACCGCCGCCGCTTTACTGCGCCGCAGGCTGTCATCGACCTTTCCGACCCGCTCTGAGCGCACTCTGCCCGCCTTGATTGCTTGCCGCCGACGCCAGGTGCAATGCTCTTTTCTTACCAAAAATTGTATCAAAACGCAACAAACGGACCGTCAGGATCCGTTTTTTTTACAAAATAGGGGCCGCAAGTCGATTGACGCGTGTCGGAAAGAGGAGTATAATAGACGCGGCGAAATCGGAAACGCGGCGCAAGCCGCAGGAGGGAGCCATGTCAAAAAAACAAAAGATCATCTTCTGGACCGTCGTCCCGGCGATCGCCGTGCTGCTCTTCGTCGGCATCATTCTGACGGACGGGCTCTACGAGCGCGACGCGAGCATCCAGGAAACCATGCAGGACGCCATCCTGCACGAAGCGGACAAGATCAGCCTGTTCGGACTGCCCGTCAACCCCGGGCTCATCTCGGCGTTCCTTGTGACGGGAGCGATCCTGCTCTTTGCGGCAATCGTGCGCATCTTCGTCATCCCCAAGTTCAAGCGCATCCCGGGAAAGTTCCAGCTTCTTTTAGAGCAGGCGGTGGGATTCTTCGACGGTATGGCGCGCGGCAACAGCCCCCATCGCAACTACGTGCTGGGCGCCTATATCTTTGCGGCGGGCACTTATATCTTCTTCGGGACGCTCTTTGAGCTCGTCGGCATTCCCTGGGAGACGATCAATCACACCAGCGTCACGCTGCCCGCCCCCCTCTCCGACATCAACGGCGCGATCGCCCTGGGGTGCCTCAGCTATGCCTTTATCCTCGTCGGCGGTATTACTGCAAACAAGGGACGCGGGCTGCTGCTCACGCTCAAGGAATTCTCCCTGCCCATTTCGATGAGCTTCCGTCTGTTCGGCGCGCTGCTGAGCGGCATGCTCGTGACGGAGCTCGTGTACTACTATATCGCGCTCTCCTTTGTCCTGCCCGTCATCGTCGGCGTGCTGTTCACGCTGATGCACGCCGTCATTCAGGCGTACGTCCTCTCCTTGCTCACTGCAATGTATTATGGCGAAGTGACGGAGCCTCCGGTCAAAAAAGTGAGGGTACGTACCCCTAAAAAACGCACAAAAACTCAAACTGAGGTGAACATATGAAAGTGAAAACGAGTAACATGAAACGCATTCTCGCGATCGTTACGATCGCATTCCTGGCACTCATTGCCGCAGCGCTTGCATTTGGCATGAGCGATACGCATGAGAGTTTCCCGGCAAACGACGTGGTCGCCGTCAGTGCGGAAGCAGTAGAGGACACGAACCCCGCCGCCGAGACGGAAGCCGCAGAAGCGGACTCCACGGGCGCGAAGGCGATCGCTGCGGGCATCGCCATCGGGCTTGCGGCGGCAGCGGGCGCAGTCGGCATGGGCATTGCAATCGCAAAGTCCAACGAGGCGATCTCCCGTCAGCCGGAGGCAGACGGCAAGATCCGCTCCACCCTCATGCTGGGACTCATTCTGATTGAGACGGCGATCATCTATGCGCTCGTCATCGCGATCCTGATTATCTTTGCACTGTAACGGGAGGCTGTTATGCCTTTGAACATCGATTGGCAGCAGATCCTGCTGCATCTTCTCAACTTTGCCATTCTGTTTGCGGGGCTGTGGCTGCTGCTCTATAAGCCCGTCCGCAAGTTTATGCAGAAGCGCAGAGAGGAGTACGAAAACAAGGATGCCGAGACCGAACGCAAAAAGTCGGAAGCGGAGCAGCTGCGCGCGCAGTATGAACAAAAGCTTGCCGACGCCGATGCGGAGATCGAGGCAAAGCGCCTTGATGCCAAAAAGGAGATGGACGCCTATGCCGCGCTGCGCAAGAACGCCGCGCAGGAGGAGGCGGACGCCATCGTAAAGAAGGCGCACGAGAACGCTGCGCGCGAGAGGGAAAAGAGCGTGCGCGATGCAAGGCGCGAGATCGCCGCACTCGCATCGGAAGCGACGGAGAAGCTCGCCCTGCGCGAGGCGGCGTCCGAGGCATTTGACCAGTTCCTGGATGCGGCGGATGCACAGGCAAAAGAAGACGGCGGAAAGCGCGCGGACGCAGCTGAGAAGGCGCCAGAGGACAAAGGAGGCAACGAATGAAGCTTCGTGCCATCCTGTTTGCCGCCGCGCCGCCCGACGACGCCCAGCGCGCGCGGTTTGAGGCGTTCCTGAACAACAAATACGGGGACGTCGAGCTTGAGTTCCGCAAGAGCACGCTCTACCCGGGCGGATTCCGCCTGGAAGTGGGGTCGGAGATCTATGACTGGAGCGTCAGCGGCAGGTTCCGCCAGCTGCGCGACGTCCTCACCGAGGTCCCCGACGAAAACGGCAATATCGTCCCCCTGTTAAGGGAGTCCGTGCGCAACTGGACGCCCCGCGTCGTTGCGGAAGAGATCGGAACGGTGCTCTCCGTCGGCGACGGGATCGCGACGGTCGGCGGACTGCCCGGCGCGGAGTACGGCGAGATCCTGCTCTTTGCGGACGGGACGCGCGGCATGGTGCAGGATCTGAGCCGCGAGACGGTGGGCTGCATCCTGTTCGGCGACGACGGGCAGGTCGAGGAAGGCAGCGCGGTGCGCCGCACCAAAAAGCGCGCGGGCGTGCCCGTCGGCGAGCAGTTTTTGGGGCGCGTCGTCAATGCCCTGGGCGACCCCGTCGACGGCAAGGGCGAGATCGCAGAGAGCGGCTACCGCCCCATCGAGACGCCCGCCCCCTCCATCATCGACCGCCAGCCCGTCAAACAGCCCATGGAGACGGGGCTCATCGCCATCGACAGCATGTTCCCCATCGGCCGCGGACAACGCGAACTGATCATCGGCGACAGGCAGACGGGCAAGACCGCCATCGCCATCGACACCATCCTCAACCAGCGCGACAAGAACGTCATCTGCATCTACGTCGCGATCGGGCAGAAAGCGAGCTCGGTCGCGCGCATCGTGGAGACGCTGCGCGCAAAAGACGCGCTCGATCACTGCATCATTGTCAACGCGTCGGCGGGCGAATCGGCGTCCCTGCAATATATCGCCCCCTACGCGGGCTGCGCGATGGGCGAATACTTTATGGAGCGCGGGCAGGACGTGCTCATCGTCTATGACGATCTGTCCAAGCACGCCGTCGCCTATCGTGCGCTCAGCCTGCTTTTAGGGCGCTCCCCGGGACGCGAGGCGTACCCCGGCGACGTGTTCTACCTGCACTCCCGCCTTCTGGAGCGCGCGGCGCATCTCTCCGAGGCGCGCGGCGGCGGCTCAATGACGGCGCTTCCCATCGTGGAGACGCAGGCGGGCGACGTCTCGGCGTATATTCCGACCAACATCATCTCCATCACGGACGGGCAGATCTTCCTGGAAAGCTCGCTCTTCTTTGCGGGACAGCGCCCCGCCGTCAATGTGGGACTCTCCGTCTCGCGCGTGGGCGGCGATGCGCAGACCAAGGCGATGAAGCGCGCCGCGGGCACACTGCGCCTCGATTTGGCCCAGTACCGCGAGATCGAGGTGTTCATGCAGTTCGCCTCCGATCTGGACGACACCACCCGCGCACAGCTCTCCTACGGGCAGGGGCTGATGCGCCTGCTGCGCCAGCCGCAGTACCACCCCATGTCCCGTTCGCGGCAGGTCCTCACGCTCATCGCGGCGATGCACCATGTCATGCAGGACATCCCGCTCGACGAAATCCGCGATTTCCAGGAGGAGATGCTCTCCCGCTTCGAGCACGGCGCGGCAGACCTGTGCGCGTCCATCGATGAGACGGGACAGCTCTCCGACGAGGACAAGCACAGGGCGGAAACGCTCGCCGAGCAGTTCTTAAAGGAATACCTTACCCGCAGGGAGGGTGCGTAATGCCCGGTATGAAGGAGCTCAAGGGGCGCATGGCGAGCGTCAGAAACACGCAGAAGATCACCAACGCCATGTACCTCATCGCATCGGCGAAGATGCGCAAGGCGCGCGAGGAGCTCAGCCGCACGCGCCCCTATTTCACCGCGCTGCAGGCGGAGATCAAGCGCATCTTCCGCACGGATGAGCGCGTGGAGAACCGCTATTTCTATCCGCCGCAGGGCGAAAAAAAGCTCGAAGGCCCCGTCGGGTGCCTGGTCGTGACGGCGGACAAGGGGCTTGCGGGCGCGTACAATCAGAATATCATCAAGGCGACGAACGAGCTTTCCAAGGAGCACGGCGGCGACGTCGAATTTTTCGTCGTCGGCGAATACGGACGGCAGTACTGCCTGCGGCACGAGATCGCCATCCGCCGCAGCTTTCTCTACACGGCGCAGAATCCCACCCTGCACCGCGCACGCGAGATCGCAAACGTGCTGCTCGAAGCGTACGACTCGGGGAGCCTCAAAAAGATCTTCATCATCTACACCGACCTCGGCAAGGGCATGGATGCGGAGGTCCGCGTCACGCGGCTTTTGCCCTTCCACCGCGCGCAGTTCTCTTCGGCGGGCGCGGCGCAGGAAGATCACACGCCCTTTGAGTTCCTGCCGTCCGTCGGCGAGGTGCTGAACAACATTATTCCCAGCTATCTGACGGGATTTATCTACAGCGCGCTGGTGGACAGCTTCTGCTGCGAGCAGAACGCCCGCATGACCGCCATGGACGCGGCAAACCGGAATGCGCAAAAAATTCTCGACGAATTGCAGATGCGCTGCAACCATGTGCGGCAGGGCGCGATCACGCAGGAGATCACGGAGATCTCGGCGGGCGCGCAGGCACAGCGAAATCGGGAGGAGTTATCGTGAATATCGGGCATATCGTGCGCGTCGCGGGTTCGGTCGTCGACGTCGCATTTGAAAAGGGAAAATTACCCAAACTGCGCGAGGCGCTCCGCGTCAGCGTGGACGGCGAGACGCGCGTCATGGAGGTCGCCCGCCATATCGAGGGAGACGCCGTGCGGTGCATCATGCTCGCGGGAAGCGAGGGGCTGCGCCGCGGCATGGAAGTGAAGGCAGACGGCTGCGGCATCCGCGTCCCCGTGGGCGAAGCGACGCTGGGCAGAATGTTCAACGTCCTCGGCGAGCCCATCGACGGCGAGGGCGAAGTCCATGCGCAGGAGCGCTGGGAGATCCACCGCAAGGCCCCCTCGTTTGAGGAGCAGTCCCCCGCCGTTGAGGTGCTGGAGACGGGCATCAAGGTCATCGATCTGCTGGAGCCCTATTCCAAGGGCGGCAAGATCGGCCTGTTCGGCGGCGCGGGCGTGGGCAAGACGGTGCTCATTCAGGAGCTCATCCACAATATCGCCGTCGAGCACGGGGGATATTCCATCTTCACGGGCGTCGGCGAAAGAAGCCGCGAGGGCAACGATCTGTGGACGGAGATGGGCGCAAGCGGCGTCAAGGAGAAAACGGCGCTCGTGTTCGGACAGATGAACGAGGCGCCCGGCGTGAGAATGCGCGTCGCCCTGACGGGGCTGACGATGGCGGAGTACTTCCGCGACCGCGAAAACAAGGACGTGCTGCTATTTATCGACAACATTTTCCGCTTTGTGCAGGCGGGCAGCGAGGTCTCGACGCTCCTCGGGCGCATGCCCTCGGCGGTCGGCTATCAGCCCACGCTTGCGCAGGAGATGGGCGCGCTGCAGGAGCGCATCGCCTCGACGCGCAACGGCTCCGTCACCAGCGTGCAGGCGGTGTACGTCCCCGCGGACGACCTCACCGACCCCGCGCCCGCGACGACCTTTTCCCACCTCGATGCGACCACGGTGCTCTCCCGCCGCATCGCCGAGCAGGGCATCTATCCCGCCGTCGACCCGCTGGAGTCCACCTCGCGCATCCTTGAGGCGGACGTCGTGGGCGACGAGCACTATGCGATCGCGCGCAAGGTGCAGGAGACGCTGCAAAAGTACAAAGAACTGCAGGATATCATCGCTATTCTCGGCATGGACGAGCTGAGCGAGGCGGACAAGACCATCGTCTACCGCGCGAGAAAGGTGCAGCGGTTTTTGTCCCAACCCATGTTTGTGGCAGAGAAATTCACGGGCGTTCCGGGCGCGTACGTTCCCATCCGGGAGACACTGCGCGGCTTCAAGGCGATCGTCTCGGGCGAGACGGACGACCTGCCCGAGGCGGCGTTCTTCAACGTGGGCACGCTGGACGACGTGTACGCCAAGGCAAAGCGGCTCAAGGAAGGCGCGGTATGAACTTCCCTCTGCATGTACTGGCGGCAGACAGCCCCTTCTATGAGGGGGAATGCCGGTCTCTCGTCGTGCCGACGCTGGACGGGCAGTACGGCGTACAGGCGGGACACTGCAACACCATCTGCGCGATCGTCCCCGGCACGCTCACCTATCGCACGCCCGACGGCGAGACGCACCCCGCCGCCGTCGCCGCGGGCATCATGAAGATCGAAAAGGGCGAGGTGCTCGTTCTGGTGGACTCCGCGCTCCGCCCCGAGGACGTGGACGAAGTGCGCCAGCGCCGCGCCGCCGACGAGGCGAAGGAAGCGCTGCTGCAAAAGCGGAGCATCGAGGAATATCACGCCGCACAGGCACGGCTTGCCCGCGCCCTCGCACGCCTCAACGTCAAACACAAATACGGCAGATAATGCGATCGCGCCGCCGCGGAACCCCGCGGCGGCGCTTTCCCCTTTGTTTTGTTTGAGGCGGCGCTTCTTCCCTTGCCTCCCCTGAAACGCTAAAAGGAGAGAATCCATAGCAACTCGCAAAAATATTTTTGAAGAAAAGATTTTTGCGAAGAGGAGCGGCAGGCATATAAGGCAAAGTATTTGGCTTAGACAAATACTTGCGAACGTTGCCTTGCCGCGACGAAGGGGAGCTGTCGCCGTAGGCGACTGAAGGGTAAGGGGTGCGCCGTAGGCGACTGAGGGGTGCGACGAAGGGTGCAGGAGAAAAGCAAAAAGAGGCGCGCTGCGCCTCTTTTTGCTTATGGTTTTGATATAATGCTTTTTCAGCCAAATCTAGAGCACTAGGAAATATTCGGATTATTTGGATCATAAATATGGAGCGTAAAGTCAGTTCCAGGCGCCCCATAATCATCATTAAAAACATAGTCTCCTGTATTAATGGGAGTTTTGTACGGATCGTCATTCCACCAGTTTACATCATATTCTTCGTTGTAACCGAATCTCATTTGCCCAGTATGCTCTACAAAAACGTCACTGACACGAATGCGTCGGCAATCATCGGTATCGGCCGTACCAATTGCCCGACTTCTCCCGCTGAACGTCCCGCCGATAATGGCAACGTTGTTTGTAACCGGCCAGCCCCAGTCCCCATCGCTCCAAGGATTATCTGCAAAAAAGAAACCATAGCTTCCGGTGCCTGTGCCTCTAAACGTACCGCCTTCGATCAGCAATCCGTCATTTGCATTCTCACCGTCAACTCCATAATAAATGCCATAATCTCCGCCTTCAAACGTGCCGCCGGAAATGACAGCAGCATGTGTTACGTTTAACTCTCCTTCAAAGCTGATACCCCTTCGGTCTCCGGTAAATGTACCGCCGGAAATGGTTACGGAGCCACCGGCTTGAACACCATATGGAATTGAAAATGCCGCATATAGTCCGTCAAAAGAACCGCCTGAAATTTCCAGCGTCGCAAGACGGTTGCCGTTCCACAGTGCGTTGCCAAATTCGGAAGTTCCGCCCGAGGTAGCGGTCGATTCAAATGTACCGCCTCTGATTGTTACAGTTGTCCCGTTCGCCCGTTGATTAACACCTTCCAAAATCAATCCGGCGGAAGCTCCGATCACTGAAATTTCCCCATCGATGGGATCAAATGTGACATTTGCATATTCAAAAACACTAAATCCCCCCTGCCCGGAAACATTGAATGTTCCGCCAGTAATGTTGGCTTCTGCAACTTCATCTGCCGCTGTTCCGGTAATAAATGCACCGCTGCCGCCTCCGCCAAAGCTCCCGCCGCTGATCTTGGCTGTTCCGCCGTACATTTTCAAGGCATAAGAAGCGGCCGGTCCTGCGTGCAACTCACCATCCTGCCCGGAAAACGTGCCGTCTTCTATCGTTACAGTTCCATTCCGGACAAGGACACCCTCTCCCTTTGCTGCCGAATATGTTCCATCGTAGATCGTCAAAGTCCCATCCTGAACATCTACGGCATGGCCTCCTGTGACGTTGACACGATTGCTCCAGTTTCCCGCACCGCCAGGCCAAGATACCCAGTCGCCCTCGGTGTCTCCTTCTGTGGTAATAGAAAATTCATTGCTGTTTTGATTCCCAAGGAACACATCCCCGCCGGATACGTTCACGCCGCCGCCGATTGCATTTGTAATGCTTCCGGCATTGATCGTCACCCTTGTTGACGCCGCCCCTTGTACGCGTATCGCAAAACTCGTGATCTCAAACTCGGTAAATGCTGCTACGCTATTATTGTTCTCAATCTGCGTCTTATCATTCTTCACGCCCGTGTGCGTGACATCGAGCGTGCCGTTTGCCGTCAGTGAGCCGCCCGTGACATAGATGCCGTTGGTGATCTCCGTTGGCGTAGAATTTTCCCCGTCATCCGTAATAAAGTCAGCCCACCTATAGCCAGTTATGGCATTATAATCAGGATTCCCAGCATTCTCTGATTGGTGAGCTATATTACTTACCACCGAAAGCGTACCCGCCGTCTGATCAAAGTCGCCACTTGCAATATAGATGCCCGTGCCGCGCTGCGTATTGACCGTGAGCGCGCCGCTGTTCTGCGCGAGCGTGCCGCCGCGGACGACAATGCCGACGCCGTTGGAGGTAATCGTGCCGCTGTCTGTCTCAAACGTCACCCTGCCGCTCGTCGCCATGATCGCTGCACTGGAAAGAGTCGCACCGGTCTCCTGCGTTACCGTACAATTGAACGTGCCTGTGATATTCAGCAGCGGACTTGTTCCATACGTGTGGATACCCGCAGAGGAACTGCCGTAGACATTGATGATTGCATTCGCCGCGTTGATCGTGCCGCCCGCCGCCTCAATGCCGAAATTGCTTTCATTCGTACCTGTCCCACCAACAGTCAGTGTACTTCCGGAGATGCTCGTTCTTCCGCCCGAGACATAGACCCCGCGATTGTTCTTGCCCTCGATCGTAAACGTACTATCGGTTACGCTCGTATCATATTCATTTTCGCCCGTGACGCCCTCGCCCTCTTCGATCTGCGAAGCAATGCCGCGATTGTTTTCGCCGGGCATGGTAAATGTGCAGCTCGTCAATGCGACCTGCCCGCCCTCGGACAAAACGCCCGTGTTATTCGTGCCTGTGCTTCCCTCATTAAATTCGAAGGACGCATCTTCCGCCGTGACCGTGCCGCCGTCCGCTTCAATGCCTTTGACATACGAGCCCGTGACCATAAACCGCACAGATTTTGTGTCGTTCTCTTGGGCGGATCCATCAATCCTGAGTGTGCCGGCGTCCGTGCTTTGCGTGCCTGCAGCCATGTAGATCGCCGCGCCGTTATTCGCACCTTCGCCCGTAGCGCCCCCGGCTGCATTCTTTGTGAAGCTGCCCGCCGTGACGTCCATCTCGCCGCCCGTTATGTGGAAGATATAGCCCAGCCCGACAGAAAAAGTGCCGCCGTTCACGTCAAGGTCGCCGTTCTGCATGCGGATGGTGTCGCCCATGTCAGACGCAAACTCGCCGCCCGAGATCAAAAGTCCGCCGCCCGCGCAGTCGATGCAAATGCCATTGTCGACGGCAGAAAATTTGGTCGTCGCAGGCGTGCCGGAAACGGTCAGCGTGCCGCCCTGCGTGAAAATGCCGTAGGTGTAGTCAAGTCCGAAATGGTTATCGAACGTTCCGCCGCGGACAAAGCCCTGCCCTGCATCCATGCGGATGGAGGCATACGGCCATTGAAGTCCGCTGTCACGAAGCGAGCTGCCGTTTTCTGCCAGCTCCTTAACGTCCCAATAGCCATAGACGACGGCGTAAGTTTCCGTTCCATCTGCATTCGTGGCGATCGGGTAATAGTAATAGAAATCGCAGGAAGCGACGTTGCAGGGAACGGTAAGCTTTCTGTCGTCGACGAGCAAATCGCCCTCTGCAATGTTTTCCTCCGAATCCGCAGCATCCGCAGCATCCGCAATTGTGCCAACTTCCTCCGTATAGACCAGGAAGGTATCTTCTGTCACGAAGGAATAGCCGCTCAGTGCGCCTGTTTCCTGATAGTAGTTGCCGTTGATATATGGAACTTGTTCCGCTGCCGTTGTTCGCACATATTCATCATCTGCGGCGCGCGCGACTGCGGCAGGTTCCGTCACTCCCTCACGCGTATAGAGCGTGATACTGCTGCTAATACCCGTTGCAATGTTATTTTCCCCATCGCGCGGGCCGCTTTCATAACTGCCCGAGCCGACGGTCATGGTGCCGCCGCTGACCTGCAGCGCGCTGCCCACGGGATTGTAAAATGCGCCCGTCTGTTCTTCACTGGAATCGTAGACGAGCACGATGGAGACGCCCTGCCCGACATCGAGCATGGGATTGCGGCTGTTACGCACGACCACCGTGCCGTTGAGGTCGAGCACGAGGTTGGTGGAGACGTCCTGCACGCCCGTCGTAATGACGAACGGACTCTCGGCGTTGTCTGCGATCTGAATATAGGAATAGCCGTTTTCAATGGCCTCAATGAGTTCCTCGGGCGTATAGACGACAAACTGTTCCGCACCGACAAACTCGATGCTGTCGTCATAGGTGCTGTCATCGCTGAGCGCACCGCCGGAATATCTGCCGTATGTGGACGCATAGAGAAAAGACGTCGCCATCAACGCAACGATCAGCGCCGATAAAAAGATGATGAGCAGAATTTTTTGCACCTTTTTCGTCATAGGTTCCTCCTATTGCCGCAAAATGCAACTGCTTGTCACTGCGTGACGGACGGGGCAGGCAGAACGCTCGCTTGCGTAAAGCTCATAGTAATGTTCGTACTGTAGCCCTTCTCGCTCGCACCGACATACGCCGGTTCTCCCTCCACTTCGGATTGCCTGATCGTGAGCGTCGAAGGATTGAAATCAGTGCTCAGTTTGTTAATTGTATTCTCCGCAAAATACGCCGGATTGTCTCCGCTGCAGCGATAATAGCCATTCTCCGGGTCTATATCGTGCGGAAAAACGGCGTCGTTCTCGTTGAGGCGCGCAATATGCTGATAGGAAATGCCGTTTGCAAAGTTCCTGGTCAGGCGCACGGTAGTATCGCCGGCAATGTCGCCGCCGGCACTTGTACTGTACGGAACGTTGGTATAGTTGAAGTGATAGCCGAGAACGGTAAAACTCGTTTCGCTTGTCTTGATCGAAAGATGCTCTTTCACAGGATCTTCGCTGACGAGGTTCCGCCAGAAGCCCGCCGGCACATTTAGATTTGCACCCCCGCCCTCGCCCGTGGGAAAACGGACGCCGAATGCGTTTGCCGAAATGAGATTGGTCCAGGTCAAAAAGGCGACAATGGCCTCGGACGACTTCGCTGCGAGCGGAGGCATTTCGATCTCGATCGTGTAATAGGGGACGGTCGCCCTGCAATCCAGATAGAGCGCGGGCAGCGAAGACTGAGATCCCTGGACATTGCGCGCAAATCCAAGAGAGAAGTCCACTTCTTTCGTGCTTGCGGTGACGATCATCTTCCAGGCCCCGCCGTCTGCGTCAGTCCATTCCGCCGTAACCGCACCGCTTACCCTGCCGTCCGCCGCCGAAAGCCCGCCGTTCATCGTGAGGGTCGTCTCCAGCGTGCCGCGCTGACCGAAGTCGTCAAAGCCGCTTACGTCTGTGATCACGCCACCGCTGTCCGTTGTGACAACTTTGGCTGTTGCAAACGCCTCATTCTCTCCCCAGGACTTGTAGTCGTCACTGTAGAGAAATCGGTGGCTGCCGTCCATTTCGTTTTCGTCATCGGTCGTGATATTCAAAGAGCGACCTTTGACCAGATCGGCAATGACGATCTGCGGCGTGAGAGAAGCACCTGCGGCAACATTACCCCCATCCAGCGTGACCGTGTCCGTCAGCTCGAGGGCGATATTTTCCCAGAACTCCGCAGGGCCCTCCAGGCGCAGCGTGGGACGCACATCGATCGCGCTGTTATTCCTCATCGTGATGCGCACCGTACTGGCCGTTCCGTTGCCCTGATCCATCCAGAAGCCGTTGTACACCTGCCAGTAGTAGGCATTGCCAAAGGAAGTCGTACTGATGCTGTCAATGGTATAAGAAGCGTCAAACTCCGCAACGCCCACGGAATTTTCGCTTGTAAAGCGCGATTGATAGCGCGAAAAAGTGACCCCTGCAAAGAGGAGCGCCACGACTAGAAGCAGACATAAGTATCTAACGATGGGATACTGTTTGATCGTTTCCTTCTTCATGGTTGTTTCCCTTATCGCCGTCTTCTTCACCGCCTGCGACGGGTGCCGACGCGTTTTCCCCGGAAGGCGCACCCTCAGGCGGCACGTCCTCTCCGTCTGCCGCCCTTGCCCTTGCGCGGGAGATGCTCTCCCAGGCAAACCAGGCGACGGCGATCACCGCAAGCACGATGCACAGCCCTGCAGGCGTCTGTAAAAATCCGATCACCGTACCCACGCCGGGCACGGCTGCGACGACCTCGCCGATGACCGCATCCGCGCTGACGAGCAGCACGTCTGCGGCGTTGTTGGCGTCGCCCTTGGTGCGGAATGCGCCGTCCACGATCTCCACGATGCGGTGGGTGGTGCAGACGCCGTCCGCGCTGTAAAACATGATGACGTCGCCGACCTCGTAGCTGTCTTGCCGCACGGTGATGACATAGTCGCCGACGGAGAGCTCAGGTTCCATACTGCCCGACGAGACGACCGCGCCGCCCATGCCGAACACGGTGGGGACCTCGATCCCCATGGCGTAGCGGGCGATCAGCATATAGACGATATAGACGACGAGCAGCACGGCGATGACCGCAAGGAAGATGCGTACCGCCATGCCGATGCCCTTTCTGACGCGTGCTGCGTTCATTGCCTCTCCTGCCAGACTTCCGCAAGGAAATCGATATGCAGGTAATACATTGCCTCATTTTCACCCGCGACGGTATCTACAGGGTCGTTATGCGCCCAGATCCATTCCAGCTCGAAAAGGGTGATACTCTCTTCTTCGACGGACAGATCTTCCATGCAGAGTTCCTCCACGGTGACGTAATTCTCCTCGCCTGCGATATACACGCCGTCGCGCTTGAGGCGGTAGCGCATGGCGATACCGTACTCGTTGGTCTCCGAGAAGGTGAGCGAATAGACGATGGGGTCGGGGCTGTTGTTCTGCATGCGGAAGCGGTACGCCCCCGTCATGCCCGGCACAATGACCTTGTCCCCGAAGGTCTGATTATAGAACACGGAGAGATCCTCCCTGTCCTCCCAGTTGGTGCCGTCCTCCTCGGTCGCAAAGATGATGGGCGCATAGGGGCTCTCCGAGCGGGAGAGCGCCCACGCGCACAGAATGCACGTCAGCGCGGTGATGAGTGCGAGCAGAATGCAGAGAATGAGCAGCCAGGGCGTGCGCGCGTGCACAATGGTGCCGACATATTCGTTCTGCAGCGTGTGAATGTTGTTGTGCTTATCGACGTAGCCCGTGCGTCTGCGGTTCTCGTTCTCCCCTTCGTAGAGGTAGACGTTCTTATCGTCCTCCTTGACGAACTCGCCGTGCCTGTTCTTGTCGTTATCATACCAGACGCCGCGCCTGAGCTTGCCCAGCTCCGTACCTGCGCGGTCGCGCACTCTGCCGCGCTTGGGGCACTTGACCTCGATATCGTATGCACTGCTCTCCGGGACGGGCGCGGCAGACGCTGCGGTCTCAGCTGCGGGAGATGCGTCTGCGGCAGGCGTCGCCTCGGCGGGTGCCGGGACCGCGGGGGGCTCTGCGCCCTCGTCTGCGGGGGCACTCTCCTCTGCGGACGCTTCCGCGCTCTCCGCAGCGCCTGCACCGTCGGATGCGGGCGCGGGCTCCTCCGCGGGAACTCCTGCGCTCTCCGCAGCGCCGACACCGTCGGATGCGGGCGCGGGCCCGTCGGAAGAAGGCGCTGCGGGCGTGCCCTCTGCCGATTGGTCGGGCGCAGCCGCGGATGCTGCATCAGGTTCCGATTCGGGAATATTCTTTTTCTCTTCTTCCATGGTTCACCCTCCCCCGGGATCAGGATCCGCTCAGCTTGACATGAGCAAAGCCTGCTATATCCAAACGGCATTTCTGCCGTGTGTATGCAACATAAAAAAATGTTTTGCGCAAAGATGCGCGGATTCTCTCACGCAATGCGGCGCTTGCCGCATCAATGTTTTGTTAAAAAGTTAATTTATGAAGTTTCTAAATCATAATTTGCGAAAAAAATATACCGCCCCGCCGCCACCACACTCGGCGGCGGCGCGGTAATCTATTGCGCAATACGCGGTGTTATGTACCGCAAAAAAGTTTGGGTTGATCAGGGCCGCTCGGAAGCCTGAACAGCGGTGTAGGTAAGAGGCCAAGAAATGCTCTCGATCCACTCGCCGACATAGGTATCCTTCAGGTCTGCAGCAGCGCCACCATCGCTAGCGCTGGCAGAATCGTCCGTCGTCCAAGTAACGACAGCATACACATACAGCGACCCATCGGGAGCTACAGGAACGGGATTTTTATACGCCGTCGCCCCTTCCGCATTGTCCTCAGTGTTCGTATAGAACGTAATCGTAAACAATGCAAGGACTGCATCGTCTCCATACGAATCATCGTTGGTCGTGTAATCCTCCGCCGCATCCGTAGGACCCGTTCCATGCTGTACTTCTACACCTTCCGCAACAGTTGCGCCGTAGTCAAGGCTGACGCTTGCGCTAACTTCACCACGGTTGGTCAGGGTCGCCACAAGCGTTCTTTCCGTGCTCTTGGCTCTCGCGGCGCCGCTATATGCCTCATCGAGGGGCGAGAGGTCGGAGAAGCTGACATCCAGCGAACCAGCACCTGCACCGGTCACATCGATATCCCACTTTGCGACGCTGACAGAACCCGTGCCGCTAACATTGGACGTATAACGGGCGAACGTGCTGCCAAGGAAGCAGCAGCTGATGAGCGTAAGGACGATCAACAAGCCGCAGATTCTGGCGATCATGTTCTTCTTCTTTGTCATGATAACTCTCCTTACAAGTAGTTTTTTTGATATTGCCGACCGGCCTGTTGTGTGGCACAGCCCGATTTAGCCGAATTTGTCTTCGCTCTGCCTCCCCTGACTTTGTTAGGGGAGGTGCCCCGCAGGGGCGGAAGGGTCCTGCACTCTTTGCTTTACGATGATATCGATCTGCTCGCAGATCCCTCGGAAATTCCGATTGACCTCCAAATTAGAAAAGCGAAGCACAAGCAGTCCAAATTGTTGCAAGTACGCTGTTCGCTCGCGATCTTTTTGTTCGGTCACCTCATCATAATGTTGAGAGCCGTCCAACTCGATCACCAACTTTGCGCCTGCACAGTAAAAATCTACGATATATTGACCAAGAATTTTTTGTCTGTAAAATCGAACAGGATACTTGCTCAGGAAATTGTACCAAAGGCGCCTTTCTTCCTTCGTCATTTCCTTTCGAAGTTTACGCCCGAAGGAAACAAGGGAGGGATTTCCTTTTGCGACCAAGCGTTTGTCATTCCCTTGCGGCATTGCACCCCTCACCCCTTCGTCTTGCCTTCGGCAATCCACCTCCCCTAAAAAACCTGCGGTTTTTCATGGGAGGCCAGGTCCCCTTCTTCCCTTGCCTCACCCCTTGCGCAGGGAGGGCTTTTTTACCTTCCTTTCCTGCCTCCCCTGACTTTGTTAGGGGAGGGGCCCCGCAGGGCCGAAAGGGTCATTCACTCTTGTCCTCCGGATTGGGTTCCTCTTCAGCGGCTGCGACCTCGGAGCCCGGCGCAGATTCCGCTTCTTCGGCAGGCGCCGCAGCGTTCTGTTCGCCGAGCATCGCGCGCAGACGGCGGATCTCCTCTTCCTTTTCCGCAAGTTCGGCGGAGGACCCGTCGCTCGCAGCCTTCTGCCTGCGGCGCTCCAGGGTGATACGGATCACGTCAAACGCGATGAAAATGACGACGGGAATGCCGACAAAGACCAGAATGCCCATGGGCGTCTGCATGAACAAGGCAAAGTCGCCAAGGCCCGCAACGCTGCCGGTGCAAAGCCCCACGACGTTGCCCACGGGAACGACGCCGTCATCCGTGTTGTTGGCGTCACCCTTGGTAATAAAGCCCGTGATGCGACCGTCCTCCGCACGCTCCACCGAAATGATGCGGTGCGTGACAAACACTTCGCCCGTGTAATATGTAACGATCTGGCCTTCCTCGAGCGACTGCTTTTCTTCGCTCTCCAGAAGATCAACAAAGATGAGCGCGCCTTCATCGAAACAGTCATCCGCGTCCCCGCTCATCGAGCCCGAGGCAACGGCAAGCGGCGCGACCCCGAAAATATCGGGCGGGACGTCATCATGCAGGCTGCCTTTGACGATCAGCGTGAGATTGATGATGAGAATGGGGACAAACAGCACCGCCAACACGATGAGTACGATCGTTGTGACAAGACCGCTGCGATTTCCCTTTGCCGGTTGCGTCGTTTGCTGCGAGTTATTTTGCTTCATGGCTTGGCTCCTCAACGGAAAAGTATGGACACCCCTCTTTTCCCTTCATAATATTGCGCAAAAACAATTGCGAAAATATTATAAGCAAGCGCACGAAAGCTGTCAAGTATTTGTATGCGAAAAAAATTTGGCATATACATTGTCACAGGAATAAGCACGTTTCATTGCCGGCTCAAACACCTAACCACTAACTATTATACTCACCCCTCCCCATTTGTCAATAGTTTTGAACAAGTTTTTTGAGGGCAATTTGTAAAAAATTTCTAATCCATTTCAGGTTATAAAAATGGGGCGGGCATGGCGGAAGTTTGCAGCGTTATTATACAAAAAAACGCAAAAAACAGAACATTTTTTGCGTGAAATGACGTTTTTTTTGCGTAAACGGCGCAAGGGGCGAAAACACAAAAAAATCCCGGCGCGCGGACAGGCGCCGGGAAGCAAAAACGCGCATGCCGGGCGAGCATGCGCGCGGCGGGAAAAAAATCAGTGATTGAGGAGCTCATCGCTGAGGGCCACGATCTCCGGGGCGTACTTTTTCTTTCTTTGCGATAAGATACGCTTATAGATCGGGCAGTTGACGGCCACCATAACGATCCCGATGACGCCGATCACGATCCCGAGCGGCATGAGACTTCCGATGATCTCCATCGCGAGGCACATGCCTACGCCGAGCACGAGCGCACCCAGCGTCCCGAAGGTATAGGCGAAGATTTCGGCGGGACGGCGCGCCTGACGGTCCAGCCTTGTGAGTTTGTCGATCTTTTCCTCGCTCACGCTCTTTGCCGCGTAACGGCTGCGGATCTCGCTCACCTGCTGTGCTTCCTGCTGCTTGTTGGTTTCCTGAATCATCATGTTACGTTTTCTCCTTGCTTGATTTGTGCTATAAGGATATCACAGCCGTTTTTCCGAATGTTTGAAGTTTGGTAAATGTCTTGTAAGCGTTTTGTAAAAGAATTGTTCATGCGAAAAAATGCGCGGCGCACCCGCTGTTAAAAAGCGGGCGCGCCGTGCAATGCTCTGATCACGCCTGCGGGGAGTCCTCGTCCTCCGTCGGCTTCCCGTCTGCGTGCAGCAGCTCGTCCGAGAGGCGCACGATCTCGCCGCCGTATTTTTTCTTCATCGCGCGCACTGCCGCGTTGTACACGGGGTAGGCGAGCGCCATGGGCACGCACCCGACGGCGGCAACGACGGAGCCCGCAAGAAGCAGATTCCACGCGAGCACCATGCTCATGCCCAGCCCGAACAGCAGTACGCCCGCGACGCCCAGCGTCACCGCGAGCGCCATCGGCACGTTCCTGACGCGGGCATGGAGGGCACGCAGACGCGTCATCTTCTCTCCGTGCGCGTCGGGCAAATACTCCCTGCGGATGCGCTCGATCTCCTTGCGCTCCCCGTCCGTCGGGGCGGAATAGGTATAACGAAACTTGTCACTCATAATCTGCCTCCGCGGCAAGCGCCTTTTTCTTCTTGTCGGCGCGTACGATCATCACGATCCCCAGCCCCGCGACAAACAGGCAGACCGCCGACGCCGTCACGGCGTTCATGATGCGCATGTCCTGACTGAGCGGCTGTTCCAAAAACAAGGTCATCGTCGTCTGCAGGGCGACCAGCGAGACGAGCGCCGCCGTCAGATTGATATTGCGCAGCGACCAGAGGGTGGGGTCGGTCATTTTGTGCACCTTGACGACGTTATAGATGGCAAACGACACCTTATAAAAGGTAAACGCCGCCGACGAGATGAGCGTGATCATCGTATAGGTGCGCAGGTTGGGCAGGGCGAAATCCTCCAGCCTGCCGCCCGACGTCACGACAAACTGCACCACCGCCAGCATGAACAGGCCCACCAGAACAAGCAATGCGATGCCGCAATTGCGGTAAATCCTGAGCTTTGCCGTCGTGCGCGCGCGCTCGTCCGACGACTTCTTGAGCGCGCCGTGCGTCCCGCCGAGGACGACGTAGCGCAGCACGCTCAGCGCGAAGTAGTACGCCGCGAGTGCGCCGTACCAGAGCGAGGACGTCAGCACCGCGATGACGAGGTTGAGAACGACGTACCCGACATTGATGACAAAGGATAACCCCGAAAAGAGCAGCGTGCGGCGCTCATAGCTGCCCAGCCACTTGCCGAGCAGCGGGTGCTTTTTTCCGAATGCGGAAAGAGCGCTCGTCGCGCGCGGCACGAATTTGACGAGCGCATAGATCGCATACGCCAAAAAAATCGCCGCAAGCGCGTACACGAGGTACACCCAGCCGCCCTCCGCCTCGAGCGCGACCACGGCGATGCTCGCCGCCGCCCCGCCCAGCCCCAGGATCCAGGCGACGATGAGAAAAACGCCGCGCGGATTTTTCATGAGATCAAGCAGCTTTCTCATACGCAGGCTCCGTACAGCGTCACGCGGAAGGTACTGCCCTTTTGCGGGGCGCTCTCCACCGCGATCTCCCCGCCGAGCAGATCGATGACCTGCCTGACCAGCGCAAGCCCCAGTCCGTTGCCCTCGGCGGCGTGAGAGGTATCTCCCTGATAAAACTTTTCAAAGATATGCTTGCCCGTCTCCGCGCTCATGCCGCAGCCGGTGTCCGACACGGTGACGACGGCGTTGTCCCCTTCCCGCCGCAGCGTGACGGAGATCGTGCCTTCGCTCGTAAATTTGACCGCGTTGGAGAGCAGGTTGTTCCAGACGATCTCCAGGCAGCTCTCGTCCGAGCGGACGGTGACCTCCGCGAGCTCGCACGAAAGTTCAAGCCCCTTTTGCTCTACTTGCTCCTCAAAGGCGAGGATGCAGCGCGCGAGCAGTTCGTCCAGCCGCAGCGAGGTAAACTCCGCGCGGATGCCGTGGTGCTCCAAACGGTTGAGGCGCAGCACATTCTGCACGAGGGCGGTGAGCCGCTTTGCCGCGCCGACAATGGTCTCGCAGTACGCGGCGCGCGTTGCCTCATCCTTCGCCCCGGGCAGCGCCGAGGCATAGCTCTGGATGACGGCAAGCGGCGTCTTGAGTTCGTGCGAGACGTTGGAAATAAAGCCGCTGCGCGATTCGTCCGCCTGCCGCAGTTCCGCCGCCACGGCGTTGAGCGCCTCCATCGCCTCGTCGAGGGCGTCGTATGCCCCGTAGGCATGCACGGGCTCCAGCCGCACGGAAAAATCGCCCGCGGCAAGCTGCTTTGCCGCCTCGCAGATGCGCTCCACGGGGCGCGCGGCGATCTTTCTTCGCAGGTGCTCCACGACGGTCGTAAGAAGCGCCAGAAAGACGACAACGACCAGCATGACCGCCGACTTTGCCGCCACGTTCTCACCGAAGCGCGCGTCCACCGCCTCGCCCGCAAAGACGGCGACCGTGATGATGCAGGCGACCAGAACAAACTGCACAAAAAAGCCCGCGAGCGCCCGCCGCATGGCGCGGTTGGTGCGTTTTTTGGGGGACGTACCCTTCATTTGAGTACCAGCTTATAGCCAAGCCCGTGCACGGTGACGATCTCAAACCCCGTACAGTGCGCCGTCTTTTCGCGCAGCTTGGACATGTACACGTCGACGGTGCGCGAGGTCGCCGAGGAGTCGAAGTCCCAGAACTCGTCCATGAGCTTGGTGCGCGTGAAGGTGCGGCGGGGATAGGAGAGCAGCTTGAATAAAAGGTCAAATTCGCGCACGGTGAGCGGGAGCTCCTCGCCGTCCACATATGCCGTGTGCTCTTCTTTATCCATCGTGAGATTGCCGACGGTGATCGTGCGGCTGTCCGCAATGTTGGCGCGGCGCAGGAGCGCCGTCACGCGCAGCAAGAGAAGGTCGGGATCGAACGGCTTGACGACGTAGTCGTCCGCGCCCGTCGCAAAGCCACGCTTCTGATCGGACGTGTCGTCGAGCGCGGTCAAAAAGAGGATGGGCGTCGCGCCCTCCCGCCTCACCTCGGCGGCGAGCTGATAGCCGTCGAGCACGGGCATCATGATATCGGTGATCAGAAGATCGAAGCTCTGCCTGTGAAATTCCTCCAGCGCCGCGCCGCCGTCCTTGCAGGCGACGACCTCGTGCCCCGCGCCCTCCAAGAGCGTGCGCACAAGGTGATTGAGCGCCGCGTCGTCTTCCGCCAGCAAAATTTTCGCCATAGAGCCCCTCCCGTTGCCCGTACTGCGCCATCATACCCTATCTTTATTGCGAAGATGCAAATAAATTGTTAAAATAATGTAAAATGTTTGTCGCTTGTTTTATTATAGCACACCTTTCAAAAAATTGCAATGCCCTGTGAAACAGTTGCGCCGCGGCGCGATTTGCCGTATAATACTGTCATGAACACTTCGATTTGCTATATCGTGACCGGCTGTACGGGATACGTCGGGAACGTACTCACCAGAAAACTGCTCGCCGAGGGCTGCCGCGTCCGCGGGCTCGCCCGCAGCAGGGAAAAGGCGGCGCGCATCTTTGGAAACAGTGCCCCGGAGCTCGTCTTTGGCGACATTTTAGACAGCGCCGCCCTTGACGCGCTCTTTGCGGGCGAGGGACCGTTCGTCGTCATTCACACCATTGCCAAAGTCACCATCGGCGAGGGCAGCAAAAAAGAGCTTCACGCCGTGACCGTGGATGGCACGCGCGCAATTGTCGAAATGTGCGTCGAGCGCGGCGCAAAACTTCTGCAGGTCTCCTCCACCGAGGCGCTGGGCGGCGTGTTTGACGAGAACGTGACCTACCGCCCCGACCCCGCGCGCTGCGATACAGACTACGCCCGCGCCAAGGCGGAGGCAGACAGGCTGGTGCTGGACGCCGTGCACACCCGGGGGCTGGACGCAAGCATCCTGCTGCTCTCCAGCGTGCTTGGGCCGGGCGACTATTCGAACAGTCACATGACGCAGATGATGATCGAGTTCATCGAGGGCAGACTGCCCGCGTCCGTCAAGGGCGGGTACAACGACTTTGATATCCGCGACCTTGCCGGCGTCCTGCCCGCCGTCATCGAGCGCGCGCAGGCGGGCGAGGGGTATATCTTTGCCCACCGCCCCGATCAGATCAACGATATCCTCGCCGTGATCGCCCAAATGACGGGGCGGCGCGTCCCGCCGACACTGCCGCTGTGGGTCGCGAAAGCCGGCGCGCCCTTTTTGATGCTGGCGGCAAAGCTCACGGGCAAGCGTCCGCTGTACACGGGCGCCGCGATCAGGTCGCTCGAGGCGCGCGCGGACTTCCCCATCGGCAAGAGCGTGCGCACGTTCGGCTTTGCACCCCGCCCGCTCGAAGAGACGGTAAGAGACCATGTCCGCTTCCTGCTGGACGAGGGCATGGTGCACCTCAAGCAATGACGTTGCGCGCCCGCGGGCACCATGCCCGCGGGCGCGCCGACCAAAAGCCCCCATGTCCGAGTGAACGAAGCGCCCGCGGGGCGGCAGGTTTGCCGCCCCGCGGGCGCTCTTTGCAGGATTTCTCAAAGCTTATACTTGGCAGTCAGCTTGAGGACGGACGCCAGACAGTCGTTGAGCGTGTTCTTCTCCTCCGCGGTGAGGAGCCTGCCCTGCATCGCGGAAAGCGTTCTGCCGAGCATGTCCGCCTCCAGGCGGTCGGTCGCGGAGAGCTCCCCTTGACGGAGTTTCCCCAGAAGCGACAGCGCGTAATTTAGTTCGGGCGCCTCCTGCACGGCGGGCGCGGGCTCAAAGCAGCACTCCTTGACGGGCGCCGCCTGCCCGTTCGCAGCGGGAACGGGCGCGTTCTCCAGTTCGGCGCGGAAGCGCTGGTAGATGCGCTCGTCGCGCGAGGTACGGCGCATTCTCTTTTTGCGTCTGGGAAGGAGCAGCAACAGCCCCGCCGCACAGGCGATGAGCGCAAACAGCGCCGCATAACAGAGCGCCTCTGCAACCGTTGCGCCCGCACTCATCAGCGCGACGCCGACCGCACCCAGAATGCCCGCGAGCAGGGGATACCCTCTGCGCCCGCCGAAGATGGCAATTGCGACTGCCGCCGCCACAGTGAGCGCGGGGCACAGGATGAGCGGCACCCAATCGGGGACCGCGGCAAATACTTCCATGATCTGTCTGAAAATTTCCATGTTATGACCTCCGTTCAAGGATATCCAATCGGTGCAAAAAATATAAGGAAAAAAGGGAGCAATCGTGGCGAATCTGCGCGAAAAACCTCACATTTCGATCTCGCGGCAGCGCGCAATGTTGACGATGCGGGCGCGGATGGTGTTCTCGTCGATTCTCAGCACCCGCGCGACCGCCTTCTTGTACAATCTGATCTGCACGGCGTACTTTTCCCGGAGCGCCGCGTCCGGAAGGACGGAGTACTTGTAGTCGATGACCATGTAGCCACCCTCGCCCTCCACCAGAAGATCGACCGCGCCCTGAAAGACGATCTCGTCCGTGGCGGCAGTCTCCAGCATCTCGTCCGCCTGCAGACGCACGAGAAAGGTCTGCTCGCGGCGGAATCTCCCGCCCGCAAGCGACTTCAGGCAGGGCAGGGCAAGAATGCGCCTTAGCTGCCCCGCATCGAGGAGCGCCGCCTGTTCCGCCGTGAGAAGCCCTTCTTTTTGCATGCGTGCAAGATCGGACTGCGCGTCCTGCCCGTAGCGCACATACTGCAAGAAGGCATGATAGGCGATGCCCGCCTCCTTGCTCGTCTCGCCCTCGAAGGGCTCCGCCTCATCGAGGAAGGAATACATCGCCTCCTGCCGCGACAGGAGCGCCGTCGCGGAGCTCTTGACGGGAATGTGCGTGCTCGCTTCAAAGGGATAGGGTTGCTCGTATGCAGAGAGCACCGCGTCCCGCAGGCGTTCATCGGGGCGATAGACGAGCGAGCGGCGGGTGGGCGCCATCTGCTCCGCTTCCCGATCGGGCACGATATACTTTGCGCAGGCGCGGAAGTCGAAGAAGTCGGCAAAGCGTTTGGCGCGCGCAGGGGACAGGGCGCGCTCCGCCTGTTCGCGAAAGAGGATGTGCAGGCGGTACTTGGCGCGCGTCATGCCGACGTAGAGGAGGTTGCGCTCCTCCTTGCGTTCGCGCGTCTCCTCGGCGACGGCGCAGGCGCGGCGCAGGAGGGTGGAATAGACGAGCTTGTTTTGAGAATCATACGCCTTGGGCGCGGCGACCGTGCGCGTCTGCCCGTTCAGGCTCAGCTCTGTGAACATGACCTCGTCCCGCTCGCTGCCGCCGCGGAATTTGACGTCCGCCCCCGCGAGAATGACGACGGGATATTCCAGCCCCTTGGAGGAGTGCATCGTGACGATGCGCACGGAGTCCTCGCCGCCGCTCTCGGCGTACCCGATCTGATAGTTGCTGGCGCGCAGGCGGGCGAGAAAGGCGTTGACATCCACATTCTCCCCCTCCGCGATGAGGCGGCGCACGCGCGCAAGGCGGCTCCTGCCCCCCTCCTTCGCCGCGATCTGCGCCTCAAGGCCCAGTGCGAGCAGTTCGTTCATGATCTCCGCCGCCGTGCACAGCTGCGCGCGTGCGCGCAGGCGCGCAGAGAGCGCGTCAAAGGCGGCGAGCTTTTGAGAGACGGGATGTTCGGGCTGCGCCTTTATAAATGCCGCACACGCCGCGCGGAAGGTGCGCCCGTCCCGCCGCCCGCCTGCGTTCTTTTGAAAATACAGCCGCACGGCGGCGAGCTCGCGTTCGGTCAGCCCGCCCGCCGCCGAGAGGAGCGCCGTGCAATAGGGGATATCCTGCTCCACGTTGTCCAGATAGGAGAGCCAGTCGATGAGCAGGCGCGCCTCAAAGAAGTCGCACACGTTGACCTCCGCCGCCGTGGTGACGGGGATGCCGCGCGCGAGCAGGGCGCGGGCAATGTGCGCCGCCTCCCCCTCTCTGCGGCGGGTGAGCACCGCAATGTCCCCGAAGCCCACCTTGCGCACGGTCTGCGCGTCCGCGTCAAACCAGTCGCTCCCGAGTTCCTCTTCCACGAGCTGCGCGACCTTGTCGGCGAGCGCGTCCGCCTTCTCCGCGCCCGCGTGTTCGAGCACCGAGTAGACGCCGCGCGCCCCGCTCTCCTCCGCCCTGCGCTTGGGCAGCAGGTGAAAGGCGACCTCACCGCAGTGCGCGCCGTAGCGCTCGCCGCCGCGCATGGGGACGTACCCCTCGGCAATGGCGGAAAAAACTTCGTTCGTCGCCTCCAGTACGGCGGGCGCGGAGCGGAAATTTGCGGAGAGCCGCAGCGAGCAGGGGAGCAGCTTTTCCTTTTCCTCAAAGAACTCCGAGCGGCTGCCGCGGAAGCCGTAAATCGCCTGCTTGGCATCGCCGACGAGAAAGACTTCGCCGCCGCCCAGGCGGGACAAGATCGCCTCCTGCACGGGATTCACGTCCTGATATTCGTCCACGAACACCGCGCGGTACCTCTCCGCGAGATCGCTGCGGACGCTCTCATTGTCCAGAAGCTGCAGCGCGATCTGCTCGAGGTCGTTATAGTCCAGCACGCCCGCCTCCCCCTTTTCGCGGGAGTAGGCGTCGTCATAGGCGAGCGCGAGCTGTCCGAGGGCGTGCGCGAGCGCATTCGCCTGCAAACAGCGCGCGTGCTCCGTCTCGCGGTCGGCATAGGACGCGAGTTCTTCGAGCATGCCCGAGGTCTCCTTCTTCGCGCCCGATAAAAATTCGATCGCCGCGCGCTCCTCAGCCGAGGCATTGCGCTTGACGGGCATGCGCGCCATGTCCGCCTCCCCCGACACGGCCCGCATGCAAAGCAGGTCATCCTGCGCCGCGATGCGCGTGCAGACAGCGTGCACCATGTCCGAAAGGGCGACAAACTTCTCCCCCAGCGCGGCATAGACATGCCCCCGCTCTTCCAGTCCGCGCGCGACCATGTCCGCCCGCGCACGCAGATCGGCGGCAAGGTAGTCGCAGACGGCGTCAAAGTCGTCCGAGGCGCCCATCTCCGAAAGGATCTGACGATACCCCGCCAGCCCGCGCGCCTTCCGGTAGAGGTCTGCGACGAGATTGCGCAGCGCCGCGTCCTTCTTTTTGCGGAAGTAGGCAGAGAGCAGCAGCGAGAATTCGGGCGACTTCTGCGCGTACGCCTCCTCGAATACCGCGTCCAGCGCGCGCGCCTGAAGTCCCGCGCTCTCGGCGTCCTCGCCGCCCGCGATGCGGAAGGCGGGATCGACGCCCGCCGCATAGAAATAGGTACGGATGAGCCGCCCGCAGAAGGCATGGATGGTGCTGATCTCAGCGAGGGGAAGCGCCGCGAGCTGCGCCTTGAGCCGCTCCTTTTCCGCGCCCTCCCGCTCACCAATGCCCTTGAGAAGGGCGAGCCGCAGCCGTTCGCGCATCTGTGCCGCCGCCTTGTTGGTGAACGTGACGGCGAGGATGCTGCGCACGTCCCCGCCCCCTAAGATGAGGGAGACGAGACGCTCGATCATGACAAAGGTCTTGCCGCTCCCCGCCGACGCGGAGACGATGACCTGTCCGCGCGCCCCGATCGCGGCGCGCTGTTCTTCCGTCAATGTGACGCTCATACGCCCTCCTTCTCTGCGCGCGCGACGGCGGCGATCTCTGCAGCCTTCACACTCTTTTCCTTGCGCGCCTCGCCCACAAATCCGCATGCCCCGCGGAAGGCGCAGTAATTGCAGCTGCCCTCATAGGGCGAGGGCCGCACGTTGCCCGCCCCCATCTCCCGCTGTGCCTGACGCGCCACGAGCGCGCCGTAGGCGAGGAAATCTTCAAACTCCTCCTCCGGGAGCCCGCGCGAGGGCGCGCCGTCAAACAGCGCGCTCTTTGCCCCCGCCGCACTGTCAAAAAGGTTGACAGCATCCCGGTTGTAGAAGCCCTGCATGCAGAACTTGGCGTCCTCGGGGGCTGTGAATGCGTCCTCGGCGGGGAAATAGAATGCCCCTGCGGGCTTGCTCCCCTCCGCCGCCGCCAGGAGATAGAGTTCGAGCTGGAGACTCCTGCCCGTATAGTACGCCGCGGGCGAGGGGTCGAAATGCCCCGTCTTGTAGTCGACGATGCGCACATAGTCGCCCGCCTCGTCCACGCGGTCCGCCTTGCCCGTCATGTTGAGGGCGGGAATGCGGATGGACGCCTCGCGGTCGCGGATCCGGAACGCCGAATTGTGCAGGGAGGCAAACACCGCGCAGGCGACGCGCTCGCACTCGGCGATCAGCCGCTCGCCCGCGTACTTGCTCTGCTCGGTGTCGCCGAAGGCGCGGTAGCGCGGCTCGGACATGAGGGAGCGCGCCGTGTTGCGCGCTAAGGCGCGGCAGTCCGCCTCGGAGGAGAGCGTGCTCAACGCGTCCCCCATCTGTTCGAGCACCTTGTGCACGAAGTCGCCCGCGTCACGCGCGGGAAGCGCGCCCTCTTCGCGCTCGGAAAGACGCAGGACGTACTTCATGAACCCCGCGTACGGGCAGGCAAAATAGCTCTCCAAGAGGGTGGGCGACGTCTCGCCCGCAAAATACAGTTGAGCCGCCTCGGGCACGTCCCCCTTCTGTCCGCCCTCGGTGAGCGCGCGCAGCGCATCTTCTCCGATGCGAGCGGCAAGCGCCGCCCAGATGGACGAAAAGAGCGAAGTATCGTTCTCCCGCCCCTCCTCGAAATCGGCCTTCGCGGAGAGCAGCCGTAGCAGCGCGGGGACGCGCGCCGCGCAGTCATAGGGAAAGCGCGCGGGCAGCGGCGCAGGCTCGAACATGCGGGCAAGGTAGGAATACGCCTCCCCCGCCGCCTTCTCCTCGCCGCGCACCTTCATGGGACAGCTCGCGTACAGCTCCCCCGAAAAGGCGCAGGCATTGAGCCCGAAGCTCTCCCGTGCGCGCGCATTGACGACGGAGATCGCCGGCTCGACGTGCACCGAGAGCGCCGCAAGTCTCCCCATCTCCGCATCGGTGATGACGGACGTATCCTCGCCCGTGCGGGGCAGCGCATCGGTCAGTCCCGTCAGGAAGAGTATCTTGGCGCGCGCAAAGCGGCTGTCTGTCGCGTCGCCGAGGTAGACGGTGTCTACAAGCGAGGGGATCATCGCCGTTTTGAGCGCCGAAGCGCCGCTCTCCAGAAGGGAGGCGAACTCGCGCGCCGTGAACACCTTCTCGCCCGCAACATTCATCTCTGCAAGCATGCCGTCCAGCCTGTCCAGCCGCAAAAAAGCCTGATCCGCCGCCTCGGCGTGCAGGGAGAGCTGCTCCATGATCTGGTCCGCCCCGACGAGCGCACGCAGCCCCACGATCGCGTCCGCAAAGTCCTGCGCCCTGCCCCTGCGCGGCAACGCGTCCATGATGCGCACCATCCTTTCGCGGCAGGCACTAATATTTTTGAGATCGTCCGCAAACGCGGGTGCGTCCTCGCGGATCGCGCGGCGGTACCCGCCCCGCCAATTGCCGTACTTCAGAAGATAGTTGCGGTAGACGTCCCCGTCGCCGAAACAGACATTGGCGGCAACGGCGTCCACCGACTCCGGCCGTCCGCCGTCCGCGACCGCGCGCAGCACGGCGATGACAAAGCGCACAAAGGGATGGCGCGAGAAGGGACGCTTTCTGTCCGCAAAGTAAGGAATATGGTAGGCGGCAAACGCCTTTTCCAGCACGAGGCGGCTGCTCTCGTCGGGCGCGAGGACGACGATGTCCCGATAGCGCGCCCCCAGCGCAACGTGCCGCCCGATGAGCGCGCAGACGGTGTCCGCCTCCTCCGCCTCGTCATGGGCGGAAAAGAGATGGACATGCTCCGCCGGAACGGGAGGCTGCGTGAAGATCTCGGGCGCAAACAGCCCGCAACGCACCCGCTCCGCCTCCACGGGCAGGGAGCATGCCGCCATGACCGTCTGCACGTCCCCGACCTGTTCGCACACGTCGCGGAAGATGCGCGCCGCCTCGTTGGTGTAGAGAGGCGCTTTCCCCGCAAAGAAGATGCCCGTGACGCTGCGCGCATGCTCTGCCGCCGCGCGGATGCCCTCCGCCGCCTGCCGCGTAAAGGAGGGAAACGCCGCAAAAAAGACGTTGACCCCCCCGAGCTTTTCCGCGATCGCCTCGGGCAGGAGGGCGAGATAGCCGCTCTCGTCCAACAAACCGTGCTCCGCAAGAAAGGCGGCGTACTTTTCCGAGAGCAGAGCAAGGTCGGTAAGCTTTGCGCGCAGCGTCCCCTCCGTCGCCTGTGCGCCCGCGCGCATCTGCGCCGCGTCCACGCGGGAGGCGGCAAGTTGGGCGAGCGTCTCGTACACCGTCTGCGCCGCGCCCGCAGAGAAGCAGGAGAGCTCCCCTTCGCACCCGGCAAGAATGGCGGAGATCGCCATGACGGAGCCCTGTTTGGAGAGCACGCGGCGCTCTCCCGATAAAAAGCGGGCGAACGTAGTGACCTCGGTGAGGAAGGTGCCGCCCGTCCGCTCCAGTACGGCGCGCTCGGCGAGCAGGGTGAGGCTGTCCTCACAAAAGACGAGGCACTTTTCTCCGCGCTCCTCGCAGGCACTCACGCGCGCAGCGAGCACGAAAAGCGCATCGTCCAATGTGGGCGCACCGATGATCGTTGCCATAGCATGACCTCCGCACAAAAATTACCCATATTATAGCATACTTCCCCGCCACTTTTCATAAAATTTTCCTCATATTTCTTCGATTATTTTTTACAAACACAAAATTTTATGCTATAATGGGGAAAAATGACTTTCCGGAGCTTTCCATGAAGAAAAAAGTTCTTGCCTGCCTTGCGCTCGCCCTGCCCTTTGCCCTGACGGCGTGTACGACGGTAAGCAATCTGACGCTCAACGCCAACTGGTACAGCCGCACCGATACCACGATCAGCGGCAACCAAAGCGAGACGCTTGAATACACTGTGGATTTTGAATCGGCGGAGAACAACACCTACCTGAGCTATGCACAGGGCAGCTACACGACGGTGCTGAATACCGAAGATGTGACGTTCGCAGACGGCGGGAGCGATACGGGCTACCACCTTGTGAGTACGCTCCGCATCCCCGTCACCTATACCGTAGGCGACGAAACGGAGACCTTTGAGGACGTCGTCACGTCCGAGGTCTGGTTCCGCGACACGCGCCACGAGCTGCGCCCCGTGCGCAGCGTAAAGACGGTGCTCTCGCACTCCCCGCTCGCGGTTTCCGATCCGGAGTCGATCGAGGACGTCTACATTGCCTACGACTACACCTTTACGACGGAGTACGACGTCAACTGCACGCAGGCGGAGATCAGCATCGAATACCGCTCGGAGATCGACGGTAAGACACAGGGCTCCACGGAGAACCATACCGTCGAACTAAGCGACGCGGGCACCTATTTTGACAACGAGCAGATCCTCTTTTCGCTGCGCGCCATCGATCCCACCCTTGGCGTAACCTTCCGCTCGATCAATCCCGTCAGGCTCCGGGAGGAAACCCTCTCGGCGCAGGCAGCGGCTGTCACCGCGCCGGAGACATTGACGTTTTCCATCAATGGCGAAGCGGCCGCAGAGCATGAAGTGAATGCGAACAGCTTTTCGATCGGCTATACGGGCACCAACAGCGGGCTTTCGCAGTCCTATACCTATGCCGCCCTCACCGACGCCGCGAACAACACCTACCGCAATGTGCTGCTCAGAATGGACGTGCCCGTCCTGCACTCGCTGGGGACGCTGCACTACAGGCTCGTCTCCGCACAATTCATCCAATGATCGCCTGAACATGAGAAAAGCGTCGGTTGCCCGACGCTTTTTTCTTATTTTTCATAGACGCTGCGCTTCAGGATCCCGATATAGGGCAGGTTGCGGTAGCGCTCCGCATAGTCCAGCCCGTATCCGATGAGAAAGGCGTCCTCGACGGAGAAGCACACAAAGTCCGCCTCCACCTCCACGACACGGCGCGCGGGCTTATCCAGCAGCGAGACGACGGTCAGCGACTTTGCGCCCCGCTCCTTAAAAAATTGGCGCAGGGTGACGAGCGTCCTGCCCGTATCCACAATGTCCTCGACGAGCAGCACGTCCCGTCCCTCGACGGAGGAGAACAAGTCCCGCTTGACATACGGCTTGCCGGACGACACGGCGTTCGCGCCGTACGAACTGACCGCCATGAAGTCCATCTCCACGTCCAGATGCGCGGCGCGCAGCAGGTCGGCAAAGAACACCGCACTCCCCTTTAAGTTGCACACGGCGACGGGCACCGTCCCCGCAAACTTTTTCTCCAGCCACGCGCCCGCCTCTTTGACGCGCGCGGCGATTTCGTTTTCCGAAAGCAATATCCTCTCACAATCGGGATGCATCATTTGTCTCCTCTCTTTGCACGCAGAGCCATACCCTGTGCGCCGTTTCCTTGGTTATTTTTACGCTGTCCGCGATCTCCACGCCGACGACGGCATACACTTCGTTCCCCCTGGCGATGAGGGGCAGGGCATGCCCGACGCGCGCGGGGATCTTTTTGTCACTGAGAAACTTTTTGAGCGTCTTGCGCCCGCCCCCGAAGGGCGTGATCATGTCCCCCTCCCGCCGCGTGCGCAGGAGACACCCCGCGGGGAAGGCATCCATGTCCGCCATGTGCGCGCCCTGTACCTCGTGCGGGCACACCATGACCGTGTATCCGCCCAGCGTGAACGTGCCGCACGCGAAGGAAATCTCCTGCGGGCATGGCTTCCCGGGGCGCCAGAAGAGGACATGATCCCCCTCGCGCACCGCCTCGATCCCATCAGGAAGGGACGCCCGTCTGCCGCTCTGCAGCGCCCTGAGGCGCGCCGCCTCCGCGATATTCGCCGCGGTATAGTCGTGCGTCACGCCCAAGTATGATAGCGCCTGCACGACAGCCCGCGAAAAGAGGGGCATGGGCAGCGCGAGCGGGACATATACCATGCCCGCCTCGACGCGGACATGCTCCGTCGCCAGCGCACCAAGACAGGCGTCGTCCTGAGCGGCACGCGCCGCAAAGGCGACGAGGTTGTCCCGCGCGCCCAGCACCGCGCGCTCCAGTTCGGGCAGGACCAGGTGGCGGATACGGTTGCGCGCAAACGCGACGTCAGAATTGCTCTCGTCCTCGACAAAGGGCAGCGCATACTCCGCGACGTAGGCGTCGATCTGCGCGCGCGTGACACCGAGCAGCGGGCGCACGATGCCCTCCCGCGCGGGAAAGGCGTTCAGCCCCGCCGCGGACGTCCCCCGCGCCAGGCGGAAGAGCAGGGTCTCGGCGAGGTCGTCCCTGTGGTGCGCCGTGGCAACGGCGTCCGCCTCCCCCTCCGCAACGACGCGCGCAAAGCACTCGTAGCGCCAGAGACGGGCGGTCTCCTCCAGACCCCGCTTCTGCGCCGCGGCGCGCGCGGGGATATCTTCGCGGAAGACGCGCAGCGGCACGCCCCAGTCGCGGCAGAGCCGTTGGACGAAGGCGATATCTTCCTCCGACGCGGCGCGCATGCCGTGCCCGCAGGTGAGCGCCGAAACGCTGACGCCCCCCGCTTTGAGCGCGTGCAGCAGGGCGACGGAGTCCCGCCCGCCCGAGAGCGCCACGCACACCCGCATGAGCGCATATGGTTTGCAGTCGATGAGTTCCACTGTTACACTATAGCACAAAATGCGCCCGTTGGCAAGGGCTATCTGTCATTTCCCCGAAAATGCACGGCAGCAACAAAGATTTATACAAACAAAAAGAGCCGCCGCGGCAGCTCTTTTTTGCGTTGATCAGCGAAGCTGTGTTCCGTTCTCGTCAAAGATGCCGGACGCCGATTCCAGCGTACAGCGCGTACCCGACGCGTCCCAATAGAGGAGGACTGCCCGGTAGCACCGCGTCACATCATGCTCCATCCTGCAGGTGATCTCCTCCCCCATGTTCAGGTCTTCCGTGAAATTAAAGGTATAGTAGGTCATCTCCGAGAGGTTTTCCGTATATTCGTCCGAATAATACAGCTGGATCCCCACGGGGACAACTGAGGGAAGGAAGGTAAAATTATTCTTTGCGACCGCATAGACGTAAGTGTCGTCCGCGCGCAGAGAGACGGCGTACTGCGTAAAGAGACGGGGCTCAGCGTTAACCTCTTCGGGGATGTCGGCGAGCGCAGGCTCCTCCGCGACGACGGCGCAGGTCTCGGCGGCATACGTCTCCTGCGTCTGCGGCGCGCTCTGCACGGGCATCAGCAATGTGGCAGCCAACATGGAAAGGCCCAGCAACAATGACAACATGGTTTTATCCCTCCTGATTTTTATTGCGACGCAAAACTTTGCGCAACAGCCAATGAGCAATCATCGCAAGTGCAGAAACGCAGATGAGGATCGCCGCCAGGCATGCTGTAAGCACAGGCACATTGACCACAACGATCGCTTGCACCGTTGCACCATCTGCTGCCCGTGGAAACACAATCCCCCAGAGTACGCCTGCCGCGAACGCATATACGACTGCCACGGCGACCGCCGCGATCAGCCCCGTCCTCCCGATCGGGGACAGTCCTCTGCGCGGCGTCTTTGCCGCCTCCGTGACGGCAGCCTCGTCCCCTATTTCCTGCGCTGCGTCCGCTTCGGACTCCGCGTCCTCTGCCGTCACTTCTGCGGACGGCGCACAGAAGTAGCCGTCCATGACCGTATCCACATTCAGGCGATAGTGCGCGGCGATATCCGCAAGCGACGATTCCGTCGCCCTTGCCCTGTCGCGCTCCCACATGGAGAGCAGCTGACGGGAGACATGGATCGCCCTGGCAAGCTCGTCCTGCTTTTCCCCGTGTTCAATCCGCAAATCGCGCAGATAGGCTCCGTTTGTCTGCGAGACATAATCCATAGTTACATTCTAACACAATATCGCGAAAAAAGCAAGATTATCGCGGCACCTTGTCAAAAAAATATATGACAAATCACAATTTTTTCGTGCCCGCAGGCGGCGCACTGCCTTGGCGCCGCCAATACGGCGGCGGGCGATAGCCCGTCGGAAGGGTCACACCCCTAGGCGATCCTGCGCCACGCAACAAAAAAACCGCGGCATCTGCCGCGGCTCGGTTCAAAAATCAGTATACGCTGACCTGCTTTCTGTCTCTGCCCTTGCGCTCGTACTTGACAACGCCGTCCTTGAGGGCGAAGAGCGTATCGTCTCCGCCGATGCCGACGTTGTTGCCGGGATGGATCTTCGTGCCTCTCTGGCGGACGAGGATGCTGCCTGCGAGCACCGTCTGCCCGTCCTGGCGCTTGACACCAAGGCGCTTTGCCTCGCTGTCGCGGCCGTTATGAGAGGAACCCGTTCCCTTTTTATGCGCGAATAAGCTGATGAAAAACATATTCGTTATCTCCTTATTCAAAAAGTATTCGGGCGAAACGCCCCTCGCGTCAAAGAACGATCTTCTCGATCTTGACCGCAGTGAACGGCTGACGGTGACCCTGCTTCTTGCGCTCGTTCTTCTTTGCCTTGTACTTGAAGACGATGATCTTCTTGTACTTGTCCTGCGCAGCAACGGTAGCGGTCACTTTCGCGTTCTCAACATCCTTGCCGACCTTGACATCCGTACCGTCCGAGACCATGACGACGTTAAAGGAAACCTCTGCGCCCACTTCTGCGCTCAGCTTTTCCACCTTGACGACATCGCCTTCGGAAACCTTGTACTGCTTTCCGCCGTTTTCGATGATTGCGTACATGATAGCTTTTACCTCCTCTTCCCAGTCTCGCAAGCTTCATAGGCGACCCGTGTTGCATGATCCTTTGGTGCCCGTTCTTAGCGGCTCGGGAATCATTATAAAAAATCCGCGCCCGAAAGTCAAGCGCTTTTCCCGCCCGCCGCTCATTTTTTTTGAAAATCGCATAAACTTTCCCGAGGGAAACAAACTGCATGCAGGAGGAAACCATGGAACTCAAAAAGAGTGAAGAAGTGCTTGCGGAGATCCACCGCAACTGTCAGCTGGCGCTGCAGTCCATTTCGGACATTCTGCCCGAGACGGAGGACGCACAGCTTCGTGAAGAACTTTTGCGCCAGCACGAGGACTATGAAAAGATCGGCGGAAAGGCGGCGCTGCTTGCCAAGGACAAGAGCATCGAACTCAAGAACCCCGGCCCCATCAAGAAGGCGATGATGTGGTCGAGCATCAAGATGAGCACGATGACGGACAACTCCCGCGCGCACATTGCCGAGATGATGGTGCAGGGGACCGTTATGGGGATCACGGCGCTCAAGAGCACGCTGGGCGAGGTGAGCGACGAGCATGCAGACCGGGACATCATCGGGCTTGCCCGCGAACTGCTCTCCGCCGAAGAGAGCTTTGAAAAAACCTGGAAGGCGCTCATCGCTTAAGGCGCGCCCTTCTGTATGATAATTTTATATGCGCCGCGGCGGGATTTTTTCCCGCCGCGGCGCATTTTTCAGGGGTACGTCCCCTAAAAATCAGTACAACAGCCTCGCGTCGTCAGGCAGGTTGAGCACGCCCGAATTGTCGCCGCGGACGGTGAATTTTTCCTCGTGCCAGTCCGCATGCGGGACGAGATAGATGCGCTTGTCCTTCCAGATGCCGCTCACTTCCGCCGAGAGGTACCGCCCCGCGAGCAGGCGTTTCATATAGTCGCGGCTGAGATCGACAATCGCCGCCTCGTAATCGTCTGCGAACAGCTCCAGAAGATCGCCGCGCAGCGTGATGGCAAGAAATTGATCGGAGTAGACGAACCCCTGGCGCGTGCAATGGGGACAGGGCGAGAGGAAGAAATCGAGAATGTCCCCGCCCGTGCGCTTGCGCGTGAACATGCTCACGCACATGTCGCTCATGGGCATGACGCGGCACTTGGCTCTGTCCACTGCAAGCGCCTCGGTGAGCGCCGTGTCGATCGCAGTGCGGTGCGCTTCCTCCGTCATGTCGATGAAGTCCACGGCGACCAGTCCGCCGATGTTGCGCAGGCGCACCTGCCGCGCGATCTCTCTGACGGCGACGAGGTTTGTCTCGAACACCGTCTCCTCCAGGCTGTCCTCGCCCGTGAATTTTCCCGTGTTGACGTCGATGACCGTCATCGCCTCGGTGCGGTCGATGACCAGATAGCCGCCGTTCTCCATGGGCGCCGTGCGCGAACAGAGCGCGCGCAGCTGGGGCGTCAGCCCGTATTTGCGGAAGGTGTTTTCCTCTTCGGGACAGTATGTGACCCTGCGTTCGCCGATATCCGGGCGAAGGCGGGCGAGCGTGACGATCTTTTCAAAGAGCTCTCTGTCCCCGACATACAGGCGGGTGACGCCGTCGCCGAGGCTGTCGCGCATGACGCGGAAGGGCAGGTCAAATTCGCGGTACACCGCGTCCCCGACCTGCGCCGCCTGCGCCGTCTGGCAGACCGAGCGCCACACCCGCTTTAAGTATTCCGATTCGATGCGCAGGTGCCGCTTGTCCGCCGTTGCCGCCGCCGTGCGCACGATGAACCCTGCGCCCGGCTCGCGCAGCTTGTCCGCATCCTTCAGCAGCCGCTCGCGCAGGGCGGGATCGGTGATCTTGCGCGAAATGCCCAAAAAATTGGTGCGCGGGAGATAGATGAGCGTCTTGCCGACAAAGGACAGATCGCACGTTACTTTGGCGCCCTTGGTGCCGCGCGGGGGCTTGACGATCTGCACCAGGATCTCGTCCCCCTCCTTTAAGTCGGGCGTGGAGACGAGGTTGCCTTCGCCGTCGTAGGAGGTAAAGCGCGCCGCGCCCTCCCCGAGCGGAAGATAGCAGTTGCGCTCCAGCCCGCAGGAGATAAACGCCGCCTGCATGCCCGGCACGAGGTTGCACACCCGTCCTTTGTAAATCGTGCCCGTCAGATCGGCGGCATTCTCCTGTTCGATCATCGCTTCCGTGACGATGCCGTCCTCCGTATATACGGCGATCTGTGCGCCGCAGAAGCGATCGAAAAACCATTCCTTCTTCATCTAAAATCGTACCCTTTTCCGCCGGAGCGGGATGAACCGGTGAATATAGTTTATTTATTGTAGCATATCACGGCAGAATTTTCAAGTCTTTTTATAATTTCGGCAGCAATTGTGAAAGCGGAAGCGCCCAGTCCCCCCGCTGCACGGCGGCAAGGTACTCCTCCTCCGTCACTTCGCCGACAAATTCCCCGCCCTCATACAGGACGAGCACGAGATAGCTCTCCTCGCGCAGATAGCGGAATGCCGCGCGCACGGGGCGGCTAGCGGAGATGACGATGCGCCTCTCGGACAAGCCGCGCGCGAGGCTCTTTTTGCGCGAGAACTTCAGCGGCGCGTACCTGCCGCCGCCGAACGCACCCGCCGCGAGCAGCACGGCGAAGGCGAGCGCCGTCCATGCGGGCGAGGAAAAACAGCTCCATACAAAGAACGCCAGGACCCCCGCCGCCAGAAAAAAGGTGACGGCGCGCACGATGCGCATGGACCGCACCTCCCCCAGCGGCGAGAGCGCGAGGTGTAGGATACGCCCGCCGTCCAAGGGCCAGGCGGGCAGGAGATTGACCAGGCACAGCGAGGCAGAGACGTACGCCGCCGTGTCCGTATAGGGGTAGGTCTCGGGGTACAGCCACCAGAGCGCGACAAAGGCGAGCGCCGTCGCGGCGTTGGCGAGCGGACCTGCGAGCAGGACGCACAGCTCCTCCTTTTTGCCGATGCCGCCGATGTCCCCCGCGATCGTCGCGCCGTAGGGCATGAGCACGAGCGTATCGAGCGCGAAGCCGTAACGGCGGGCGGCGAAGGCGTGCGCGCACTCGTGCAGCGCCGCCGCAAGGATCGCCGAGAGAAAGGGCAGGAGGGTGCCCGTCAGCGCGGAGAGCACGCCGACGAGCAGGCAGAGCGGGTGGACGCGGACTTTAACTCCAGGCAAGCCCGTCCTCGCTCACCGTATAGCAGTTGAGGAGCGTGCCGTCCTCGTAGAAGGTGACGCGCACGGGGTGGGTGCCGTCCGTATAGGCGAGCGGCACGTTGCTTTTCACGTCCTCCCCGACTGCAAAATAGACGTTTGTCAGCCCGCTCATCACGGTAGAGAAGGAGTCGGAGTGCCGCAGTTCAATGGTGTAGCCGTTCTCGGCGTCCCCGTTGACGGCGCTCACTTCGCCCGCGCAGGGCGCGTACACCGAGCACGCCGCCGTAAAGCTCATGACGCCCGTATCCGAGACGGCGAGCTCGACGTCCGTGTACTCGTTGACGACGGGCGAGAGCGTGAAGTCCTCATAGGTGCGCGTATCCGCCGCCTCCGTCTCCGACCCGTTCCACAGATCGCGCACGAAGGTGTTGATCGCGCTGTTGGTGACAAAGATATTGGTCAGGAAGATGACGGCGCACAGCGCGCAGACGGCGGCGAACTCCCCCCAGAGCACGCGGCGGGCGATCTTATCCTTGCGCGTGAGCGTGGGGGCGCGCTCGATGGGCGTGCTCTCCGCATACGCGGGATCGCGCGATTCGACGCGGTCGTTGACGCTCTCCACGACGCGGTCGGCGATGTCCTCTTCGCGGCCGCGGCGCTTCTTTTCCTTGCGGTTGACGGTGACCGTCTCCACGGGGATCTCCAGCATTTCGGCATAACTGAGTTCTTCGTTCATACCACACCTCAAACAAAATAGTGCGGACGGGCACATCCCGCCGCGTTTACTCTACTCTATGCCGCGCGGCGGGCGTTTAGAAGAAAAATCCGCTGTCGAATGTGCGCAGGAAAGGAAAATTTTTTGAAGTTCATGGAGAAAATGCGCCGCGGGCGGCAATTTGCCGCCCGCGGCGCACATGAAAAAACACAGGCGCGCGCCCGCAGGCGGATGCCTGCGGGCGCGCAAAACTCAATCGACGGGATAGTCGACGGCGACGGAGCGCTCCGTCTGCGTCACCGTGTGCATGTACGGCTTGACCGTCTTTGCGTGATACCCCTGCGTCTGATAGCGCGCGAGGGCGTCAAAGTCCGCGAGCGTGACGATGAGAATGAGATCGTACGAGCGGGGCGAATGCAGCCCGTCGATACCGACCTCCACCGAGAGCGCCGTCTCCTCTCTTCCGCGCATGGAGAGCAGCATGTCTTTCGCCTCCTCCGCGCTCGCGCCCTCCTTTAACTTAAAACATACGACGTGCCTGATCATCTGTTGCCTCCGATATAGTTCCGATAACTGCCGACGACGATCTCCGCCGCGGCGAGCGCCTCCGTCTCCGTCGTCTGCAAGCCGAAGGAAAATCTGAGCCCCGCGCGCGCCTCATCCGCCGATTTTCCCATCGCCGTCATGACGTGCGAGGGCAGCGTGCTGTGCGCCGCGCAGGCGGCGCCCGCCGAACAGGCGAGCCCTTTTAAGTCCATGCGCCCGAGCAGCGCGGGTCCGCCGCCCGCAAAGGTCAGATGGGAGATATTGGGGGCGCGGCGGCCGCCGTCCACCGTGACCGCATCGCCCAGCTTCTCCACGACGCGCGCTTCGAACTTGGCGCGCATCGCCTGCGTGTGGCGCACGAAGTCCTCCCGCTCGCGCACGGCATGTAAGAGCGCTTTTGCGAACCCGACCGCGCCCGCGACGTTGACAGTGCCTCCCCTGAGTCCCCGCTCCTGCTCGCCCCCGGCGATCAGAGGGGATATCCGTACCCCCTTTTTGATGACCAAAACGCCCACGCCCTTGGGCCCGCCCACCTTGTGCGCGGAGAGGGACAGAAGGTCGCAGACGGCGGCGAGCGGCTTTAACTCGCACGAGCATGCCGCCTGTACGCAGTCGGAAAAGAAGAGTGCGCCGCGCGCGTGCGCCGCCGCGGCGAGCAGCGCCACGGGCTGCATAACGCCCGTCTCGTTGTTGACCGCCATGACGCCCACAAGCCCCGCGTCCCCGGAAATATCGGCGAGCGCATCCGGGGAGACGGCGCCCTCCCGCCCGACAGGAAGATAGCGCACCGTGCGCCCCTCGCGTGAGGCGAGCTGCGCCGCCTCCAGCACGGCGTGATGCTCGATCGCAGAGACGACAATGCCGCGCTCCGCCGCCTTAGTGCAGCGCACCGCCCAGTTGTCCGCCTCCGTTCCGCCCGCCGTGAAGTACACCTCCGCGCTCTTCACGCCAAGGATCGCCGCGATCGTATCGCGCGCGTCCTGCAGAGCGAGCGCCGCGCGCCGCCCGAGCATATGCAGCGAATCGGGGTTGCCGAAGTCCTCCCTGAGATAGGGAAGCATCGCCTCCAGCGCCTCGCTGCGCAGGGGCGTGGTGGCAGCGTAGTCGAGATAGATCATTTGCACATCTCCTTGACGATATGTCCCGCCATGATCAGCCCCATGACGGAGGGGACAAAGGAAACGGAGCCTACCGTGTCCGCATGCACGGGCATGGGCGGCTCGTCCGACCAGACGACGGGAAGATGCTCCACGCCCCGCTTTTTGAGCTCCCTGCGCATGACGCGCGCAAGGGGGTCGGTGCGCGTCTCGGACAGATCGGAGACGCGAAAGCGGGTGGGATCGAGTTTGTTGCCCGCACCCATCGCCGAGATGACGGGAACGTTTGCCGCCCGCGCCGCAGCGATGAGGTGCAGTTTTGCGGTGACGTTGTCGATGCAGTCGGCGACGTAGTCATACCCCGCGAGCGGCACGAGGTGTACCGTCTCGGGCAGGTAAAAGAGCGCCTGCGCCGTGACGTCGCATTCGGGGTCGATCTCCGCGATGCGCGCACGCATGACGTCCGTCTTGCATTTCCCCACTGTTGACGTGAGCGCGACGAGCTGGCGGTTTAAGTTGCTCTCCTCGACAATGTCCTTGTCGACGAGCGTGAGATGCCCCACACCCGCCCGCGCGAGCGCCTCGGCACAAAAGCCGCCCACGCCGCCTAAACCGAACACGGCGACGCGGCTTGTATGAAGTTTTTCAACGCCGCTCTCCCCTAAAAGGAGCGCGGTGCGCGTATCCTGTTCCCGCATACCCAAATTGTAGCAAAACGCGGGCAAAATGTCAACGCCCGCGCGGCGGTCCCGCCGTCTCCACACAAAAAGAGAGCGGTTGCCCGCTCTCTTTTTGTGTGCGTTACTGCCAGTCGCAGACGTTGACCCACTTGTCGAGGAATTCTTTCTCCTCCGGCTTGCCCTTGACGGACTGCGAAGCCGCAACGATGGGAAGGATGCGCTGAACGTACTGGATCGCCGTATCCGTCTTGGTGCAGAACAGCTTTAAGTACTTCTCCGCAAGCTCGTCCTTGCCCTGCAGCTTGAAGATGAGGTAGGTTCTTGCCGCATCGGCAGAGCCGTTACCCTGCGTCGCGTGCGACCAGTCGATGATGTACGGCGTGCCGTCCGGCGTGATGACCACGTTGCTGGGCTGGAAGTCACCGTGGCAGAGCTTGTTGTGGCGGGGCAGACCGTCGAGGCGCATGTGCAGATCGTAGCGCACCGTTGCGGGGTATGCGCTGGACGAGATCTTCATGTGCATCTTATCGCGCAGGTGCCCCAGAAGGGGTACGCGCTCCTCGCTCATGCGGATCTGCAGATCGACGAAGAAATCGAGGTACTCGTCCTCTTTTTCAGGATACTTCTGCATGAGGGACTCCAGCGTCTCGCCCTCAATGTACTCCCAGATGAGCGACCATCTGCCGTCCACGACCGTCACGCCCAGGACCTTGGGAATATTCAGTCCCGTCTCCTCGACGCGCGCCTGGTTGAGCGCTTCGTTGAGGATGCCCGCTTTGGAGTAGCTCTCGTCAAAGGACTTGATGAGCCTGTCGCCGTCGCGGTAGAGCTTTTTGCCTACGCTTTCATGAATGAGTTCCATAGTTACAATTTCCTCCTTATCGGCGGGGTACTATCCCGCAATACTTTTCCCGTCTCGCATTATACCTTATTTTGAGGCGCTTGTAAAGGGGCGCAGGAAAAATTTTTTGCTCGTTTTTGCGCTTTTTTCATCATATTTTCCGATAGAAGGTATTCGCCCTGCTTTCAAGCGGGTATGATCATGGTGAGAACAGAAATAAGCGGCGCGGGCGCGGAAAATTCCGCGCCCGCGCCGCCAATAGAAGCAGGCGTCATTCAGTTTGTTTCGCCCTCATCCTGCGCCGCCTCGGCCGTTCCGAGCACGTCGTTAAGGCAGGCGAGCGCGTCCTCAAGCTGCTCCAGGCGCTCCCCTTCCTCGGTCGAGGCGAGCTTTTCGTTTTCCCTGCACAGGCGGGACGCCACGATGAGCTTGCGGGAGAAGTAGAGGAAGAAGCAAACCGCGACCAAGGTCAGCGCGCCGAACACGATCATGAGAATGGTGGGAAGCGAGCTTTGCGTCCGCAGCAGGAAACTTGCACTCACGCCGATGCCGACGGCAAACAGGACGGTGAGCACCGCGCAGATCGCAAAGCGCAGGCGGTAGTAGTTGCGGTTGGCGATGAAGGGCGCGCGGCGCGCCTCCTGCCCTGCCCGCACCTGTTCGCGCAGCGGCTCCGCCTCCTCTAAGAGGACGGCGCGCGCGTTGTGCAGTTCCTCGCCGAAGGCGTCCAGGACGAGCTTTTTGCTCGGCTCGCCCGCCTCGGCAAACTCCCTGGCGGTCTCCCGTTCGAACAGGACGTCGGAGGAGGTCATTCCCCGCGTGCGCGCCCACCAATAGAGCGCCTCCACTTCCTCGTCGTACTCAATGGAGAGCGACTGCTCAAAGCATCCCGTCGCCTCGTCATACGCCTCGCGCTGCACTGCCGCCTCGCCCTCGGCGCGGTAGCGGAGCGCCTCCGCATGCGCCTCCTCGCGCAGCTTTTCGCGGCGCTCCAGCTCCTCTTTGAGCTGCGTGGGGGTCAGCCCGACGAGGTCCTCGTCATATTCGCCGTCCGCGCCCTCGAGCGCGGCGTCCTCGGTGATCTCGTACTCGATTTCCGCCTCGTCCCCGGCAGCGCTCTCGTCGTCCGGCTCGCCGTCACGGCGCTTTTTGATGCCGCGCAGCTCGTCCTCGTCCATGATGCGTTCTTCCATGCTCACTCCTTTGCGCCCCGCCCATGTGCGAGGGCGCCCCGATGAATTTGCGCGGGAAGGGTGCGGACGCAGAACGTCCGGAACCGTCCCTTGTATGCCTTGCGCGCCGCGAGGCACGCCTGCTTATTTTCAAATACCGCGTAGCAGGTGCTGCCCGATCCGGACATGCCCGCAATGGGGGACAGCCTCCTCGCCTCCTCCAGCGCTCTGCCGACCGCCCCGTTGCACACCGTGGCGCCCTCCGTGAGCGCGTTGGAAAACAGGTGCGCCGCGGACATGGTACCTTCCTCTTGAAGAAGGCGCAGGGCATGTCCGGTTTGGGGCGGGTACGTCTTGCCGAGCGCATCGTACTGCGCGTAGCATGCCCCCGCCGAGACGCCGCGCCCGGGGCAGATGAGCAGCAGCCACAGCGGCGCCATGCCCGATACGGGCGTAACCTGCTCCCCGCGTCCCGTGATGCGCGCACAGCCGCCCGTCAGGAGATACCCCGTGTCGCTGCCCAGCCCGTCTGCGAGCGCCTTGAGCGCCGCCATGTCCCTGACATGAAAGAGCCCGGAGAGCGCGCGCAGCACGCCCGCCGCGTCCGCCGAGGAGCCGCCCAGTCCCCCGCCGACGGGGATATGTTTGTCAATGGAAATATCCGCGCCGCGCGTCCCGAATGTCGCAACGAACGCCGCCGCGGCACGATGGGCGTTGTTCTTTTCGGGCGGGAGCACATAGGGCATTCCGCGCATGGTGACATGCACTTCGCCGTCGCTGCGGGGGCGCGCCTGCACGCGGTCATATAAGTCGATCGTGCAGACGAGCGAATCGATGAGATGGTAGCCGTCCGCACTGCCGACGACGTCCAGCGTGAAGTTGACCTTGCCATATGCGTTGACGGCGACTTGTTCCATATATTGCCATTGTAGCATATTTTTTTGCAGTTTGCAAGGCGAATGGGACAAAATTCCGCCGCCGCACAAAAAATATAAGGCGGACGCAATTTGCAGACGCACATACAGGGGCGGCGCGCGGCAAATGCCGCGCGCCGCTCACGGAGAAAAGACGGCTCTGTCAGCCCAGTGTTTTTTTGCGGTAGATGACCACCCGCTGCCCTTCGCGGATGGGGAACTCCAGATCGGGATTGCTCTCCAGCACTTCCTCGGGGGACTTGCCCAGCCGCTTTGAGAGCTCCCAGAGCCCGTCGCCCGCGCGCGGCACATAGACGCTGACCGCGCAGTCGTTGACGGGCACCGCCTCGCCCTCCTGCGCCTGGGCGACGAGGCGCGCCGCGGCGTGGATGCGCTCGGTGAGGGTAAATTTCAACGTCGCCTCGGCGTCGATCGCGCCCTCCTCCTTCTGGCGGGCGCTCATGCCGCAGGCGAGCACGCACACCTGTGCATCTGCCGTCTGCACGGGGACGGAGAAGGGCAGGCTCATTTCGATGCCGCGATGGCTGCCGTCCGCCCCGCGCACAAGCAGGGTCGCGATCACCACGCCCTCGACGTGCATCCCGTTGTTGCCGCGCATGAGGTTGGCTTCGGCGCGCGCAAGCACGATCGCCTGCAAGGTGTCCGAGAAGTTGACGGGCGAGGAGAGCGCCGCGCGCCCGGAGATGCGCTCGGTCATCTGCGTCGTCTCGCCCGCGCCCTCGCTGTCGCTCTGCGCATAGGTGAGCAGCACGCGGTTGGTCTTGGAGAAGGCGTCCGTCACGCCGCTGACGGCGACCTGTTCATAGATGACGCCCGTCGCCTTTAAGGAGAGCGTCGCGTGGATATGCGCCCTGCTCTCCTCGTCCGCGTCGGCATTGAGGGAAATTTCGGGCACACTCACCTCCACGCGCGCCCTGCAGCCCGTCTGTGCCGCGTCGGAGGGAATCTCGATCGTGAAGGGAACGAGCCGCTCGAAGGAGACGAGCTCCTCCCCGCGCAGCGCGAGAAGCCCTAAAAACACTTCGCCCTCGGCCTTCAGGATGCCCGCCGCGCAGGTGACGGAGGCAAGATGCACCGTCTCGGCGTGCTGCAGAATGTCGCCGATGTTCTCGACCTCGAAGTCGTCCTCCACCTCCGTAGCGCCGTCCGCAAGGTGGGCGCAGAAAAAATTGACGGGGTCGCGGCGGCAGACGAGCTCGCCGCCCGCGAGGTAGTCAAAGGTCTGCTCGCCGAAGACGGAGATGTCCGTGCCGATGAGCGCCGTGACGAAGATGCTCGCCCCCTCCTTGCGCACGGAGAGATTTTCCACCGCGGGCTGCGCCCGCACCGAACAGGCGGGCACGACGCGCGCATCCTTGGCGATCGCCGAGAACTCTACTCCCTTCTCCGCACGGCAGACGCGGCGGTCGGCGTCCTCATAGACGATCGAAAAGTGCGCCCTGCCGTAATAGCGCACCTCACCGTTTCCCGCCTCGACGCCCGCAAGATGCACGCTCGCATGCGCTGTCAGCACTGCCGCCTCGGGGAAACGGCACTCGACCGCCGTCTGCGCCGCGAGCGAAAAGAGTTTTCCGTAGCCGCGGAAGGTCTCCGTCTGTGTTTTCATGGCCATATGCCCGACCTCCTGTCTCCGCAATTTTGCGATTTCCCTCTATCCTATGCGGGAGGCGCGCCGCTTATGCCATGCCCGCGCGGTCGAAATTGCGCGGATGCAGGTATAATTTGCGCGGGTTCTGTCAAAAACAGCGGTATGATCAAGCCGAACAACGACATTGCGCACGTCAAGCGGCGCATCCGGGACTACAAGGAGCAGCGGGTGGACGTCACCGTGCGGCTGGGCAGGAACAAGGTCCAGCGCTTTTGCGGGACGCTGACGGGAGTATACCCCGCACTGTTTACCGTGCGCCCCGACGACGAAAACTTTCTCGGAAAAACCTCCTATTCCTACGCCGAGGTGCTGTGCGGCAGCATCGACGTAAAGCTTGCACAAAAGACAAAATAGCCCTCCCCCGCTTGCGCAGCGCCGCGCCGACATACGTCGGCGCGGCGCTGCGCATTTTAATTATTTTCACGGCTGCGCGGGCGATTTTGTATGCCGGTTTTCACCGCATATTTTATGCGATCTCCTCCGCTGTGATGCGCATTTTTCTCCCGTCGGGGAGCGTATAGACGATCTGCTTGCCGTCGCAGCTGCACGATCCCTCAAAATATTCCCGAATCAGGGGTACGAGCGCAAAGAGAATATCTGCCTCCGTGACCTTTTGCTGTGCTTCTTTTGACATTACTTGCATATCTGTTCTCCTTTTGTAATTCGCGTGCTTTGACGCTTTTTTCCATTATACCCTTGCGTCTGACAAAAATCAAATGAATTTTGTCAGACTGTGGGATAATTTTTTGTCGAAAGGACACTATTTTATGAGTATTTTGTCGAATCTCTCCGAACGGCTCAAAGAATTGATGGCGGAGGCGGAGATCAGCGCCAAGCAACTGTCTGCACAGACAGAAACAGACGTCTCCGTGATTACAAGGCTGCGTAAAGCGGAGCGCATGCCATCCGCAGCCACGCTGGTCGCGCTTGCCGACTTTTTCCACTGCTCCGCAGACTATCTTCTCGGGCGAAAGGACATGCCGGAAGAACGCACCTATCGGCAGCGTCCGCCCTTTTCGGAGCAGCTTTCCTTCTTGCTTGCGCACTTCGGCGTGACAAAATATAAGCTGGAGAAGGAAACGGGCTTGACGGAGGAGACCGTCAACCGCTGGCATCGCGGAAAGTATGAACCGAGCGTCGAGAGCCTTGTCAGGCTCGCCGACTACTTCGGCTGCTCCGTGGACTTTATCTTAGGCAGGGAAACGTGAAAAATTTTATGGGTTTCGACAAAAAGGCTGCATTACCGACAGGTGATCATATCATTTTTCGTTTCTCCGAGACGCTTTCCGAACTCATGTTTGAGCACGGAAATATGACAGCGAAGGCGCTCGCCGAGCAGCTGAACATTGCCGCGCCCACGCTGACGCGCTATCTGCATGCGCAGCGCACGCCGTCGGTGGAAAACTTCGTACGCATTGCCGATTATTTTGCCTGCTCGACGGATTTTTTGCTGGGGCTGGAGCAGTACAATCCCTCGCTGCGCTTTCATGTTTGCCCGCCCTTTTCAGAAAGGCTCGCGTTTTTGATACGGCACTTCAAGACGACCTGCGAAAAACTGTGCCGCGAAGCAGGCATTGCCGACAGTGCATTTTTCGCGTGGAAAAACGGCAGCAAGCAGCCAGCAATGGAAAGCGTTCTCAAACTTGCTGCGCACTTTGATTGCAGGGTGGACTTTATTTTGGGCAGGGAAACATAAGGCACGGCGCCGCCGCACAGATTGCACGGCGGCGGCTTTGGTCAAAAAAATCGATCACGTATCTGAAAACCCGCGCCCGCCATGCAAGCATGGCGGGCGCGGGTTTTGAATTATGATTCTTCCACTGAAATGCGTTATTCCGCGTCGTCTGCGGGAGCATCTGCGCCATTTTCCTCCGCGCCGCTCTCCGCCTCGTCCTCCGCGCCCTCCGAAAGGTCCTCGGGCGAGAGATCCGCCGCCGTCTCCTCGGGCGCTTCGACTTCCACCGTGTCGTCCTTTTCGGTCACGGCGACCGTCGCCACGACGCCGTCGCGTACATTCATCAGACGCACGCCGCGCGTGTTTCTGCCGATGCAGGAGATCGCCTCCGCGTGCATGCGGATGACGATGCCCGCAGAGGTCACGAGCATGACGTCGTCCTCATCGGTCACGAGCTTCATGTTGACGAGCGCGCCCGTCTTTTCGCTGAACACGCCCGCCTTGATGCCCTTGCCGCCGCGCGTCTGCAGGCGGTAATCCTCGGGCGAGGTGCGCTTGCCGTAGCCGTTCTCGGACACGGTGAGAATGTCGCAGCCCGGCTTTAAGACGAGCATATCCACGACACTGTCCCCCTGCGCGAGCGTGATGGCGCGCACGCCCATCGTATCGCGCCCCATGGGGCGCACGTTGCTCTCCGAGAAGCGGATGCACTTGCCGAAGTGCGATGCGACGACGATCTCGTCCTCGCCGCCCGCAAACTGGACAGAGATGAGCTCGTCCCCTTCGGCGATGCGGATGGCGATCTTGCCGCTGCGCAGAATGTGATCGAACTCGCTCGTCGCCGTCTTTTTGATGAGCCCTGACTTGGTCGCCATGACGAGGTAGCCGCCGTCGCGCGCATAGACGGGCAGGATGGCGGCGATCTTCTCTCCCGCGCTCAGCTGGACGATATTGACGATCGCCCTGCCGCGCGCCGAACGCGCCGCCTCGGGAATGTGATAGCCCTTGATGGAGTACACCTTGCCGAAGTTGGAAAAGAGCAGAATGTCGTTGTGCGTGGAGCAGACGAACATCTGCTCGACAAAGTCGTCCTCCTTGGGACGGTGCGCCGTGATGCCCACGCCGCCGCGGTTCTGTGCGCGGTATTCGGCGACGGGAATGCGCTTGACATAGCCCGAATGGGTCATGGAGATGACGACGTCCTCCTCGTCGATGAGGTCCGCGTCCTCAATCTCGCCGAAATCGACGGAGATCTCCGTCTTGCGCTCGGAGAGGTATTTGGCCTTGATCGCGAGGAGATCGGTCTTGATGATCTCCAGCACGCGCGATTCCTTGGCGAGGATATCCTTGAGGTCGGCAATGGTCGCGTGCAGTGCGGTGAGTTCCTCCTTGAGCTTTTCCACCTCGAGCGAGGTGAGGCGCTGCAGGCGCATTTCCAGGATGGCGTTCGCCTGTTTATCGGAGAGTTCGAATGCCGCGGTCAGCTTCTGGCAGGCGTCGTTCTTGTCCGCCGACTCCTTGATGATGCGGATGACCTCGTCGATATTGGCGAGCGCGAGCACGAGCCCTTCCAAGATGTGCGCGCGCTCCTCCGCCTTGGCAAGTTCGTAGCGGGTGCGGCGGGTGATGACCTCCTTCTGGTGCGCGAGGTAGTTGACCAAGATCTCCCTGAGATTGAGGACCTTGGGCTCGGTGCCGTTCTCGACGAGCGCCAGGAGAATGATGCCGTCGGAGATCTGCAGATTGGTGTGCTTGTAGAGGGAATTGAGAACGACCTGCGCGTTGGCATCCTTCTTGCACTCGATGACGATGCGCATGCCCTCTCTGCCCGATTCGTCGCGGATATCCGAGATGCCCTCGATGCGCTTGTCCCTGACGAGGTCGGCGATCGTCTTGACCAGCATCGCCTTGTTGACCTGATAGGGGATTTCCGTGACGACAATGCGGCTTCTGACGTTGGCGCCCGTGCCGTGCTCCTCGATCTCGCACTTGGAGCGGATGATGATATTGCCCTGCCCGGTACGATACGCCTTGCGGATGCCGCTCCTGCCCATGATGATGCCGCCCGTCGGGAAGTCGGGCGCGGGGATATACTCCATCAGCTCGTCGACGGTGATCTCGGGATTGTCGATGAGGGCGACGGTCCCGTCGATGACCTCTGCGAGGTTATGGGGCGGGATATTGGTCGCCATGCCGACGGCGATGCCGTCCGACCCGTTGACGAGCAGGTTGGGAAAGCGCGCCGTGAGGACGGCGGGCTCCATCTCGTTGCCGTCGAAGTTGGGAAAGAAGTCCACCGTCTCCTTATCGAGGTCGCGCAGCATCTCGGCGGCGAGCTTAGAAAGGCGCGCCTCGGTATAACGCATTGCGGCGGGCGGGTCGCCGTCCACCGAGCCGAAGTTGCCGTGCCCGTCCACGAGCGGGAAGTTGATGGAGAAGTCCTGCGCGAGGCGCACGAGGGCGTCGTACACGGAGGAATCGCCGTGCGGGTGGAATTTACCTAAGACGTCACCGACGATACGGGCGCACTTGCGGTAGTCCTTATCGTTATACAGCCCCATCTCGTGCATGGAGTAGAGGATGCGCCGATGCACGGGCTTGAGACCGTCCCTGACGTCGGGAATGGCGCGCGACTTGTTGACCGCCATCGCATAGGCGATGAAGGAGCGCTTGAGTTCGTCGTCCACCTCGACGTCGAGGATGCGCGTCATCTGGAGCGTCTTTTTAAATTCTTCGGTGAGCTCCGGGCTCGTTTCTTTTTTAGACATAAAACCTCCCTCACGCGAATCTTTTCGCAAAGGCGAAAATCTTCGCCGTGATTTTCAGAGAAAACGCCGCCGCGACAAAACTGCGGCTCGTTTTCTCTCTTGACGCGATTTTTAAGGGCTTTCAGTTTAGCTCGCGTCAATTCACTCTTTCCCCAAAGCGCTCCCGCGCAAATTGGGGCGGAAAAGGCATAACGCAGTGACGCCTTTTCCCGTAATAATAGCAAGGGCACATAAGCTGCCTTTTGCTATAATCATGCCGCAAGCAGGGTTCTTGGCGACGCAAGGAAAGCGTCGCCTGCGGTCACGGTTTTTGACGGCTATGTCAAAAACCGCAGTTCACGGCGCGCGCACGCCATACTATGGCGATGCGCATATCGCGCCGTTCACCGCTTGCGACCTCAGCAGGTGAATGCGCGGAGGCTATTTTGTTGCCATCTCCGCGCAGAGGGCGAATGTGTGCGTCATGCAGACAGCCGCGGTGCGGCTTCTGCGCATGTCCGAATTTAAGAAATTGCCATATGCAAGGCAATTTATGTCCGGCGCGAGGAGAAATCCTTGCTTGCAAAGGGGTTTCGACGAAGCGACGCACGAGCGCGTAGCGCAAAGTACCGAGCGCGGGGTTCTACCCGCGTGAGACAACCGAACACAAAGCTGTAGGCGACTGTCGGGTTTTCCTCAATCTCACGACTTTTTCTTTCGTCAGTTCGAAAGAAAAAGTGTGAACCTTTTATATATCCAGATCTTTCACCAGCGTCGCGTTTTCCTCAATGAACTGGCGGCGGAGCGCGGGGCTCTCACCCATCAGGATGGAGAACATTTTGTCCGCCTCCACCGCGTCCTTGATGCTCACTTTGACGAGCGTACGCGTCGCGGGATTCATCGTCGTGTCCCAGAGCTGTTCGGTGCTCATCTCGCCGAGGCCCTTATAGCGCTGGTAGGTCACCTTATTGTTGTTCGCCGCGTCGTAGGCGGTCTTTTCCTCCTCCGAATAGAGGTAGACGTCCTCCTTTCCCTTGACGCTCGCCTTGTACAGGGGCGGCATCGCAGAGTAGACGTGTCCGTGCTCGATGAGCGGGCGCATGTAGCGGAACAAAAACGTGAGCAGCAGAATGCGGATATGCGCGCCGTCGACGTCCGCATCGGTCATGGAGATGATTCTGTCGTAGCGCAGCTTGCTCTCGTCGAAATCGTCCAGTATGCCGCAGCCGAACGCGGTGATCATCGCCTTGATCTCGGCATTTTCCAGCACGCGGTTGAGGCGCACCTTCTCGACGTTCAGGATCTTACCGCGCAGAGGCAGGATCGCCTGGAACCTTCTGTCCCGCCCCGACTTGGCGGTGCCGCCTGCCGAGTCGCCCTCGACGATATAGATCTCGCACAGTTCGGGGCGGCGGTCGGAGCAGTCTGCCAGCTTGCCGGGCAATGCGCTCGACTCCAGCAGCCCCTTTCTGCGCGTCAGTTCGCGGGCAGAGCGCGCCGCGTCGCGCGCCTTCTGCGCCGTGATGCAGCGCAGCACCAGTTCGCGTGCCTCGGCGGGGTGTTCCTCGATATAGGTGCCGAAGCGGTCGGCCACGCACTTGGAGACAAAGGTGCGGATGAAGGAGTTGTTCAGCTTATCCTTGGTCTGCGACTCAAACTGCGCGTTCTCCAGCTTGACCGAGACGACAGCGGTGATGCCCTCGCGAACATCCTCGCCCGTCAGGCGGTCGTTCTCTTTTAAGATATTCAGCTTTCTGCCCGCGTCGTTGATGACCTTGGTGAGCGCGAGCTTGAGCCCGTCGACGTGCGTACCGCCGTCGATCGTGTTGACGTTGTTGGCGTAGGAGTAGATGACCTCGTTATAGCTCTCGTTATACTGAAGCGCGATCTCGCAGACGGTCGTGCCCTCATGCTCCTCGAAGTAGAGCGGCTCGGGAAAGAGCGTCTCGGCGCCGCTGTTGATCTCCTCGACCAGCTCGCGGATGCCGCCGACGTAGCAGAACGTGTCCGTACGCTCCTTCTCGCCGCGCTTGTCGGTGAGGGTGATGGTCAGTCCCTTGTTGAGGAAGGCAAGCTCTTTGAGCCTGGCGCGCAGCGTATCGTACTTGAATTCGATGGTCTCGAAGATCTCGGCGTCGGGGAAGAAGGTGACCTTGGTGCCCGTCCTGTCGGTATCGCCGACGATCGAAAGCGGGCGCTGGGGCACGCCGCGGTTGTACACCTGCTTGTAGATGTGCCCGTTCTGAAAAACTTCGACTTCCAGCCACTCCGAGAGCGCGTTGACCGCCTTGACGCCCACGCCGTGCAGGCCCGAGGAGACCTTGTAGCCCGAGTCCCCGCCGAACTTGCCGCCCGCGTTGACCTTGGTAAAGACGACCTCGACGGTGGAGATGCCCTCCTTGGGATGGATCTCGGTGGGAATGCCGCGGCCGTTGTCCACGACCGTGCAGGAGCCGTCCGCGTTGATCGTGACGTCCACGCGGTCACAATAGCCCGCGAGCGCCTCGTCGATGGAGTTATCCACGACCTCGCTCACAAGGTGATGCAGCCCCCTTGCATCGGTGGAGCTGATATACATGCCGGGACGCTTGCGGATATGCTCCAGCCCGTCCAGAACCTGGATTTGTTCGGCGCCGTAAGCGCCTTCAACTTTATCAGACATAAAAAATACCTTCTCGTAAATTTTCTTTTTTAGCCGTAAAAAATAAAATTTACGACTTTCAGGGCGCCGCCCTCTGCGCGAGGATTTCGCCCACAAAATAGCCCCTCGCGCATTCACCTGCTGAGGTCGCAAGCGACAAATTGAGTACCGCTGCGCAAAAGCGCGGTTTTGCTTGCGGCGTAATTGATAGCAAAGAGCGGTGCGCGTTCCTTGCCTCCCCTGACTTTGTTAGGGGAGGTGCCCCGCAGGGGCGAAAAGGTCGCTCCCAAACACCAAAGCGCCTATCAACTTGTCGCAACGCACGCACGCGTGCGCGCACGCGCGCGACAGAAAAATCGGGCAAAAACGCCCAAACATGTATTTATTATACCATATCGGCGCACAAATGTAAATTGTTTCCGTCGCGATTTGACAAAGTTTTTTGCCTTCGCACCAAAAAAGGCGCGTAATTTGCCTTACACGCCTTTTTGATGTGATTTCCGTGGAGGGAATAGCACGCCTCACCAACGCCCCCTGACGGGCATTTTAACGACCCGTGATCAATGCACCCCCTCCCCAAAGATCTCTTGTGCAATCGAGCCGACTTCCTCCGCCGTCTGCGCGGAGAACAGGCGGCGCTTATACTCCGCCGCCCCGGGCATGCCCTTGCAGTAGAACGCCGCCATCTTGCGCATGAACACGACGGCGAAGCGCTCGCCGTACAGCGCCTGCGTTTCGGCAAGCTGGCGCGCGAACAACTCTCCCATCGGCGCGGGCGCGGTGCCTGTGAGGTCGCAGAAGATGAGCGGACGATAGAGCGCGGCGCGGGCGATCATCACGCCGTCCGCACCCGTGCGCGCGAGCATCTTTTCCATGTCCGACCTGCTCCAGATACCGCCGTTGGCGATGACGGGAATATTGACCGCGTTTTTTGCCTCCGCGATCTGCGCATAGTCGGGCGCGCCCGCGTACACCTTGTCGCGCGTTCTGCCGTGGACGGCGATCATGCACGCCCCCGCACCCTCGCACAGGCGCGCGAACTCCGCGGCGATCCTGTGATCCTCGTCCACGCCGATACGGAACTTGACGGAGATGCGCTTGCCGCTCCCGGCGCACGCCGCAATGACCTTCTCCGCGAGGGGCAGATTTTCCATGAGCGCGCTGCCGTCGCCGTTCCTGACAACCTTGGGCATGGGGCAGCCCATGTTGATATCGATGAGATCAAAGGGGGCTAAATCCTCGCTCTCGCACACCTCGCGCATGAGCGCGGGGTCGCTGCCGAAGATCTGCGCCGCCTTGGGGGATTCGTCCCCGTGGAGAAGCAGCTTTTTGGTCTCCTCGCTGCCGTATAAGAGCCCCTTGCAGCTGACCATCTCCGTGAACGTCAGCCCCGCCCCGAGGCGCGTACACATGCTGCGGAAGGGGTAATTGGTGTACCCCGCGAGCGGCGCGAGAAAGACGTTGTTGGGGCACTTCATGCCCGCGACGACGAACTCAGCCACGCATTGCCTCTTGATAGTAATTCTCAAATTCCTCGGGCGAGAGTGCGTTCACATCCTTGCCGTCCGCGCGCACGATGGTCTCAAATCTGACATACCGTTGCTGCATTTTTTTGACCGTGTCCAGAAGCGCCTGTTCGCAGTCAACGCCCACCGCGCGCCCCAGCCACGCCATGCACATGAGCGCCTCGCCGAGCAGGGAGGCAGTCTTTTGCTTGTCCCCCGCTTCGTTCGCCGCCTTTAAGGCTTCCAGCGAAGTGCGCAGCGACGAGACGGCGCCGTCAAAGGACGCGAACTTCCAGCCGCCCTTCTCCGTACGTTTGGCGATCTTCTGCGCGCGCAGAAGCGCGGGGAACACCGCGGGCACGTCCTCCACCGCGTCCGAGAAGGTCTCCTGATGCTTTTCCTTCATCTTGTTCTTTTCCCAGACGGTGAGCGCGCCGTCCGCTTCCGACGCCTTGTCCTGCCCGAATACATGGGTGTGGCGGGTAATGAGCTTTTCGCAGGTGCCGCTGACGACGTCCGTCATCGTGAAATGCCCGCGCTCCTCCTCGATGAGGGTGTGGAACGCCGCCTGCATCAGGACGTCGCCCGCCTCCTCGCACATTTTGTCGGGATCGTCTAAATCGATGGCGTCCACGAGCTCGTAGGCTTCCTCCAGGCAGTTGATGCGGATGCTCTCGTGCGTCTGCACCCTGTCCCACGGGCAGCCGTCGGGCGCGCGCAGGCGGCGCAGAATGGCGAGCAGGTCGTATAAGTCGAACCGCTTTTTTTGCAGCAGCGGCACGTCATATAAAACGAGCGCCGTATCCACGGTGTAACCGCTCTGACGGTCCAGCTCATAGAGCTTGATCTTTTTGACCTTGCCGCCCGCGACGAGGGCGACGTCCGCCTCATCGCCGAAGCGCTCGGCGAGGGCGAGCTTGACGTCGGACGCAAGGGAGCGGTCGGCGAGATCATATAAAACGAGGGGCGCAGTGAGCTCGCGCTCCGCCGCCTCATACGCGGACATGGCAGTGTACGCCCCGAACACGCCCGCGCACGCCGCCGCGGCGGACGCCTTGGAGACGCCGTCGATGACGGCCGTCCTGCCCGTTGCGAGCGCCCTTGCCGCGCCGTCCTCCGTGACGCTGCCGTCCACGCAGTAGCAGGCGTTTCCCTCTCTGCCCGCACGGCGCACCTCGCGCACGATGGCGCGGGTGAGCGTCTCATAGGTGCGGCAGCGCTCGTAGAGCGCGTCCAGCGTCTCAAACGGGATGCCCGCCTCCCTCAGACTTTGTACCGACGGATGCGCCGCCGTACGCACGAGGACGCGGTCCGCCTTCCTGAGCGCGTCGAGCGCGCGCTGCGTTACGTCCCCCTTCTGCGCCCCGAGACCGATGATCGTGATCATGTTGTCCCTTCCTTTTTTGTGAATTTTTACCCTTTACAGTATAAAACAAATCGAGGAAAAAGGCAACCAAATAACAGGCGTTGGAGGCGGTCGCCGCGCCGAGGATGCCGTAGGACGCATTGCCCACGAGCAGAAGCTGCAGCCCCGTCTTGACGAGCACGGCAAGCAGCATGGCGAGCGCGGCGCGCTTTGCGAGCCCCATGGCGGTGAGACAGGCGGCGAGGGTGTCGACGGCGGCGAGCGTCGCCGCGGACACGCTGCTCAGCCGCAGAAGGCGTACAAGCAGCGCCGCGTCCCCCGCCGGGAGTGCGGGATAGAGAAGGCGCACCGCGAGCGGCGCAAAGGCAAACAGCGCCGCCGCACAGGGCAGGGCGAGCGCAAGGCAGGCACACAGCGAAAACAGGGCGCGTTCCCGCCCGCGCGCCTCCTCGCCCCGCGCAAAACAGGCGGCGATCGTCGGCACAGACGCGGCGACCAGCCCCGCACACAGCGTCGCGGGGAGGTTGACGAGGGACAGGGCGCTCCCTGCAAACAGCCCGTAAAGGGACACGGCGCGCGAAGTATGGCGGGCAAGCAGGCGCACGATGAGCACGCTGTCCAGCATCTGCGAGAGGGGCAGCAGCGCCGCCGACGCCATGACGGGCAGCGCCGCATAGAAAAGCGTGCCCGTGCCCGCGCGCCCGACATGCAAAAAGCGCTCCCGCGCGCGCGGACGCGCGGCAAGAAAGAGTAGGGCGACGACTTCGGAGAGCGTCACCGCAAACAGCGCGCCGCGCGCCGCCAAAACCGGGTCATGGGAAAAGCGGGAGGCGGCAAACAGTCCCGCGCCCACCTTGACGAGCTGCTCGACGACCTCCGAGAGCGCCGTAGGCGACATGACGTCCCTGCCCTGCCAGTATCCCCGGAGCACTGCGATGAGCGCGACGGGCAGGACGGCGGGCGCAAGCGCGAGGTAGCACTGCGCGAGGGAGCCCTCCCCCTGCAAGGCGGCGACGGGCAGGGCGAGCGCCGCCATCATCGCCGACCCGCCCAGTCCCAAAAGGGCGAACAGCCTGACGGCGTCGCGCAGGACAAACTGCCCGCTCCGCCCCGCGGCGCACTCCGCCGCGACCGCCCGTGCCACGACCGTCGGGATACCCACCGAGGAGAAGGTGAGCATCAGGCAAAAGAGCGGGTACGCCATCTGATACAGTCCCGCGCCGTACCCGCCCAGAAAGTTGGCGAGCGGGATGCGGTAAACAACGCCGATCGCCTTGGCGGCAAGTCCCCCAAGGGAGACGATCGCCGCGTTTTTCAAGAACCCGAAATACTTCTTCACGCCTCCCCCTTTCGCCCGACTTGGTCGCGATTTTTGCGACCGTTTGGCATTTTTTCAGCCAAGCGCCCCATACGCGCCCGCTTGCGGGCGGGATCAGTCAAACTGGCTGGCGATGATGTCCGCCGTGAGGCGGGCGAGTTTGACGCAGGACGCCTCCATCACCGCGCCCGTCTCCTCACTCAGCAGCACGACCGCGCCGAGGCAGTCCCCGCCCGCGACGATGGGCACGATGAGCTGCGCCGTGTAGTTATTTTCCGCGTCCCTGACGACGGGCAGGATATTGCCGCCCTCGGCGAGGCTCGCCACATGGCTGGAGCGCGACGCCATGAGGTCGGTGAACGCGTCCGAGACGGCGTGCCCCAACAGTCCCTTCTTACCCGCGCCCGCGGCATGCAGGACGTTGTCCGTATCGCAGATCGCGGCGAGATAGCCGCTCTGATCGTGCAGCGACTTTGCCGTCCCCTCCGAAAAACGCTCCACCGACGCGATGGGCGAATACTTTTTGAGCATGAGTTCGTCCCGATCGGTGAACAGCTCCAGCGGATCGCCCTCGCGGATGCGCAAAGTCCTTCGTATCTCCTTGGGAATGACGACGCGCCCGAGCTCGTCGATCCTTCTCACAATTCCCGTTGCTTTCATAGAAACCTCCGTATATTGTCATTATGCACCGGCCAAAAATTTCTATGCGAAACAAGGGCGGCGTTTCGCAATGCGAAGCGCCGCCCATTGAAAGACATATTGGATTGCCATGTTCCGATGCGGCACGGGAAAGCGCGCTGCTTGGCGCCGGGAATCGTCACGACCGCTCTTTTGCCACCGTACAGGTCACCGCCCGGTAACCGCGCCCGACCGCCGGCAGGAATTTTTCCAGCAGATCGCTCGTCCCGATGCGAAGCGTGGACGTGTTGACGCACGGATGGCAGCCGATCGACGCCTCCCCCAGCAGGTCGGCATCCACCAGCAGCTGCACATTGCCGCCGTGATCATTCATGAGCCCCAGCACGCTGACCGCGCCGACGCCAAGCCCGAGCAATTCTTCCAGCGCCTGCGCAGGCGCAAAGGAAAGCCGCGGACCGCCGAGCTGCCCTGCGATCCGTTTGCAATCGAGCCGCTTTTCCCCGCGCAGCATCAGCAGATAGAAGTTGCGCCTGTGCGCATCGCAGAGCAGCAGATTTTTGCAGACCGCCGCAGGGCTGAGCAATGCGTCGATCTCCCGACACGCCGCCATCGTCTCCACGGCCTCGTGATCCACCCGTTCATATCCGATCTTGAGTGCGTCGAGCAGGTCATAGACGCGCATCTCCCGCGCCGAGCGCCCTGCCTCATTTTTCGGCCTCCCGACTTCAAGCTGCATTGTCCCCTCCTTTTTTCAGACGCCAAACACATGCGCCGCCCTACAAAGGAGGCGCAGAAATTGCATGGCGTTACGGCGTTATGATTCCACCCGGGTCACGCGGATCCTGTCCCAGAGCTGTTTTAAGGTAAAACTGCCCTTGCGCCCCATGCGGAACAACTTGCACGCTTCATCGAACGACTTGTAGAAGGAGATACGCTCCGCGCCGTCCTCCGTGAGCCGCACTTCCAAAAAGTACAGCGTCGCGCCGCTCGAAACCACGTCCTCGCGCCATTCGATGACGCAATGCCGGTAGTGGGGATACCCCTCCACCGCAAAGTCGACGCGGCGCACTTCCCGCCGGTTGAGCTTTTCCATGAATTCTTCGTATGACGACTGCACTTTGTCTCCCGCGAGCCATTTTGCGCCTTGACGCGGCAGCGCCCCGCGCCTCTCTGCTCCTTATATTATATACGTTCCGGGATAAATTGCAAAGGCTTTTGCAGAAAAATAATCAAAATGGGAAAAAATATGAAAATCCTATCAAAAATGGTTGCATGACATGCGGCGCAGTGCTATAATTCCCGCTCGGAAAGGAAGTTTCTTATGGTTGACATCATCTTAAAAGTACTGCTCATCATGCTCGTTCTGTTTGCCTTCGCGCTTCCGGGGTTTATCCTCACCAAGACGGGGCTCGTCCGCGAAGACAGCCTGTATTCCATCTCCAATATTCTGCTGTGCTTTGCGCAGCCGCTGCTCATCATCAAGGCGTTCGCGGTCGACCCCATTGCGCCGACGGGCGAAACGCTGCTGAATTTCCTGTGGGTGTTCCTGCTCTCGATCGCGGCGATCTTTCTGACGTTCGGCGCGTCCAAACTGTGCTTTCTCTTTATGAAGGGGGAGGAAAAGCGGCGCAAGCGGGACGTCCTCGTGTTCATCGGGGCCTTTTCCAACTGCGCGTTCGTCGGCATCCCCTTTGTCGACATGTTCACGGGCGGCGACTCCGAGGCGATGATGTACGTCACCGTGTTCAACGTCGTCTTCAATCTGCTCATCTGGACGCTGGGCGCATACCTCATCACGCAGGACAAAAAGCAGATCTCGCTGAAAAAAGCGCTGCTCAACCCCTGCACGATCGGTTCCGTCATCGGGTTTGTACTCTTTCTCGTGCCGGAGATCAATATCTTCAACATGGACGAAGTTGCAGAGCTCCGGCAGATCGTCACCTATGCGGGCGGCATGACCGCGCCCCTCTCCATGCTTATGGTGGGCGTACGCGTTGCCTCGCTCTCGCCGCGCGCGCTGTTCTGCGATAAGACGATCTACCTTGCGGCGTTCGTGCGCCTCATCCTCTCCGCGGCGCTCACCTATCTGCTCATCCTGCCCTTCAAGCTGACGGGCGTCTTTGCAGACACCCCCTATGTCCTGCTCGCCCCCGTCATCGCCATGGCGATGCCGCCCGCCGCGAGCGTGGTCGCCTTTGCCGAAAAAATGGACGGCGAAAAACAGTTCTCCGCCGCCGCTTACGCGACGGGGACCATTCTCTCCGTCGTCACGCTGCCCTTTGTCATGTTCCTTGTGACCCTGTAAAATTTTCCATATCATAGAGCGCGGCGCGCGTCCCTTCCCGGGACGCGCGCCGCGCTTTTTCGTCTGTTTTACAGCCTGTACTCCTCGGCAAGCAGCCGGAAGGCGGGAAGGCTGTTTTGTATGGTTTCCTTCGCGACGCAGTAGGAGATGCGCACATACCCCTCCACGCCGAAGCTGTCGGACGGGACGAGGAGCAGTTCGTACTTCTTGGCGCGCTCGCAGAACGCCTTGGCATCCGGCTCGGGGGACTTCATGAACAGATAGAAAGCGCCCTCGGGCGGAATGCAGGTGAAGCCGTCCTGAACAAGCGCGTTGTACAGCAGATCACGGTTTTCGCGGTAGGCGGCAATGTCGCCCGACTGCCCGAGGCACTTCGCCGTGACGCGCTGGAAGAGCGAGGGCGCGCAGACATACCCCTGCGCCCTGCCCGCGCCGCAGACGGCGGCAAACAGCGCCTCCGCGTTATCGCACTGTGGCGAGACTGCGATATAGCCGATGCGCTCGCCCGCGAGCGAGAGCGACTTGGAAAAGGAGTAGCACACGACGGTGTGCGGATAGAGCGCCATAAGATAGGGCACCTGCGCGCCGTAGGTGAGTTCGCGGTAGGGCTCGTCCGCAATGAGCACGATTTTTGAGGTACGTCCCGCGTTTTTTTGTTCCAGCATGGCAGCGAGCGCGGCAAGTTCCTCGCGCGTGTACACGGCGCCCGTCGGGTTGTTGGGGGAATTCAGGAGGATTGCCTTGGTGTGGGATGTGATCGCATCCCCGATCGCCGCGACGTCAAGATGAAAGTTCTCGTCCGCCGGGACTTCGACGACCGTACCGCCCGCCTGCTCGATGAACACGCGGTACTCGGGGAAGTAGGGCGAGATGACGATGAACTCGTCCCCCGTCTCGCACAGGGCGTTGAGCGTGATCGTGAGCGACGCCGCCGCCCCGCACGTCATGTAGATAAGCGACGCGGACATGGGTACCCCGAACGCCGTGCGGATATAGTCTGCGACCGCCTCCCTGACATCGGGCGCGCCCGCCGCCGAGGTATAGCCGTGCAGCGCGACCGACGGCATGCTCTCAAGCAGCCTGATCGCCTCGGCATTGACCGCGTCGGGCGACGGCACGCTTGGATTGCCCAGCGAGAAATCAAAGACCTTGTCCGCGCCGATCTCCTGTTTGCGCTTGTTGCCGTACTCAAAGATCTCGCGGATGACCGAGCGTTCCTCGCCCAGTTTTTGCATCTTGCAATTGACCATATTCCCCTCCCGTTGTCAAATAGACAATTCGTATTTTGTTGCAATAAGGTGACACAAACCGGTGACCCTTCCGCCTGTTTTGCAAATCCCCCTCATCACCGCCTGCGGCGGAGCTGTCTCGCACAAGTAGACCTTGTGCTTCGGTCAGCGATTTTGCGTTGCAAATACAAAATCGCTAAGCTCATGTGTGCGCAGAAGCCGCAGTCTCGCCGCGGCGGCGTTTTCTCTAAATCTCACGGCGAAGATTTTTGCCTTTGCAAAAAGATTCGCGTGAGCAAAGTATTTTCTTCAAAAACTCCCCCGTGTACGACCGCTCGCAGGCGGCAACTTCTTCAGGCGAGCCCTCGGCGATGATCGTGCCGCCGCCGTCGCCCCCTTCGGGCCCGAGGTCAATGATATGGTCCGCCACCTTGATGACGTCCAGGTTGTGTTCGATGACCAGCACCGTGTTGCCGTTGTCGCGGAAACGAAGGAGAATTTTGACCAGCTTTTCCACGTCGTAGCTGTGCAGACCCGTCGTCGGCTCGTCGAGGATATAGAAGGTGCGCCCCGTGGAGCGCTTGGAAAGCTCCGTCGCAAGCTTGACGCGCTGCGCCTCGCCGCCCGAGAGCGTCGTTGCGCTCTGCCCGAGCTTGACATACCCCAGCCCCACTTCGTTGAGCGTGGAGAGCTTGTTGTAGATGGAGGGCACGGGCCCAAAAAACTCGCACGCCTCCTCGACGGTCATATCGAGGACGTCTGCGATCGACTTGCCCTTGTACTTAACTTCCAGCGTCTCGCGGTTGTAGCGCTTGCCGCCGCACACCTCGCAGGGGACGTAGACGTCGGGCAGGAAGTGCATTTCGATCTTCATGATGCCGTCGCCCTGACAGTTTTCGCACCTGCCGCCTGCGACGTTGAAGGAGAATCTGCCCGCCTTGAAGCCCATCATCTTGGCGTCCTGCGTCGCTGCGAACAGTTCGCGGATGGCGGTGAACACACCCGTGTAGGTGGCGGGATTGGAGCGCGGCGTTCTGCCGATGGGAGACTGGTCGATCGCGATGACCTTGTCAAAGTACTCCAGCCCGTGAAACGCCCCGCTCTTGCCCGTTGGCTGACGCGCGCCGTTTAAGTTATTGGCGAGGATGGGCAGAATGATCTCGTTGACGAGCGAGGACTTGCCCGAACCCGAGACGCCCGTCACCGCCGTCATGAGTCCCGCGGGGATGCGCGCCGTGATGCCCTTTAAGTTGTTCTGACGGCAATCCTCGACTTCGAACCACCTGCCGTCCGGCTGCTTTCTGACGGGCGGGATCTCGATTTTTCTGCGTCCCGCCAGAAAGTCGCCCGTGATGGAGCGCGGCTCATTCATGATGTCCTCGACGGTGCCGCAGGCGACGACCTCGCCGCCGTGCACGCCCGCCTTGGGTCCGATGTCCACGATATAGTCCGCCGCGCGCATGGTGTCCTCGTCGTGCTCGACGACGATGAGCGTGTTGCCCAGATCGCGCAGCCCTTTTAAGGAGGCGAGCAGCTTTTCGTTGTCGCGCTGGTGCAGACCGATGCTGGGTTCGTCGAGGATATACAGCACCCCCGTCAGCGCGCTGCCGATCTGCGTGGCGAGGCGGATGCGCTGGCTCTCGCCGCCCGAGAGCGTCGAGGCATTGCGCGAGAGGGTGAGATAGTCCAGTCCCACGCCGACGAGGAAGTTGAGACGGCTCTTGATCTCCTTTAAGATGATATCCGCAATGGCGTGCTGCGCGCCCGTGAGCTGCAGTCCGTCCAGAAAGGCGGCGATCTGTTTGACGGGCAGATCGCAGACCTCGGCGATATTCTTGCCCCCCACCGTGACGGCGAGCGCCTCCTTTTTGAGGCGTTTCCCGTGGCAGACGGGGCAGTCGGTCGTGCGCATATACCGCTCGATGTCCCACTTGACGCTCACCGAGCTCGTCTGATTGTAGCGGCGCTGCAAGTTGTTGACGAAGCCCTCCCACGCGCTCTTATAGCTGGAGTGATAGGTGCGGGAGCGGTAATCAAGGTCGATCTTCTCGCCGTCGTTGCCGTACATGAGCAGGTTGAACACATCCTCGGGCAGGTCCTTGACGGGGACGTCCATGGAAAAGCCGTAACGGCGGGACAGCCCCTCAAGATACATCTGCGTGACGGTGGAGGAATCGAGGTTCCAGCCGCTGATGCGGATGGCGCCCTCGCGCAGCGTCTTGGTGCGGTCGGGGCAGATGAGGTCGGCGTCCACCGACTGCTTGAACCCAAGCCCCGTACACTCGGGGCAGGCGCCCCAGGGGGTATTGAAGGAGAAGAGGCGGGGTTCGATCTCCTCGATGGAGATATTGCAGTGCGGGCAGGCGTAGCGGGAGGAGTAGAGCGTCTCCTCGCCGCCACAGTCGATCGTGACCAGCCCGTCCGCGAGGCGCAGCGCGGTCTCTAAGCTCTCCGTGAGCCGTTTCAGGATGCCCTCTTTGACGACAAGGCGGTCGATGACCACACTGATATTGTGCTTGATATTCTTATCCAGCTTGATCTCTTCCTGCAGGTCGTAGACGATGCCGTCGATCTTGACGCGCACATAGCCGCTCTTCTTCCAAGAGGCGAGCTCCTTGACGTACTCGCCCTTTCTGCCGCGCACGACGGGCGCATTGACGAGGATCTTGCTGCCCGCGGGCATCTCCATGACGCGATCGGCGATCTCGTCCACCGTCTGGCGCTTGATCTCCCGACCGCACTTGGGGCAGTGCGGCGTGCCGACGCGCGCAAACAAGAGGCGCAGATAGTCGTAGATCTCCGTGACCGTGCCCACCGTCGAGCGGGGGTTGTTGGACGTCGTCTTCTGGTCGATGGAAATGGCGGGCGAGAGCCCGTCGATGCTCTCCACGTTGGGCTTTTCCATCATGCCGAGGAACTGGCGCGCGTAGGACGAGAGGCTCTCCATGTAGCGGCGCTGCCCCTCCGCGAAGATGGTATCGAAGGCGAGCGTGGACTTGCCCGAGCCGGAAAGCCCCGTGAACACGGTGAGCGTATTGCGGGGGATATGGACGTCAATATTCTTGAGGTTGTTTTCCTTGGCGCCCTTGACGAAAATTTCTTCTTTCATAGACAGACCTTTTGCAAGCAAAGCTTTGCGCTCCGCGACCCGCGAAGCGCGCTCTATATAAATTCCCTTTCGCAAGAATCTTTTCTCCGAAAATATTTTTGCGAGGCATTATTGTTTTTCCATTTTGTAATTTCAGGGGAGACAGACCCTTCCGCCCCTTCGGGGCACTTCCCCTAAAACACCTTCGGCATTTCAGGGGAGGCTAGTCTGCCTTTTGCTATAATCACGCGAAAAAAGGCTTCACTGCGTTATGCCTTTTTTCACTCAATTTGCCAACCCTTTGGCTTAAGCAGAAAAGTGAGCGACGCGCGCTCTTTTGTTGCGACTGCGCGCCGCGAGGAAAACCGAACACCAAGCCGTAGGCGACTGTTGGGTTTTCCTTAAACTCACGGAATTTCTTTTTGTCAGTTCAAAAAGAAATTCGTGAACTTGTTTCGTGAACTCTTCTCATGAATGCGCCATTCTCTCCACAAGGAAGGCGATATGCCGGACGACCGCGTCGATCTGCTTCCACGTCGCGCCGCCGTAGCGCACCTCGCCTGCGCGCGCAATGTTGTGCCGCCCGACGGCGAGCACGGCGTAGACGCCCCTCTCCTGCGCAGCGAGGCAGTGTTCCAGGCTGTCGTCCACCAGGACCTGAATGCCATGTTCGGCGCAGTAGCCCGCCTTGTCCTCGCAGGCGGCGACGAGGTGATCGTAGGGGATATGCCGCTTCTCCAGCCAGTCGCGGGAGAGTTTTTCGGGATTGCCGAAGAAGGAAGCAAGGCGCGACGTGAGCACGGTGACTTCGTATCCCGCCTCGCGCCAACCTTCGAGAACCGCCGCCGCGTTCTTGCGCGCGGGCGCATCCGTGAACGCCGTGATGCCGCCGCCCTCTCTGACAAAGAGCAGCACGTCATCGAGCGTCCAGTCGTAGACGTCCACGAGCTTGTTCGCATAGGGATCGACGAGCCTGAAGGGCAGATTGTTGCGGCGGATATACTCGCTCGCATAGCGGACCCTGTCCACCGCATTCAAGGTATCATCGATATCAACGGCGATTTTCATAAAAAAACCTCCAAACCAGGTTCACGCAAATCTTTTTGCAAAGGCAAAAATCTTTGCCGTGATTTTTAGAGAAAACGCCGCCGCGACGAGACTGCGGCTCGTTTTCTCTCCTGACGCGATTTTTAAGGGCTTTCAGTTTAGCTCGCGTCAATTCACTCTTTCCCCAAAGCGCTCCCGCGCAAATTAGGATTACCATATTTCTCACAAAAATATTTTCGGAGAAAAGATTTTTGTGAAGAGGAGCCGCAACGGCGCATGTTTGGACTTTGCGCAAGCGCAAAGTCCTGAAAGCAAAGTTTGCGGCGACGAAAAAGGCATAACAAGTGAAGCCTTTTCCCGTAATTGACAGCAAAGGGCTGTGCCTATTCTTGCCTCCCCTGAAAATCCGCAGGATTTTTAGGGGAGGTGTCTGCGGAGCAGACGAAGGGGTTAATTTCATGGGGTTAGTAACCCTTCCGACGGGCTGTCGCCCGTCACCTCCCCTAAAATGCCTTCGGCATTTCATGGGAGGCATACAGGATGCGCTGTCCTTGCTATGAATCTCAGATACAAGCAGGGGGCTTGGCGACGCAAGGAAAACGTCGCCTGCGATCACGGTTTTTGACGGCTATGTCAAAAACCGCAGTTCGCGGCGCGCGCACGCCATACTATGGCGATGCGCATATCGCGCCGTTCACCCCTGCGCAGTATGCCCCTATTTGCTGCTGACGCAGCTTGGGTGGAGATGGTGAATGCGGGCGAACTATAATTGTAAGCCCTTAAGGTTCGCCCGCAGAGGGTGAGGGCGTGCGTTATGCCGATAGCCGCGGTGCGGCTTCGGCGCATGCCCGAACTTAAGAAATTGCCATGTGCAAGGCAATTTATTGACCGAACGCGGGGATCCACCCGCGTGAGAAGAGGTGCCGTTAGGAGTTTGCTCCGTGCCGGCAGCCTCTTCCTCAAATCACGGAATTGCGCCTTTGCGTGAGAAAATTCGTGAACCCGCTATAATAATGCCGCAAGCAGGGTTTCCCTGCGCCAGCGGTACCCAATTTGTCGCTTGCGACCTCAGCGGGTGAATGCGCGGAGGCTATTTTGTTGCTATTTCCGCGCAGAGGGCGGCGCCCTTAAATCGGAAGATTTTCTCCCGTCAGTTCGGGTGAAAATCTCCGAGATTTCTCATCCTTTTTCGAAGTTCATTGATCATCTCGCGGATCTCGATGGCGCGCTCGAAGTCGAGCTGCGCGGAGGCGATCTTCATCATCGCCTTTAACTTTTCGATCTCCTCGGGGATGTCCTTCTTCTTGACGTCCGCCGCCCGCTTCGCCTTGGTCGTCACCGAGAGCGTCTCCGCGACCGACTTGACGATGGTCTTAGGGATAATGCCGTGCTCTTCGTTGTACTTCTGCTGGATGGCCCGGCGGCGGTTGGTCTCGCCGATGGCGCGCTCCATGCTGCCCGTCATCTCGTCTGCGTACATGATGACCCGCCCTTCGGCATTGCGCGCGGCTCTGCCGATGGTCTGCACGAGCGAGGTCTCGCTGCGCAGAAAGCCCTCCTTGTCCGCGTCCAGAATGGCGACGAGGCGCACTTCGGGAAGATCCAGCCCCTCGCGGAGCAGGTTGATGCCGCACAGCACGTCGAACTCCCCGGCGCGCAGCCCGTTGACGATGTCGATGCGCTCCAGGGCGTCGATATCCGAGTGCATGTAGCGCACCTTGACGCCGTTCTCCTTCAGGTAGTCGGTCAGATTTTCCGCCATACGTTTGGTCAAAGTCGTGACCAGAACCCTGCCGCCCTGCCCCACGACCGTGTTGACCTCGCTTAAAAGATCGTCGATCTGCCCCTTGGTCGGCTTGACCGTGACGGGGGGATCGAGAAGCCCCGTGGGGCGGATGAGCTGTTCCACGACCTGCCCCGCCTGCTCCAGTTCGTAGGGCGCGGGCGTCGCGGAGACGCAGATCATCTGCGGTACGCGCGCGTCGAACTCCTCAAAGGTCAGCGGGCGGTTGTCGTACGCGGACTTCATGCGGAAGCCGTACTCCACGAGGTTTTTCTTGCGCGCGAGGTCGCCGTTGTACATGGCGCGGATCTGCGGAATGGTCATGTGGCTCTCGTCGATAAAGACGAGGAAGTTATCGGGAAAGTAGTCGAGCAGGGTGAAGGACGGCTCGCCCGGCTGGCGCCCGTCAAAGTATCTGGAATAATTTTCCACGCCCGAACAGTAGCCGATCTCCCGCAGCATTTCAAGGTCATGCTCGGTGCGCTGCGAGAGGCGCTGCGCCTCCAGAAGCTTGCCCGCGTCCTCAAACGCCTTGACCTCGCCCTTCAGGTCCTCTTCGATCATCGTGAGCGCAGATAAAAGCCGCTCCGTCCCCACGGCATAGTGGCTGGCGGGAAAGATGACGGCATGCCTGAGCCCCGAGAGGACTTTGCCCGTCGTGACGTCGATCTCGGAAATATTGTCGATCTCGTCGCCGAAGAACTCCACGCGCACGGCGACTTCGGAATTGGACGCGGGGAAGATCTCCACGACGTCCCCCCGCACGCGGAAGGTGGAGCGCTTGAAGTCGATATCGTTGCGCGAATATTGGATGCCGACCAGCTTGGCGAGCAGTTCGTCGCGCGCGAGCGTATCGCCGGGGCGCAGGGAGATGCCCAGGCGGAAGAACTCCTCGGGCGCGCCCAGACCGTAGATGCAGGAGACGGAGGAGACGACGATGACGTCGTCCCGCTCGCCCAGCGAGCAGGTCGCCGCGTTGCGAAGCTTATCGATCTCGTCATTGGTGGACGAGTCCTTCTCGATATAGGTATCCGTCGAGGGAATATAACTCTCGGGCTGGTAGTAGTCGTAGTAGGAGACGAAGTACTCCACGCGGTTTTCGGGGAAAAAGGCGCGGAATTCATTGCACAGCTGCGCCGCGAGCGTCTTGTTGTGTGCAATGACGAGCGCGGGACGCCCCACGTTTTTGATGACGTTCGCCATCGTGAACGTCTTGCCGCTGCCCGTGACGCCCACGAGGACCTGCGTGCGGATGCCGTCCAGCACGCCCTGCGTGAGCTTTTCGATCGCCTGCGGCTGATCGCCGGTCGGCGCGAACGGCGCTTTGAGCTGAAAATCGTGATGGGTATAACCAATTTGTTCCATACAGATGTTTCCAAAAGATGCCGCAGCGCGGCGTTCGCAAACAAAAGTTTGTGCTTTATTATTATAAAGGAAAACCCGCCGTTTGTCAAGCGGGAAGATCACGAAAAAAGCAGCTTGAGAACAAGACCGATGAGCGCGGAGGCGAGCCCGCATGCCGCCGCCAGAAGCAGCTTCAGGATGACGCGGCGGCGGTCGGTGTGCGCGGTGCGGGCAAAGCTTCTGCCCTTGGGGCGCAGTTCGACGACGTAGGTCGGCTCCCCCTTGCGCTCGGTGCAGACGTAGTCCACATACCCGTCCTGCGCGAGCGAGGCGAGCGTGCGCTCCAGCGCCGCTTCGTCAACGCCCTTTGCAAGCGCAATGACCTCCCCCGGCGCGGCAAGAAAGCGCGCCCTTCCCGCCGAAAGCGTCAAAAGGGCGCGCATGACTTCATTTTCCCGTCTGTCCAGTGTCGCGTTCCACATACTCACCCCCGCACGAGCAGGACGAGAAGGGGCACAAGACAGAGCAGACTGCCCGCGAGCGCTCCCAAAAAGGCGGCGATCGCCGTATTGCGGATGCGCACCGCGCTCTCCCGCGCGCGTTCGCGCGCGTAGGCGGCATGTACGCGCCCCGCGGGGAGCAGCCTCAGGCAGTACGTTCCCTCCTCGGCATAGCGCAGCTCGATGCAGCGGCAGTCCGCAAGATAGGAGAGCGTCTCCGGGAGCGTCCCCTCGGGCACAAAGCCCGCGAGGTCCGCTTCCTCTAACAGATGATAGCCGCCGCCCGTGCACAGATCACCGAGGCGCTCCAAAAGCGCGCCCGTTCTCTCGTCCAACGTCGTCACGAAGGCAGTATGCCCGCGCGGCGGAAAACTATGAGCTTATTTGTTGAAGTTGTCCTTCAGGGAGACGATCTCCGAAAGGCAGAGTTTCCCCTCGTCACGGCATGTCTTGTAGTAGCCCGTGCGCATGAGCTGGAAGGCAGTCCCTTCCTCCGCCTCGGCGAGGTAGGGTTCCGCCTTGACAGAAAAGACGTGCTCGCTGTCAAGATTCATGCGCTCGGAGAAATCCTGTCCCGGATAGTCCGCATCCTTCAGGAGATGATCGTACTGCTTGAGCACCGCGTCCACACAGGTCGCCGCGTTCACCCAGTGCAGCACGCCCTTCGCCTTGACGCCGCTCGTATCGTGTCCGCTGCGGCTCTCGGGCAGGTAGGTGCAGTGAATTTCGGTGACGTTGCCCGCTTCGTCGGTGACCGCCTCGTCGCAGCGCACGATATAGGCGCTCTTGAGGCGCGCCACGCCGCCGATCTTCAGGCGGTGGTACTTGGGCGGCGGATCGAGGGAGAAGTCGCCGCGCTCGATATACAGCACCTTGCCGAAGGTGACGGGACGGGCGCCCGCCGCAGGGTCGGTCGGGTTGATCTCGTAGTCCACTTCTTCGCTCCCTTCATAGTTGGTGATGACCAGCTTCAAAGGGTCGACGACCGCCATGGCGCGGGGCGCGCCCGCATTGAGGTCCTCGCGCACGACCGCCTCGAAGTAGGAGATATCGCACTCCGACTGCGCCTTGGAGACGCCCGCCCGCGCGCAGAAGTCGCGGATGGCGGCGGCGGGGATGCCGCGGTTTCTCAGCCCTGCCAGCGTGGGCATGCGGGGATCGTCCCAGCCGTGCACCGAGCCGTCCTCGACCAGCTTTTTGAGATAGCGCTTGCTCATGACGAGGTTGGTCATGTTGAGGCGCGCGAACTCGATCTGGCGGGGCTTGGGCGAGAAGCCCAGCGTAATGCCCACCCAGTCATAGAGCGGGCGGTGGTCCTCAAACTCCAGCGTGCATAAAGAGTGCGTCACGCCCTGCAGATAGTCGCAGATGGGGTGCGCGTAGTCGTACATGGGATAGATGCACCACTTGTCCCCCGTGCGGTGATGGGTGGCGTGCAGAATGCGGTAGATGACGGGATCGCGCATGTTGACGTTGGGCGAGGACATGTCGATCTTGGCGCGCAGGCACTTTTCGCCGTCGGCGTACTTGCCCGCCCTCATCTCGCGGAAGAGACGCAGGTTCTCCTCGGGCGTGCGGTTTCTGTACGGGCTCTCGGTGCCCGGCTCGGTGAGCGTGCCGCGGGTCTCACGGATCTCCTCGGCGGACAGGTCGCACACGAACGCCTTGCCCTCTGAGATCAGCCTCTCCGCATACTCGTAGATGGTATCAAAGAAGTCGGAGGCGTACACCTCCTTCTCCCAGTGGTAGCCCAGCCAGGAGATATCGCGGCGGATGGCGTCCACGAACTCCGTCTTTTCCTTGCTCGGATTGGTGTCGTCAAAGAACAAATTGCACTTTCCGTGATACTTTTCCGCCGTGCCGAAATTGACGTACATGCTCTTGGCGTGCCCGATATGCAGATACCCGTTGGGTTCGGGCGGGAACCGCGTCTGAATCTCCGTGACCTTGCCCTCGGCGAGGTCTTCGTCGATGATCTGTTCGATAAAGTTTGTCGCTTCTGCCATAGAAATTCCCTCGGATGTTGCAATCAATTTTTTACGATTATAGCATATTTACGCGGAAAATGATACCGTTTTATAAGCCTTTTGCAAAATTTCTGTCCCTTACCGCGCTTTCGTTCCGGTTATAGATCGTATAAGCAAAAACAGACATGCCGCCAAACGCCTGCGCGGCGGGAAAAATGCGCCCGATTTTTCCCGCCGCGCACAATTTGCTTGCCATTCGCCGATTTTTAGAGTATAATACCAAAAAAAACGGGGCGACCCGAAAGCGATAAGGACGAAGATCATGGCAAACAAAGCAGTCACGATGGACAAACTCGTCGCGCTGTGCAAGGCGCGCGGCATCATTTTCCCCGGCAGCGAGATCTACGGCGGCATGGGCAACACCTGGGACTACGGCCCCGTGGGTGTGGAGATCAAAAACAACGTCAAACGCGCATGGTGGAAGCGCTTCGTGCAGGAGAGCGACAATTCCTACGGCGTGGACGCCGCCATCCTCATGAACGCGCGCGTCTGGGAAGCGAGCGGGCACACCGCGAGCTTTTCCGACCCCAAGATGGACTGCAAGAACTGCAAGAGCCGTCACCGCGCCGACAACCTCATCGAGGCACACTCCAAGGGCAAGGTCAACCCCGACCTGATGACCAACGAGGAGATGGAGGCGTACATCAACGAGCACCACGTCTGCTGCCCCGTCTGCGGCAAGTGCGACTGGACGCCCATCCGCACCTTCAACCTGATGTTCGAGACCTCGCGCGGCGTCACCGACGAGAGCCAGAACAAAATCTATCTGCGCCCCGAGACGGCGCAGGGCGAATTCGTCAACTTCCTCAACGTGCAGCGCACGACGCGCGCCAAGGTCCCCTTCGGCATCGCGCAGATCGGCAAGGCGTTCCGCAACGAGATCACGCCCGGCAACTTCATCTTCCGCACCATTGAGTTCGAGCAGATGGAACACCAGTGGTTCTGCAAGGAGGGCACGGACAGCGCGTATTATGCCGAATTCAAGGAGCGCGCATGGCAGTTCCTTCTTGACCTCGGATTTAACCCCGAGCACCTTCGCTTCCACGACCACGACAAGCTTGCCCACTACGCAAAGGAGGCGTGCGACATTCAGTACGAGTTCCCGATGGGCTGGAACGAGCTCAACGGCATCCACAACCGCACCGACTATGACCTTTCCCGTCATCAGGAGTATTCGGGCAAGTCGCTCACCTATATCGACCCCGTCAGCGGCGAGAAGTATATCCCCTATGTCATCGAATATTCTATCGGCGCGGATCGCCTCATGCTCGCCATCCTCTCCGAGGCGTACGACGAGGAGACGCTGGAAAACGGCGAGGTCAGAAACGTCATGCACTTCCACCCCGCGATCGCGGCGTACAAGGCTGCCGTCCTGCCCCTGCAAAAAAATCTTGCGGCGCCCGCAAAGGAGCTGCTCGCCAAGCTCAAGAAGCACTTCTCCGTCACCTACGACGAGGCGGGCTCGATTGGCAAGCGCTACCGCCGCCAGGACGAGATCGGCACGCCCTACTGCCTGACCATCGACTTCACGACGCTCGAGGACGGCACCGTCACCGTGCGCGACAGGGACAGCATGGAGCAGGTGCGCATGAATGCGGACGAGGTCATTTCCTTCCTCACCCAAAAGTGTGCGTTCTGAAAACAGACAATATGAAAAGCGACCCGTGGGGCCGCTTTTTTTGTCGCAAAAATCTTTTCTTCGAAAAGATTTTTTGAAGCAAATAGGCTCCCCTGACTTTGTTAGGGGAGCTGACGCCGAAGGCGTCTGAAGGGTGTCCCCGAACGCAGGTCATTTTTTTGTGCTCTGTTTCAAATATCAAATAGGCAATGCCTATTCGCATGATTGTTTCATTTCTTTGCAATTTTTACGATTTTCTTGACAAAATCAATGAAAGTCATGCTTTTTTATGACGATTTTTCAAAAAACAGTTGATTTTTCCGCATCGCTGGGATATAATGAACACAGACGGAATGGGAGGGTTCGTCGCGATGACGCTGTTTGACGGGTTTCTGATCGCATACATTGTACTGGCTGTCGCCTCATTTCTTGCATATATCCCCAAGCTGGTGGGCTTTTTCTATGCCTTCAAAAAGCCGCGCTATGTGCGCGCGCAGGAAAAGCGCATGATCGGCATCGTCATTCCCGCGCGCAACGAGAGCGCCGTCATCGGCGATCTGTTTGCGTCCATCAAAAAGCAGGACTATGACAGAAATTTCTTTGACGTCAATGTCATCGTCAAGGACCCGGACGACCCGACCATCGCCATGGCGAAGGAACTGGGTGCGCGCGTTCTGGTCGTACCCGAGCAGTCCTGCAAGGGCGACGCGCTGGACGCCTTTTTCAAGTCGCTCTCTCCTGAAGAGATGGAGCACTATGATGCGTTCGTCATCGTCGATGCGGACGGCGTACTCGCACCCAACTATGTCACCGAACTCAACAACGCCCTGGAGCACGAGCACGATATCTTCCTGACGCGCAAGTATATCAAGAACTGCCTGGGAGATCGGTCCAAACGCACGGTGTTCTCCAACAACTCCGCGCTGACCTGGGCAATGCTGGACGACCTGGGCAACCGCTACCGCACGGCGCGCGATATCCCGCTCACCCTGTGCGGACAGGGCATGATGATCCGCCGCCCCCTCGTTCAGACCATCGGCGGCTGGCCCTACCGCACGCTGACGGAGGACTACGAACTGCGCCTGGACGGACTGTTGAAGGGCTTCCGCTCCATGTACTGGCCGTACGCGGTGCTGTACACCGAAGAGGCGCTCAGTCACCGCGACAACTACAAGCGCCGCCTGCGCTGGCTGACGGGCTACGCGCAGTGCGATGAGAAGTACAAAAAACAGATCAAGGCGCAGGCAAAGGCGCGCGGCAAGATGAACCGCGGCGAGTTGGAGTGCCTGTACGGGGTCTATCCTCTGGCGTTCTTTGCCGCCGCGTCTATCTTCACGATCGTCGCGGGCTGTGTGCTCACAACCATTTATGCCTTTGACGGCAAGCCGGAACTCATGATGAAGTCGGCAATGTTCCTCATTGTCACGCCCTTTGCCGTCATGTATGTGCTGCTGTTTATCTACAGCCTGCTCGCCATGACCGCCAGCCGTGAGGCATTCGCCATCCTCTCCTTCGGCGAAAAACTGGGTACCCTTCTCTTTGCGCCCCTCTATATCCTCGAATATATCCCCATCTATATCAACGGGCTGATCAATATCCGCAAAAAGAACAAGCCGGAGTGGGGCGAATCCAAGCGCGAGCGCTATACCAACATTGCCGACGACCCGCCCGGCGCATGATCGGAGCGCTTTTCCGCACCCTCGCTGAACATTGGCCTTCCCGCGCCCGACAGGGCTGCGGGGCGCCCTCCCAAATAACGCCGCCGCCCGCTGCAAATGCAGCGGGCGGCGGCGTGTTATTGTACAAATTTTCGTGAACGTTCGCGCGTTCTTGCGTCACGCGCATCATTTGGGATTTCTGCGGCGATCGGGCAGGTACTCCATCGGAATGCCGTAGGCGCGCTCGTAGCAGTCCTTCCATGCCGCCTGCGCCTGTTCCTTCAGCCGGTCGGCGCGCTCCCCCCTGGGGCATTCCGCGACCGGCGCGATCGGAGGCAGGATATGGATGACGAGCCTGCGCATGCAGCCCTTTTTGTTGACCTTGAAGGTAAAGAACACGGGCAGCACGGGAACGTTGTAGCGCGCGGCGTAGTAGAAGGCGCCGTCCTTCATCGGGCGGGGCTTTTGGTAGTTGGTCCACATTGCCTGCTCGGCGTAGAAGTGGACGATCCCCCCCTCCTCCAGGCACGTCTTCATCTCGCGCATCAGAGCGCGCATCGCGGCGAGGTCGGCGCTGAACGCCCACATGCCCCCATGGCGGATGAACCAGCCGCCCAAGCCCTTTTTATTGTTCCACGGCGCCATTGTGAAATAGGTATGAAAATGCCCGATCGCCTGCCGTACGAACAGCGTATCGAGGTAGGCAATGTGATTCGTCACGCAGATCGCGCCCTGTTTTTTCTGACGAAGCGCGCGCAGGTGCTCCCTTCCCTCGACGCGGCAGCCGTATGTGACCTTCAGAAGCAGCGGGCCAAACACGCGCAGCCCGCCGCGGATGAACGCATCAACGGCCCTGCCGAAGCCCTTCTGCCGATAGGGATAGTTCCCGTCCGGCATGGTATAGGTGCCGAATGGGATATAATCGTAATCAAAGCGGCGGTAGCCCTCCAGCGTATTCTGGATGCCGACGCGCTTTTCCAGCTTTGTCCTCCGTTTACTCATGGCAGTATTGTACCCGATTTTTGCGAAGCTGTCAAGTATTCTTATGACATTTGCCTTAGCAACACAGCCGCCTGCCCGCGCAGACAGCGCGGGCAGGCGGCTCAAAGGGGAAAAGACGGTCTTCAGCTCTGCGGCGCAGATGCCGTGTAGAGGTCAAATTCGCCGTCCAGATCGAAATTTTCGTTGTCATCGAACGCCGCAAGTTTGGAGACGGAGACCTCGTAGGCGGTCATTGTGACCGATTGCGTCTCCGAGAGGCGCTTGACGTATTCGCGGCTCTGGATCCTGCCCGAGAGCGCGATCCTGTCCCCGACCTTGAGGTTCTGCACAAACCGTGCATTTCTTCCCCAGGCGATGCAGGGAATGTAGTCGGATTTGTTGTAGGCGCGGTTGACGGCGACCAGCAGGTCGGCGATCTCGCGGTTAAAAGGGGTCGTGCGGTAGACGGGCGGCTTGCAGATATAGCCCGAGAGCACGATGGAGTTGGGGTTGGACGTGGGTGCGGCGGAGAGGATCTCGCGCACGAACACGGTGAGCATGAGCCGCGACCTGCCGCCCTCCAGCTTGTTGTAGCTGCGGAACTGTCCGAGCGCGCACAGCGTATCGCCGATGTGCAGGCTGCTGCCCTCGATCAGCCGTTCGGAGATGGTGACGGGCAGGATGTCCGCCTGACCGGAGAGCCGCATGACTTTGACGTAAAACTCGTAGAAGCCCTCGCCGTACACTTCGTGGGAAAACGCCGCTTCCGAGACGATCTCCCCCATCAAAAATACTCTGTTGTTTGTTTCTGCTGCGTGATCCATACAATATTTACCTCCAGGTATTTCCGGTGTTGCGTCCCCCCTGCGCACGCGGCGGCAGGCACGCGCCCGCCGCGCTACTGCGCGTTTGCGATCTGCCGGCCTGCCGCGTCGATGGTGTAATTTTCGCGGTAGACGAGCTCGCCGATGGGGACAAACTCAAAGCCCTTCGCCCGCAGGCTGTCAATGACGGCGGGGAGCGCTTCTGCCGTATGCAAACCGTTGTTGTGACAGAGGATGATGGAGCCGCTCTGCGTGTGCTCCGCGATCCTGGAGACGATCTCCTGCGCCGTGAGATCCTTCCAGTCCAGAGAGTCCACGTCCCACTGGATGGGCAGGATGCCCATGTCAAGGCAGGTATCGATGAGCAGGTCGTCATAGTCGCCGTAGGGCGGGCGGAAGAGGTCGACCTTCTTGCCTGTCGCCGCCTCGATCGCCGCGCAGGAACCGGTCAGCTCGGCGCGGATCTCCTCCTCCGGGAGGCGGGACATGTAGGAGTGCGTCGCGCTGTGCGTGCCCACCTCGTGCCCCGCATCCGAAATCTCCTTGAGGACGTCGGGATAGGTCTCCGCCCAGAACTGCACGCAGAAGAAGGTCGCGCGGACGTTCGCCGCGGCGAGATGCTCCAGAATGGTGCGCGTATAGTCGGCACCCCAGGCGCAGTCAAAGGAGATGGCGATCTTGTTGTCCTGCCGCTCCACACTGTACACGGGCAGCGAGCGCGCGCCGCTGCTCCACCAGACGGCTGACGCGTCCGTATAGTGCGCGAACAGGCAGGCGGGGAGCAGCGCGACGGCGAGCGCCAGAAGGAGCGCGACGCTGCGAAGGCGAATGGTCACAAACCGCATTGCATAACACCCATATGATAAAATATTTTCGCCGGAAAACCTTGGGGGATTTGCCCGTATTTTGTCCCATTTCGTCGATTTCCTCGGCGCGGGACGGGCTTCCTGCAAAGTATTTATATTCCGCCCCTGCGCCGATATATGCAAAAAACTGACCCGAATATGCCGCACGCGGACAAAATAGTTTGCTGCGATAAAATGCCGCCGCGCGCCCTGCTTTTGGCAGGGCGCGCGGCGGCATAGTTGATTGCATTTTGATCAACGGTCTTGCGTTTTTGCGGCAGACGGCGCACGGCGGAGCTTTTCGGGCGCCGCGGGCAGTCCGAACGGGTACTTGTACTCCACGCTGGTCAGCGTGATGGCATACACCTTTTTCGCCTTGGCGCGCAGGAGCGCATCCGCGAGGGCGTGGACGGTCGCGCCCGTCGTCAGCGTATCGTCGACGATGAGCAGCGTCTTGCCTCTGACGGCGGCGCGCTCTTTGACGTGAAAACAGCCCGCGAGATTTTTCTCGCGCTCGCGGCGGGAGAGCGTCTTTTGCGGCGCCGTCTCCCTCTGCTTGACAGCGGCAGCGAGCACGGGTTTCCCGCACAGCGCCGAGAGCGTCTCCGCGAGCAGGCGCACCTGGTCGAATCCGCGCCGCCTTTTTGCAGCGTCCGTCATGGGCACGGGCACAAGCGCATCGGCATCCGCAAATTCGCGCGTCAGGACGGGCAGCGTCAGAGCGGCGATCGTCCCGGCGAGATAGCGTGCGCCGTCCTTATAGCGCGTGACCAGCCGCGCCGCTTCCCCCTCGTACACATAGGCAGAGCGGCACCTTTCGGCGGCGATGCGCCTATCCTTGCATTCCGGGCACACGCCCGCCTCGTTGACCCTGCGCCCGCACAGCGGACAACAGAGCGTGATCGCGGGGAGCGCTGCAAGGCAGTCCCTGCAGACGCGCTCGCCGTCAAAGACCTCCCGCCCGCAGATATCGCAGGTGAAATTGGGGGAGCGAAACCGCTCCGCAATTTTCCTGAACCACGCCTTGTCCATGCCCCTGTCTCCCGCAATGAAGGGGCGCGCGGCGAAATATTTCGCCGCGCGCTACCACCGTCGGACATCAGAAATCGTCGTCCGAATTCTCGTCGTCTTCGTCGTCCTCGTCGTCGCCGAGCGAATAGATCTCGTCGCCCGTGACGTAGTCCAGATCCTCGTCGTCGTCCGAAGAATCGGTGTATTCCTCCTCTTCCTCGTCGTCGCCGAACTCCTCTTCCAGTTCCTCGCCGATCTCGCCCATCTCCGAATCCAGTTCCGCATCGGTGTCGTCGTCGAGGTACTCGCGCCACTCGTCGTCCTCATCGGGATCGGGCTCCGCGTCCTCATACTCCGCCTTTTTGCGGCACTCCTCGCACATCTTCTCGCCGGGGCGGATCATATTCTCACCGCAGACGGGACAGAGTTCGGTCTCCACTTCCGTTTCATCTTCGTCATCGTCAATGTCCGTGTGGATGCCCTTCATCTCCTTGAGGCAGACGTCGCAGTACTCCTGCTTCTCCGCATCAATGTAGTTGAGCTCGCAGCGGGGACACTTCATGTAACGAACCATGCCATTTTTCCTCCTTCGATCGTGTCGGCTCACCCGACTTACAGGCTAATAAATTATATTAGTATTTATTTTTTTTGTAAACCGTTTTTTTATACCTTTTGCGAAAAAGTCATGCCGCAACGTAAAAATTTTTTGATTTTTTCGGGCGACGCGGCTTTCGGCCGAAAAATGGCAGGCTCTTTTCTCAAATCTTTTGTCAGCCGCGCCCCAAACGGGCGCGGCTGAAGGAAAAAACAGCCCCGCCGGAGCGGGGCTGTCATATGCAATTTACTCTTCGGAAGGCGTCTCGGGCGACTGCTCCGCGGGCGTTTCCGCAGGCGCGGCGGCCTCCTCGGCGGGAGCTTCCTCCGCACTCTCGGGAACGGCTTCGGCAGGCGCCTCTTCTGCGGACGCCTCAGATTCTTCTGCGGGTTCTTCCGCAGCTTCGTCCGGCTCCGCGACCGTTGCGGGAACGGCGGGCGTCGAATCGTTCATCGCGTAGACGTCCACATCCTCGTCGTCGGTGGTGTCGACCTCCATGAGTTCGGGCTTCTCCTGCGCGCCCTTCTTGCGCTTGTGCAGGATGACGAGCACCACGGCAAGTCCCGCGCCCAGTACGACGACGGCAATCGCCACGCCGATGAGCGCCCATGCCCAGCCGGGCAGTCCTGCTTCCTCCGCCGTCTCCTCGGTGTAGCGCTCCAGATAGTTCTGCCAGTAGTCGGCAAGCAGGTCGGTATCGTCCTCGGTCATCGCGCCGAGCAGGTTGGTGTACGTGCCGAGCGAAACGGTGTCCAGATAGTTTTCGCCGAAGAAGGCGATCGCATCCTCGCTGGTGCCGTCCACAAACGCGCGGAACGCCGCCTGCTCTTCCTCGGAATAGAGGTAGGTATTGCGCTTGCCGAAGCTCTCCGCTTCCTCAATGTTCTCAAACACCTGATCGCTCTCGCCCGTGTAGAAGAAGTAGCGGATCGCAGAGGAGAGCTTGCTGTTGCCCTCTTCCGTGAGCGTCTCCAGGTACCCGTCCTCGCCCACGACCGTCTCGTAGCGCTCGTTGAACGCCTCCACTTCGACGTTGTCCATGAGTCCGTCCTCGCCGTTTAAGTTGATCGTCCAGACGTAGGTGTAGGAGGTAGAGCTGAACGTCTCGGCATTGATATAGAATACGACGCCGTCCACGACCTCGTAGTTGTACCAGCCGGAGGCGTGTTCCGCCTCGAGCACGCGGACGGGCCGATACGCCGAATAGTCCTCGCCGGCGGGCGTGAGCGTGTTGTAGTACTCGGGTTCGCCGTTGTAGACAGCGCGCTCGATGGAGAGCCCGTTGTCCGTCGTGCAGGTGTAGTAGACGTAGTCGTACGTCTCGGACGAGGTGCTGTCAAGACCGGTCAGGACAGCCCCCGACGCGCCCGTGGCGATGCGCAGGCTGGTATCGCCGTTCCTGCCGTTCTCCGCCTTGGTGCCGAGCCCGTCGTTGATGACGTCCACGCGGCGGATCTCGCCGTCGCTGTTGACATACAGATAGTGATGCTTCACGTTGCCGTCCTCTTCGATATAGAAGTAGGCGGAAGTGTTTGCATTGGAGGTATCCGCAGCGCTTGCAACGACCTCCAGCCAGCCGTCCGTGGCATTCGCGGAATAGACGCTGTTGCCCGTGATGGAGTCAAAGCTGTCCGACTCTAAGTCCTCGACCGAGAGGTAATACAGCTCGCCCGACGTGCCGACGGAGCTGCCCGACGTGGGGACCGCCGTACGCACGAAGTAGATGCCGTCGTTGGTGTACGACTGCAGCGTGTAGGTGTAGCGCCAGATGGAGCGGTTGTCCTCCGTGACGTCGTGATTGAACTGGGTCTCGTCGTCGTTGACGGAAATGCCGTCCAGCACGATCTCGCCGAGATTGACGTAGGGCGCCTCGCCATCGTTCTCCTCGTCCAGGTACTCCTGATCCCAGGTGTACTCGTAGGGCGACTCGGTCGCGTCGGCGCGGACGCGGTAGATCTGATTGTACTCATACGCCTGCGGATTGGCGCTGTCCTGCCTGTCCGTGACGTCCATCGTGTAGTAGATGTAGGGGTCGGTGACGTCCTCGCTGTTGACCGTGTACGCCGTGGTGCTCTCGGCAAGGGTGACGCTCGTCCCGGCAGCCGTGTTGTAGGAGATGAGGTTATCGTCCTCCTCATACACGACGTAGACGGTGCCGTCCACCTCGACAAAGCGGTAGAGCGCGGCGTTGTCGGCAATGCGGAAGTAGAACTGCATGTCCGAACCGTCGAGCGCGGTGCTCCGGAAGTCGAGATAGGTGTTGTCCACCTGACCCGCGGTGTTGCCCATGTTGTTGGGCGTCGCATAGTAGATGCGCTCGCCGTAGATATAGATGCCGGAGGTGTAGTCCGCCGCGACCATGAGCGAGGGAATGACCGTCTCTGCTTGATTGATGCCCGCCTTGATATCGGACATCCTTGCGCGCATCAGCGCGCCCTTGACGGGAGTCCCGTAGGTGTTGTCCGAGGTGTACGTCTCAACGCCGTTGATGAAGTAGACGTAGTCCCCCTTCTGCACGACGAAACCGCCCTGCGATGTGACCGCGTCACTCGCCGAGGGGCCCTCCGAAAGGGGCGTAAACTGATATCCGCACGCCGCCATGGACGCCGCGGATGCCGCCAGCAGCGAGCAGGCGGCGAGAATACTGAATTTTCTGAAGATTTTACGCATGGAAACAATCCTTCGATCTTGCGGGAATTCCCGTTCTAACGATACGCATTTCATTATATACTAAAACAGGGGTTTTGGCAATCAAAAACCCGTGAATGTTGCGGTTTTCTTTGAGAAAATTTGCAAAAAAGAGGTTGACAACATGGAAAAATTCGGCATTTTTGAGCTGCTCGACGCCCTTTCCGCACTCTCGCGCCTGCAGGCGGACGCACCGCAGGACCCAACCGATGCCAAGGCAGGCACTGTCGCGCAGGATACGCAGCCTTCCCCGCCGCAAACGCCCGTCCCGTCCCCGCCGCCGACAACAAAGCCGCAGGCGGATCAGGCGCCGCAGCAGACGGCGCAGGGCGAGCGCAACGTGCGTGCCCTCACCGATTTTCTTGCGCGGCACGAGCGCATCAGCAAAAACGCAGAAAAGAACAAATAACCGCGCCCGAAGCCGACAAACAAGTTCCCTTCCTGCTTTTCGGGCGGTGCAAAACAATATGATTCTCCGTGCGCGCCGCCTTCAGGCGGCGCGCACGGAGAATAGAGAAAGACCTGTCCCGCAGGACAGGTCTCTTTTCCAAATTTTAACGCTTGGAGAACTGAGGCGCGCGACGTGCCTTCTTGAGGCCGTACTTCTTGCGCTCCTTGACGCGGGGATCGCGCGTCAGGAAGCCCGCCTTCTTGAGTGCGGGGCGCGTTTCGGGCTCGGACTGAAGAAGCGCTCTTGCAATGCCGAGACGGATGGCGCCTGCCTGACCGGTGTAACCGCCGCCGATGACGTTGACGTAGACGTCGTACTTGCCCTCAGCCGAGACCTCGACGAGGGGCTGCTTGACGATGTACTGGAGGGTGCCCATGGGGAAGTAGTCCTCCAGCGAGCGATCGTTGATGACGATGGCGCCGCTGCCCGAAGGGATGAGCCTGACGCGGGCGATCGCCTTCTTACGACGACCCGTGCCCCAGAATTGCAATTTTTTCTTCGCGTTTACCTTTGCCATACCGTAACCTCACTCAGAAAAGTTTCAGCGCTTCGGGTTTCTGCGCCGCGTGGTTGTGCTCCGCGCCCTTGTAGATGCGAAGTTTCTTGATCATCTGTCTGCCGAGAGAGTTCTTGGGCAGCATGCCGCGGACTGCCTCGTAGACTGCAAGATCGCTTCTCTCTGCGATCAGCTTGCCGTACGCGACTTCCTTGAGTCCGCCGATGTAGCCCGTGTGATAGCGGTAGTACTTGTTCTCCAGCTTCTTGCCGGTGAGCAGCACCTTGTCGCTGTTGATGATGATGACGAAGTCGCCCGTATCCACATTGGGCGTATAGGAAGGCTTATTCTTCCCGCGCAGGATGGATGCGACTTTGGACGCGAGCCTGCCGAGGGGGACGTTCGTCGCATCGACGACGTACCACTTTCTCTCGACCGTCCGGGCGTTTGCCATATAGGTTTTCATAAGTCTTTGACTCCTTGGGATTCGATGGTTCTATTGTTGAAAATTGCCTCGGTTGACCCGCAAAACGGGGAAGAGCGGGCGGGTTTTACCCCTTTATCCGATGATTACTGTTTCATTATAGGCTTTCGCAAAAATTCCGTCAAGCTGTTTTGCCTCGCGAAATTGAGTTTTTTTGCGTTTTTCAAAAAAATTTTGCGAACATATCTTTTCCCGCCCCAAACCGCACGAAAATGCACCGTTCGCCCTCTGATCGTGTCAATCGTACTTTAGCGTATGTTCCGTAAATCGACAAAAGTGATGTCTATGAGTTCAATTTCAAAAACAAGCAAATATTGTTGCACTTGCCAATATTTTGGTGGAAAGGCTACCTTAAAGGGAAGCATTATTGAGTATGATAATACAAGTCACGTTTGTAAAATCGGGGCTCGAGGGAAAGGTAATATTAACCCCGCTATGACTTCGGCTTGTCCAAAATGGCACGAGCGTAAAAATTAAAGTAATGCCAAGATAGAATTATTTTCACGGCTTATTTTTTGTTACGCATTCAACCAAAAACATCTAATCAAATAGAGTGTCCATAAAGGTTGCCCGTCTCGGTCTCACTTGTCTTTAACAGATAAATTGTTGTCGACGAAATATCTGAATCAGGTAAAGATTCTACAACTTGTATAGCAAACTTAGCAAAATTATTAAGGCATTTTTTGACGGCAACCTTGCAGACGAGGTTATATCCACGCCGAGGACGAAGGAGTACACCGACATTGACGAACGCGAAACGGCTATTTATAACAAGTTGCGCCCGATGCTGACGGGTGAGCAACTCAAATTGTTTGACGAGTTCGTCGACCTATACGGCGACCGCCACGCACTCATATTTGAAAGCTACTACATTCGCGGTTTCAAATTCGGCTTGCGCCTCGCCGTGGAATGTTTTGACTTCTCCGACGTGGACGAAAATCAATAAAATCTCCTGATATAGTGGCAGCCCGCCGCGATTTCTCGCGGCGGGCATATCATTATATTATTTTATAATTTGTTTGTGCGGATATAAAAGGTGCTTCTGCCGGCTCCGTGTTTGGTCAACTCTCCATTTTGGGCGAGCTTTTTAATCGCAACTTCCACAGAGCTTGCACTTAAGGAAGGGCAAAGTTCGTGGATTTGCGATTTTGTGATTTTGCCCACACAGCTTTGGACGGCTTTCCGCACCGTGTCGATTGCGGGCAGCTTTTCGGCAACAATCTCCATCCTTTCCTCGAAGTCCCTATATGCCGAAATAATCGTGCCGAGAAGATATTTGATAAACGGAGTCGGGTCGTCTTTGCCCTCGTGCCAGCCGATTTGCGCAGCGGACAGAGCATCATAATAGAGCCCCTTATTTTTGGCGATTTTCGCTTCAAGAGAAATGTATTTGCCTACGGAATAGCCGTAGCGATATAAAAGCAATGTGGTGAGCAATCTGCTCATTCTGCCGTTGCCGTCGGAGAACGGGTGAATACACAGAAAATCGTGAATGAAAATCGGAATGAGAATGAGCGGATCGACATCACCCGCTGCAATAGCGAGGTTGAACTGCTCGCAGATGGCGTCCACAGCAATCGGCGTTTCATAGGGGGCAAGCGGTGTAAAAATCGTATATTCTTTCCCGTCGTCGCCTATCGCGTTTATATAGTTTTGCACATTCTTGAACTTTCCACCTATGCTCTTCCCCGAATGGCTGTAAAGAATTTTATGCAACTGCAAAATGTAGTTTGCCGTAACGGGGATGTATTCGTAATTTTCGTGTATCACATTCAGAACGTCCCTATATCCCGCGATTTCTTCCTCGTCACGCGTCCGGGGCGTCGTCTTATCGGATAAGAGCTGTTTCAACCTTGTATTCGTGGTGCGGATACCCTCAATCTCGTTCGATGTTTCGGTGCTTTGTATCTTTGCAATCTCTACGAGCTTTTCAAGCTCTTGCGGCTTTTGCCTGATATAAAGGTCTTGCTTACCCTTCGCCTCATGAATTGCGGCAATATAAGCGACCGTTTCTGAATCCCATTTTTGATTTTTAAGGGCAACATAGTCGAAAGCGCGCATAGTTTTATCTCCCAAACATTTTCTTTTCTCATAAATTATAACCATTTTTACGAGAAAAGTCAAAGATCTACGAGATTATTCCCATAAATTAGCACTTAAATATGAGATTAAGGATTTTGACGGCAAGCTCGCTTATGAGGTTATATAGTCAAGCCCACCCGCAAAAGCGGGTGGGCTTGACTTAAATCAAATTTTCCATATATCGCGCGCATACTCTTTTATCGTCCTATCGGAAGAGAAGTACGCGGAATTTGCCGTGTTATTCAGTTGCTTTTTAGCGAACTCAACTCTGTTCTTATAGTCTTCGTTTATAGTTAAAAGCGCGTCAACATAGCTGTTCAAATCATAGAGGACGAAGTAGTAGTCCGGTCTTTCGCCCTTTAACAGGCTGGCGTAAAGGTCGGCAAAGTCGCCCGTGCCGCAGTCATCGAAAGTGCCGTCTGTAAGCGTATCGACAACCGCGTGAAGTTCATCGTCCTCGTCATAAATTTTCTGCGGCGAATAACCGCCGGAGGAGAGCGACTTAATCTTATCCGCCGTTGCGCCGAAGATATAGTTATTACCCTCGCCAGCGTAGTCGACGATTTCGATATTCGCCCCGTCGAGCGTTCCGCAGGTGACAGCTCCGTTCATCATAAACTTCATGTTGCCCGTGCCCGACGCCTCGAACCCTGCGGTAGACACTTGCAACGATACATCTGCGGCTGCCACTATCTTTTCGGCATACGACACATTGTAGTTGCGCACAAAGACAACTTTTAAAAGCCCGTTCGTCTGTTCGTCGGCATTTACCTTTTCGGCTATACAGTTTATGAACTTGATTATAGCTTTGGCACGCCTGTATGACGGTGCGCTCTTTGCGCCGAACAGAAAGACGGACGGCTGAAAATCTTTGAGTTCGCCCCTCTTTAATTTATTATAGATTTCGAGTATGGCGAACGCCGTCATGAGCTGGCACTTGTATTCGTGCAGGCGTTTGACCTGCGCATACAGTATCATATCATCGGGAATATCTGTTCCCTCCGCCGCCCTGATATAGTCGAAAAGTTGCTTTTTCTTTTTACCCTTTACGGCTATGAACTTATCGGCAATGTCGCCGATACTCTCCTTTAAGGCAAAAATGCCGGTAAAATCATTGCGCCACTCACGCCCTATCGTCTTATCAATGAGCGAACAGAGTTCCTCGTTGCAGAGCATGAGCCACCTGCGCTGGGTGATGCCGTTAGTCTTGTTTGAAAACTTTTCGGGATGATATTTATATTCCGTCGGGAACACATCCCGCTCTATTATCTCGGTATGCAGTTTTGCGACGCCGTTTACAGATTTTGAGGCATACACGGCGAGGTTTGCCATGTGCGCCCTGTTGCCTCTGATTACGGCAGTTCCTTCGATTTCATCGGCAGAATAGCCGGCCTTTTCGCGTTCAATGCGGGCGGCGCTATCGATTTTTGAGATTATCTGTGCGATTTCGGGCAATATGCGCTCAATCATTCCCATATCCCAACATTCGAGCGCCTCCGGAAGAATGGTATGGTTGGTATATGCAAATGTGTTCTTTACCGCACCAAGAGCTGTTTCAAACCTTACGCCGTATTCGGCTGTCATTATGCGTATGAGTTCGGCTATGGCAAGCACAGGGTGGGTATCGTTGAGCTGAATGGTGTTGTACTTACCAAGGTTTTTAAAGTTTGTGCCGTGCAGGCGAACGAAATTCTGCACTATATCACGGCAGGCAGCCGCCGTAAAGAAATACTCCTGCCTGAGCCGCAGAATTTTACCGTCTTCGGTATCGTCGGCGGGATAGAGATATTCGCTTATCTTCTCCGCCTCAGAGCTGCCCTCCGCCTGATAGAGGCGCAGGATATTTATGCGCTTACCGAATACGGGCATATCATACGGCACCGCAGTTACGACCATGTCGGCAAAAGTTATAGTCTTGCTCTCATCATCTTTGCGTATGCTCCACGGATCGCCGAAGCGTTGCCAGTCATCGGGAAGTTCCTTCTGAAAACCGTTCTCGAAGTCCTGCTTGAACAGACCGTACTTATAGCGTATGCCGTAGCCGTACAGCGGAAGCCCCAGAGCCGCGGCTGAATCGAGAAAACAGGCGACAAGCCTGCCGAGGCCGCCGTTGCCGAGAGCGGCGTCCTCCACCTCTTCGAAGGCGTTGATGTCTATGCCCTTTTCTGCGAGGACGGAAGAGGCCTCATGCAGGACGCCGAGTTCCATAAGGTTATTATAGAACCCGCGTCCCATGAGGTATTCAATGGAGAAATAATGAGCGCAATGCCGCGGCTTGACGGGAATTTCTTTTAAAGCACACCGCATTGCAACCGATGAGATAATGTTATACGCCCCGACTATGTCGGAACCGTTGAGCTGCTCTCTTTTCAGCTCACTTATAAATAATCTTTTGTTCATTTTATTCTTATACTATTTTTATTTCTCTGCCCATTTCGGTGACGCCTATGCTTTCAAAATCGGGTGCAAGATATATATTGCCGGAATATGTGCCTTCTACCCGAACATAAAAGTCGCTGCCGCATACATTGCACTTTATAAACTTTTCAGCGCCGTAATCGAGCAACTTTTCGACCGTCGCCAGAAGTCCGCTTTGGATGTTTTGTGGTAAATTCATTTTACAAGAGATTTTCTTTCTATGCTTCTTTTTTTGTGCCATTATACAAAAAATGTTGAAGCAAGTTCCCTCACCCCAACATTTATTATAGAGCCCAAATTTCATACAAACATAGAGGCAGGCACCATGATCTGATGTCTGCCTATTTTTATGTGCCGCCGTTTTGAAAGAAAGCCGCTGAACGCCGCTATTTGACCTTCCGCGCCGCAGATGATTCCTTATCGCCTAAATACGTTTCAAGCCGCAGAAGGGCTATTGCGTGCCTTAAACGATGTTTTATTCCCTGATTATTTTATACAAAATATTGTGCCTTGTATCACCTCTAGCCCATATATATCGTGTCGATTTAGGCTAAATGCGCTTTACAAACTATAAAAGGCGGCGCGGGGGAAGTCTTTCGCCTTCCCCCGCGCCGCAGACAAATAAATTTTAGTTTTTCTCGCGCGGCGGGAGTTTTTTGACGACCCTTGCGGGATTGCCGACGGCGAGGCTGTCGGAGGGGATATCCTTGACGACCACGCTGCCGCCGCCGATGACGACGTTGTCGCCGATCGTGACGCCCGGCATGACCTTGACGCCGCCGCCGAACCAGACGTCGCTGCCCACTGTGATGGGAAGCCCCTTTTCCACGCCCTTGTTGCGCGTGGCGGCGTCCAGCGGATGATTGACCGAATAGAAGCCGCACTGGGGCGCGATGAAGATTTTGTCACCGAAGGTGATGGGTGCGCAGTCGAGAAAGACACAGTCATAATTGGCAAAGAAATTGTCGCCCGCGCGCAGGTTGAAGCCGTAATCGACGCGGATATTCTTCTCGACAACGGGATTTTTGCCAAGCCGGCCGAACAATTCGCGCAGGATCTCCTCGCGCCGTGACATCTCGGTGCGCTTTGTCTCGTTATATTCGTCGCATAGCTCCACCGCGCGCACGTGCGCCGCAAAGATCTCGGGGTCGGAGTAGTCGTACAGCTGCCCCGCCTTCATCTTTTCCAATTCCGTCATTGTTTGCTCCTTTGTATGGTTCTATGGTATTTATTGTTTTACGCGCAGTAGTTGTCCGCCCCTTCCTCGCAAAAATCTTTTCTTCGAAAATATTTTTGCGAGGTATTATTGTTTAATACAAACCATTCCGCCCCTTCGAGGCACAACCCTTCCGACGGGCTTCGCCCGCCACCTCCCCTAAACCTTCGGTTCATGGGAGGCAAGAATAGCCCTTTGCTATAATCATGGCGCAAGCAAAACCACGCTTTTGCGCAGCGCGCCCCAATTTGCCAACCCTTTGGCTTCTGCGAAAAAGTGAGCGGCGCGCGCTATTTTGTTGCGACTGCGCGCCGCGAGAGGTGAGGGCGTGCGTAATGCCGATAGCCGCAGTGCGGCTTCGGCGCATGCCCGAACTTAAGAAATTGCCATATGCAAGGCAATTTATGCCCGGCGCGAGGAGAAATCCTTGCTTGCAAAGGGGTTTCGACGAAGCGACGCACGAGCGCGTAGCGCAAAGTACCGAACGCGGGGTTCTACCCGCGAGAGAAACCCGCGGATAGCGCAAGCGTGCCCGCGGGTTTCTCTAAAACTCACGAAGTTTTTCCGCGTCAGTTCGCGGAAAAACTTGTGAACCCTCACTCCAGGATCGCCTTAATCCTTCTCACGCCGGCGGAGGAGGACTGTTCCTTGACGATCCTGAAGCGTCCCAGCTCGCCCGTGTGCGTGACGTGCGGGCCGCCGCACATCTCCTTGGAGAACTCGCCGATGGAGTACGTCTTGACCACATCGCCGTACTTGCTGTCGAACACGCCGACAAAGTGCTCGGCGCGCGCCTCCTCCAGGCTCATTTCCCTGTAGACGACGGGGATATCCTCTCTGATCTTCTCGTTGACGAGGTCCTCGACCGCCTTGATCTCCTCGGGCGTCATGGCGCGCGAGAAGTTGAAGTCGAAGCGCATGCGCTCGTCGGTGATGTTGCTGCCCTTCTGGTTGACGTCGGGCGAGAGCACCGTCTTTAACGCCGCGTTGAGAAGGTGGGTCGCGGTGTGGTAGCGCGTCGCCTGCTCGGAATGGCTCTCCAGACCGCCCTTCGCGTCGCCCGCGTGCAGGTCGCCACGGCTCTTCTCCTGATGCTCCTTGAACGCCGCGTCAAAGCCCGCACGGTCCACGCCGTAACCGCGCTCCGCCGCCATTTCCTCGGTCAGCTCGAGCGGGAAGCCGTAGGTATCGTACAGGCGGAACGCCTGCTTGCCGCCGATGACCGTCTCGGGGACGTACGCGGGATCCTTCTGCGCCATGAATGCGTTCTTGCGCTCGATGCCCGCGATGCACTTTTCAAACTCCGTCATGCCCTTTTCCAGCATGGCTTCGAAGCGCTCCGCTTCCTTCTTGATCTCGTCAAGGATATAATCCTTTTTGCCGACGAGCAGCGGATATGCCTCGCCGTACACCTCGTCGATAAACTCGGAGGCGACGGCGCACATGGCGGACGCCGGCTCGACGCCCAGCTGTCTGCAATAGCGGATGGCGCGGCGCATGAGACGGCGCAGGATATAGCCCGCGCCCGTGTTGGAGGGCAGAATGCCGTTGACGTCGCCGATGAGCATGACCGTCGTGCGGGTGTGATCGGCAACGATGCGCATCGCCTTGCGTGCGACCTCGTCCGCGTCATAGTTCTTGCCCGTGAGCGTCTCCAGCGTGTGGATCGCGCCCGCAAACAGGTCTGTCTTGTATCCGTCGTGCAGACCATTGAGGAAAAGCAGCATTCTGTCCAGCCCGAAGCCCGTATCGACGTTCTTGTTCTCGAGCGGGACGTACCCTGTCTCCGTCTTGCGGTACTGCATGTAGACGTCGTTGCCGATCTCGACGTAGTCGTCGGGGAACACGGGGTTTTCTTTTTCGGGATCGATGGGATAGAACCACTCGTTGTCCGGCCCGCAGGGCGTGCCGACGGTGCCCTCCAGCTCCCACCAGTTGTCCGACTTGGGCAGGTAGAAGATGTGCTCCGGCTTAATGCCGAGGGATTTGAGCAGGGACGCCGTCTCCTCGTCGCGGGGCACGGCATCGTTGCCCTCAAAGACGGTGGAGCAAAGCTTGTCCCCGTCGAGACCGTAGACGGTGGTGAGCAGTTCGTACGTCCAGGCGGTCTTTTCCTTCTTGAAGTAGTCGCCCAGCGACCAGTTGCCCATCATCTCAAAGAAGGTGAAGTGGGAGGCGTCGCCGACCGACTCGATATCCACCGTTCTGACGCATCCCTGCACGTTGCACAGGCGCTTGCCGAGGGGGTGCGGCTTGCCCAGAAGGTAGGGCATCAGGGGCTGCATGCCCGCGACGTTGAACATGACGCCCGTCGAACCGTCGCCGATGAGGGAGACCGCACCGACGTTGACGTGACCCTTGCCCTCGTAAAATTTCAGCCAGCTCTCGCGGAGCTGTTTGGATGTGATCTTCATTGCAGTATTTCTCCAATCAGACTTTCACGGATATTTTAGTATCCGCGCGCGCGTTTGTCAAACGCTTTTGCTCGCCTCGCCCGTTTTTCTTTTGTGAAGTGCAGTGCGTCTTTGCTGTAAATAATTATGGATAAGGTTTTAACCCTTCCGTCTCGCTGACGCTCGCCAACTCCCCTAACAAAGTCAGGGGAGGCATATAGAATGCGTCGCCCTTGCTATAAATCACAGATACAAGCAAAATCGCAATTTTGCGCAGTATGCCCCTATATGCCAACCCTTTGGCTTCTGCGGAAAGGTGAGCCGATGGGGGCTAAGCTGTTGCCAATCCCATCGGCGAGGAAAACCGAACGCAGAGCCGCATCACGGCGAACGTTGGGTTTTCCTCAACCTCACGGACTTTCTTTTCGTCAGTTCGAAAAGAAAGTCGTGAATATTATATCCTGCTTATTGTATATCCCTCTTTGGAATCCTTCACCGCGTAGCCCATCTCCTTGAGTTTTTCGCGCAGTTCGTCCGACTTTGCCCAGTTCTTTTCTGCGCGCGCCGCTTTGCGCTCCTCGGCAACCGCGATGACCTCGGCGGGGATCTCTTCCTTCTTGCCGTAAAGCGCAAAGTACTGCGCGGGATCGCGCCGGAACAGCCCCAAAAGGGCGTACGTTTCACGGATCTGATTGGTCATGCGGCGCGCCCCGGCGTCCTTTTCCGCGAGCAGGCGGGAGACTTCCCTGAAATACCCGAACAGGTCGGAGAGCGCAAGGGCGGTGTTGAAGTCGTCCGACATTGCCGCATCAAACTTCTTGTCGATCTCCGTCTCCTTGCCCGTCTCGTCCGGGAACTGCGCCTCGGCCTTTTCGATCAGCTCGTAAAAGCGCGCGACGTGCGCCTCTGCCTGCGGGAACAGATCGTCCGTAATGTTGACGTCGCCGCGGTAGTTGGCGGAGAGCAACGCAAACTTCAACGCCTCGGGCGAGTACTTGTCCAGAAGATCGGACAAAAGCAGGCTGTTGCCCAGGGACTTGCTCATCTTCTGCCCGTTGACCTTGATCAGCCCGTTGTGCACCCAGTATTTTGCAAACCGCTTGCCCGTGAGCGCCTCGGTCTGCGCGATCTCGTTCTCATGATGGGGGAAGATGAGGTCGCGCCCGCCGCCGTGGATGTCGATCTGGTCGCCGAACGCCGCACGGTTCATCGCCGAGCACTCGATATGCCAGCCCGGACGCCCCTTGCCCCAGGGCGAATCCCAGCTGATCTCCCCTTCCTTTGCCGCCTTCCAGAGCGCAAAGTCATAGGGATTCTTTTTTTCCTCGTCGTTCTCGACGCGCACGCCGTCCAACGCGTCCTCCTTGTCCCTGCCCGAGAGCTGCCCGTAGGCGGGGAAGGTATCCACATCGAAGTACACGTCCCCGTTGGCGGCGGGATAGGCATGACCGCCGTCGATCAGCCCCTGAATAAAGTCGATGATGTTGCCGATGTTCTCGGTCGCCTTGAGCCAGAGCGTGGGCTCGTCCACCTCGGCGCGCTGCATGACCGCATCGATCTTCCCGATCATCATTTCGGCGTACTTGTCGGCGGGGATGCCCGTCTCCTTGGAGCGCGCGATGATCTTGTCGTCCACGTCCGTATAGTTGCGGGCGTACGTCACCTGATATCCCTGTTTTTCCAGGAACTTGCGGAAGATATCGTAGACGATCGCCTGAAAGGCATGTCCGATATGCGCCTCGCCCGAGACGGTGATGCCGCAGGCGTACATTTTGACCTTGCCCGCCTCAAGGGGGATAAATTCTTCCTTTCTTCTCGTCAATGTATTATAGATCTTCATAAATTTCCTCCCTAATTTTCGTCCTTTTGTTGCGGTTTGGTATCGTTTTTCGGGGTACGTTCCCCGTTTTCGTATGCAATCGCCGCATCCAGCCGCTCCTCCAGTTCAAAGATGCGCTCGCGAAGAGAACAGATCTCGCGCAGGACGGGGTCGTCCTTTTCGGGGATGAGGTCCTGCGTCTTTTCGCCGTTGATGCGCACGACGCGGCCGGGCACGCCCACGACGGTGGCATAGGGCGGGACCTCCTTCAAGACAACCGCGCCCGCGCCGATGCGCGCGCCTTCGCCCACCGTAAAGCCGCCCAGCACTTTTGCGCCGCTGGAGATCGTGGCGTTTTTCTTGACCGTCGGGTGACGCTTGCCCGTCTGCTTGCCCGTGCCGCCCAGCGTCACGCCCTGATAGATGACGACGCCCTCCTCGATTTCGGCGGTCTCGCCGATGACGACGCCCGTGCCGTGGTCAATGAACACGCCCGGGGCGATCTTGGCGGCAGGGTGGATCTCGATGCCCGTCAAAAACTTTGCGAACTGCGAGGTCATGCGCGCGAGGAGTTTGAGGTGCATCTTATACAGTCTGTTTGCCCAGCGGTGCCAGGAGAGCGCATGCACACCCGAATAGGTCAGCCAGATCTCGAACTTGTTGCGCGCGGCGGGGTCGTTGCGCTTCGCCGCGGCGATATCCTTTCTCAGTCTTGCAAAAAACATGAAACCTCCTATGTTCACGAATTTTCTCACGCAAAGGCGTGACAAAATTCCGTGATCTGAGGAAGAGGCTGCCGACACGGAGAAAACTCCTGACGGCACCTCTTCCTCTCGCCGCAAACAGGAAGGGCTTACAAAATCGTTTGCGGCGATTCACCATCTCCACCAAAGCTGCGTCAGCAGCAAATAGGGGCATACTGCGCAAAATTGCGATTTTGCTTGTATCTGTGATTGTAACTTTCCCCTCATCACCGCCTACGGCGGAGCTTCTCCCCAAGGAGAAGCCTCCCTCAAAGGCACCTCCCTTTGTTATCAATTACGGGAAAAGGCGTCACTGCGTTATGCCTTTTCCGCCCCTATTTGCGCGTCCAGCGCTTCTGCGGAAGAGTGAGCCGATGGGGCTAAACTGTTGCCAATCCCATCGGCGAGAGAAACCGAACGCAGAAGCCGCAACGCGGCGAATGTTGGGTTTCTCTAAAACTCACGACTTTTTTCCGCGTCAGTTCGCGGAAAAAAGTGTGAATAAAAAAATTTAGCGCCCTCATGCACTGCTATCATACGATATCATATGCATAAAGGCGCGATGATGCGCGGTTCCACTTTACTTCGGGGCAAAAGCCCCCTCGTTGCGTCCGGTAACGGCGGACTGCCGCGGGCATTGCCCCGACCTTATCAAGCGGACGCATACCCCCTGACGTCTGCAAGCGGCTCTCAGCGGCTGCCGCTCTCTCTGTTGCAGATGATGCCAAGGTTTTTCCCGCTCCCGGCTGCTGGTATTGTGCATATTTTACAATATTTCTGATGCTGTTGTCAAGCGTTTCCACGAAGCTTGTCCGAGGCGCTCTCCTGCGCCTTTTTGATGGGAAGATTGGCGAGCTTATACTCCGCAAGGCAGGCATCGCGCATCTCCTCGTTGAAGATCTTCTGCTCGATGAGATAGCGCACGACGACGTCGCGCACGTCGTCCTCCTTGAATTCAAATCCGCACACCGCGAGCAGGGAAACGACGTCCTGCCACTGCATGCGCGTGACAAGCGCCAGTGCAAAGACGGTGTTCTTCTCCGGGTACAGCGAGCCCTTGAGAATCTTGTTCCAGTACTTGGGCGCAATGTCCAGCCTCTTGCCCGCCTCCTCCGCCGTCTCGCCGCAGTGGTGCAGCGCCTGCGGAAGAATTTTCGCAAACGTGTGCTTGTTAAAGCGGTCGGTAATGCGCTCCCTGAGCGAGGGGAAGGAAAAGGAGAAGGTGAACGTCGTGTCCGCCAGGGACGCCTTGAGCTTTTCGAGCAGCTCTTCGCACTTCGCCTGATAACAAAGGCGCATGCAGGAGGAATCGCGGCGGGCGACGTTTCCGTCGTCGGCGACATACAACACGTTGGGCATTTCGTAGCCCTCGATCGCGCTCAGGCGCACATAATCGGAATAGTTCGCGCAGAAATATTCGTCCAGCGCGCGGATAAACTCTGCTTTCATGCCACTATTGTACCATTCCCGCGCCAAAATGGCAAGCGTTCTTGCATGAAAGCTCATCTTTCGCACCCGATTTCCCGTGAAAAATACGATCAGGCGAATGTGGCAGCATTGCGTCTTCCGGCAGGACGTTTTTGTGCGTTTTTGCCAAATTTTAAGAACCCGCAATATTTTTTTGTGAGAATGCTTGCAATTGCGCCTCTTTTATGTTAAAATTTTACAGTGGACATATGGAGGTAATTTTATGAAGAGAGAGCGCATCGAAGAAATTGCTGAACTACTCGACAAACGCGGAAAACTCACGCTCGAACAGCTGGACGAGCAATTCCCCAACGTATCGCAGATGACGCTGAGACGAGATCTCTTTCAACTGGAACAGGAGGGGCGCATCATCCGCGTGCGCGGCGGCGCGATGTCCGTGAAGGAAGTGCAGAAGGTATCTGGCGAGCCATACACCAAAAAGACGACCATCCACACGGACGAAAAGATCGAGATCGCGCAGAAGGCGGCGAGCCTCATCGACGAAAACTGCTCCCTCTTTATGGACGGCGGCACGACGGCGATGTACCTTGCCAAGGAACTGCCCGATAAAAATCTGCACATTTTTACCAACGGACTTGCCGTCGCCATCGAGCTGGCGCAGAAAAAGAACGTCAACGTGACCATGCTTGGCGGTCAGGTGATGAAGGATAACCTCTCTACCGCGTCGCCCGTTGCGAAGGCGTATTTTGACAACACCAATTTTGAACTTGCGATCATTTCCGCTTCGGCGTTCACGCCGGGGAACGGCTTTTCCTGCGGGGCGCAGATCGAAGCGGATCTTCTTAAGCTCGCGCGCGCCAAGGCAAAGGCAACCTATATGATGCTGGACAGCTCCAAGATCGGCAAGATCATGCCCTACACCTTTGCGCATATCGAGGACATCGACGTACTCATCACGGACGACAACTTCCCCGCCGACCTCAAAGCGCTGTTTACGGAGAGGAATATTGTAGTCATGTAAAAAAGGTTCACGCAAATCTTTTTGCAAAGGCAAAAATCTTTGCCGTGAGTTTAGAGAAAACACCGCCGCGGCACGCGCAAAGCGCTGTCTGCGGCTCGTTTGTCTCACGCGGGTAGAATCCCGCGTTCGGTACTTTGCGCTACGCGCTCGTGCGTCGCTTCGTCGAAACCCCTTTGCAAGCAAGGATTTCTCCTCGCGCCGGGCATAAATTGCCTTGCATATGGCAATTTCTTAAGTTCGGGCATGCGCCGAAGCCGCACCGCGGCTATCGGCATAACGCACGCCCTCACCTCTCTGCGGGCGAATTTTCAGGGCTTACCATTTTACTTCGCCCGCATTCACTCTTTCTTGGCAGCGCCAAGGTAGTGCGCTGCCTGCGGTCACGAAATCGCCGCTGAAAAAGGCGATTTCTTAGTTCGGCGTGCGCGCACAGCACACCATGCTGGTGCGCATAACGCACGCCTCACCCCCATAAGCCAAAGGGTTGGCAAATTGGGGCGGAAAAGGCATAACGCAGTGACGCCTTTCCCCGTAATTAGTAGAAAAAGGCGCATGCCTCCCATGAACCGAAGGTTTAGGGGAGGTGCCCCGTAGGGGCGGAAGGGTCCGACCCTCCTGCCTCGCTTTGCTCGGCATCTTTTGGCGCCGCCTGCGGGCAGGAAATCGCCGCTGAAAAAGGCGATTTCTTAGTTCGGCGTGCGCGCACAGCACACCGTGCCGGTGCGCATAACGCACGCCTCACCCTAACAAAGTCAGGGGAGCCCAAAGACAGAATAACAGCCTCACATGAAATTATAAATGAGAAAGACCTCATAGCACCTCGCAAAAATATTTTCGGAGAAAAGATTTTTGCGAAGAGGAGCCGCGCCGCCGCGGGCAAATGCCCGCGGCGGCGCGGCTGTTTTACGTCTTAAAAAAATCAACTGCCCTGCTTTGTAAGCGGGATGCCGAAGAGGGTACCCGTCTCTTCGAGGACGTGCCGCGTGAGGTCGGCGGCGAGCTGCCATTCGTCCTTTGCGGCGAAGAGGCGTTTCAGCTTCCATGCGCGCAGGAAGGATGCGTACCTCTTTTCTACGGACGGAAACTTCTTCTCCCCGTTGACGCACACGACGAGGCTACGCTCCTTGGCGCTCATCGCGCGGAATTCCAGATAGTTCGCCGCGTCCCTGCGGATGCGGTAGATCTGCGTGCAGGTCGAATCCGTGCCCTTGGAGTAGTCGCGCTCGAAGGTCACGCCGTATTGCTCTAAAAATGTAAAATATTCGGAAAACTCCATGCTTATCCCTCTTGATCGCCGTTTGTGCCGCTCTCTTCTTGCTGCGCGGCACTTCTTTCCGTCTGCGGTTCGGCCGAAATCGGCTGCGCGGCGATCGGAGCTGCGTTTACCGCGGACGGAAACCGACGGGCAAACTGCGCTTTCAGCCGTGCGAGCTTGCGGCATTTTACGCCGTAGACGATGCCCAGCACGATGGTCGCGATCGATACGCCCGCAAGCACGAGAAAAAGGACGGCAAGCACCACGGCGATCGCGTCATAATTTGCCGCGGTCTCGTCCGCAGGAAGAAGAAACGCAACGATGACGAATCCCCAAAAGAGCGCTGCGGTTGCAATGCCGCAGCCGATGAGCGCGCGGCACGTTCCGCGAAGGCTTCTTTCTTTGTATAAAATTTCTCCTTGCTGCAGATTTTGTTCCAATTCCTGATTTGAGATCATAATTTCTCCTCATTTACGGCATAGTTTTTGTCGCAAAGTCACCGTATGCAACTCTATTTCATCTTACCACACCGTCTGCAAAAAGGCAAGCCCCGTTTTGAAGAAAACGAACCTTTTCGTCGCACGGCCTGTGTTCAATCCCGCCGTTTGGTACAATTTTTGCAATACGTATCCGTTTTTATCAAAAAAAGCAGGCAACAATGCCTGCTTTTTGTCGCTTGATAAAATTTTATTCTTCGCAGTTCTTCTTGAGGGTCGCAAGACTCTCGGAGAGCTCCTTGGGGAGCCTGTCGCCGAACTGCTTGTAGAACTCGGCGATCTCGTCCGCCTCGGCGCTCCAGCGCGCCTTGTCGACATAGAGAATGCTCTCGAGCGTGTCCACGGAGTAGTCAAGCCCTTCGAGGTCGATGTCCTTTGCGTAGGGAACATAGCCGATCGCCGTCTCCTGCGCGTCCACCGTGCCGGCGCAGCGCTTCAGGATCCAGTCGAGCACGCGCATATTGTCGCCGAAGCCCGGCCACAGGAACTCGCCGTCCGCGTCCTGACGGAACCAGTTGACGTTGAAGATCTTGGGCGGGTTGGACGCCTTCTTGCCCATTTCGATCCAGTGCGCGAAGTAGTCGCCCATGTGATAGCCGCAGAAGGGCTTCATCGCCATGGGGTCGTGACGGAGCACGCCCGTCGCGCCCGTTGCGGCTGCCGTCGTCTCGCTGGACATGATGGAGCCGACGAACACGCCGTGATCCCAGTCGCGGGACTGATAGCAAAGGGGCGTGGTGGTTGCGCGGCGGCCGCCGAAGATGATCGCGTCAAGCGGCACGCCCTCCTTGGAGTTGAACGCCTCCGAAAGGCAGGGGCAGTTGACGGCGGGCGCCGTGAAGCGGGAGTTAGGGTGCGCCGCCTTCACGCCGGAATCGGGCGTCCACTCGTTGCCCAGCCAGTCGATGAGGTGTGCGGGCGCGGGTTTGGTGAGCCCTTCCCACCAGACGGTATTGTCCTCGGGATTGATCGCAACGTTGGTGAAGATGGTGTTCTTTTTGGTTGCGGCGAGCGCGTTGGGGTTGCTCTTTTCGTTGGTACCGGGCGCGACGCCGAAGAATCCGTTCTCGGGGTTGACCGCCCAGAGCCTGCCGTCCTTGCCGACGCGGATCCACGCGATATCGTCGCCGACCGTCTCCACCTTGTAGCCCATCTCCTGATAGTGCTTGGGCGGGATGAGCATGGCAAGGTTGGTCTTGCCGCACGCGGACGGGAACGCCGCCGCGATATACTTCTTGCTTCCGTCGGGATAGGTCACGCCAAGAATAAGCATGTGCTCCGCCATCCAGCCCTCCTGCTTGCCCAGATAGGACGCAATTCTCAGCGCGAAGCACTTCTTGCCCAGAAGCACGTTGCCGCCGTATGCGGAGTTGACGGAGATGATGGTGTCGTCCTCGGGGAAGTGCATGATATAGCGCTTCTCGGGATCGACGTCGCACTTGCAGTGGAATCCCTTGATGAAGTCGCCGTCCTCGCCGAGCGCCTCGTAGCAGTCAAGCCCGACCCTCGTCATGATCGCCATGTTGAGGACGACGTAGATGGAGTCGGTGACCTCGATGCCGATCTTGGAGAAGGAGGAGCCGACAATGCCCATCGAGTAGGGGATGACGTACATCGTTCTGCCCTTCATCTTGCCGCGCGCGATCTCCGCGCACATTGCATACGCTTCCTTGGGGTCCATCCAGTAGTTGTTGGGACCTGCGTTGTCCTTTTCTCTGCAGCAGATGAACGTGCGCGCCTCGACGCGGGCGACGTCGTTCTCGGCGGTGCGGTGATAGTAGCAGCCGGGGAGTTTCTCCTGATTGAGCTTGATGATCTCGCCCGTCTCGCACGCCTCTTTGCGAAGCGCCTCGAGCTGTGCCTCGCTGCCGTCGATCCAGACGATCTGATCGGGGCAGGCGAGCTTCGCGCTCTCTTCGACGAACGCGATGACTTTCTTGTTCGTGGTGGGGTATGCCATATATTTCCTCCTGAAAAAGTATCCGTGTTCATGGGATGCCATAAAAAATACCCGCTCGCATCCCATGGTACAGTATAGCACAAATTTTCCCCCTTGTAAACAAATTCATGTGAAAATCAGGGAAAAATCGCAGACGCATCTTTTTGTTTTCCGATCAAATCGATCGGAAATTTCAATCAAAGCCGAAAAAAGTGCGGCAATTGCAGGGAGGGCTTCTCGCCTCCCCTGAAAATCCACACAAAAAAACCGCGGAGCGTTTCCTTTCAATCCGGGAAACGCTCCGCGGCCAGGACAGCGCACGATCAAGATGCGCTGCAAATGTCATTCGATGCTTGTTTTAATATATTCTCCCGTATCGGCGTCCTGAAAGACGATCCACATCCCGCTCTCCTCCGAAAAGGGCGAAAGCGGCACAAAGACAGCGTTCTCCCCCATCTCCTTGGGCTTATCGCCTTCGGCGGCGACGCACAGATAGCGCGGAATGCCCTCCTCGTAGACGACGCCCAAAAGCGCATCCCCATGTCTTACCCATTCGGAGTGCGGAAAGACGGAGAGAAGGCGGGAATCTTTCTCCCCGCGGAATGCCTCTTCCAGCTTGTGTTTTATCGAATGATAGTATGTAAGCGTGCCGCGCGGACGAGAGAAAGCGTCGCGCGCATCGCCGTGAGCCGCCGCCCCGTCCGCCTGCGCATCTGAAGGAGCAGCTTTTGCATCTGCATCGCGCGCATCTTCGAAATAGTTGTCTGCGGCAATCGCCTCGTCATCGTAGCGCGCGGCGGCGCGCTCCTCCTGTGGGGAGCCGTCGTTTTCCCCGGGCACTTCGGGCGGCAGGGGACTTGGCAGGGGAACGCCGGGTGCAAGGGGAATGTTGGGCGCGACGCCCGGAAGCTGATTGGGCGGGGCGGGAATGGGAATGGTGCGCTTTTTGCTCTCCGTGACCGAAGATAACAGTTCCTGCCAGCTCTCGCTTGCGGCGCCGCACCTGCCGAAGGCGACGGGCTCCGCTTCCCCCTTATAATAGCACAGAAGTACCGAAAACCCCTTTTGGATGGAGGGAGCATGCTCCGGCCGCAGCGACGCGCTCCCGCTGAGGGACAGACAGAGCGTCTCACCATCCGCGCAAAAGACGAGCAGATATTTCCCGTCCCTGAGCGGAGAAAGCCCCGCGATGCGGGGCGTGATCGTGAGTTCATCGCCCAGCCGCTCGGCATACACGGCGCCCGTCAAAGCGCCGCCGTCGGCGGAGAACCCCTTTTTGATCTGTTTTACCACACATACCCTCTTTTCGTACGCCATACGTCACCTCTATGCGGATAGTATAGCCGAAGAAAAGGGGAAGAAGGAGAGCGGATTTTGTCGGATTTTGAGACTTGGTGTCCTATTTTTCAGTTTTCGAACAGGACGACGTCCACGCCTCTCTTTTTTGCGTAGGCGACGGTGTACGCCGTGCCGCCCGTCTCCTTTCTGCAGTAGGCGAGCAGGACGTCCGCGCGGTCCACCATGTAGCGGTTGCGCTCCAGAAAACAGCCGTTTACATACGCCTCGTGCAGAACGACCTTCTCATCACAAAAGTCCAGTAAGCTGCAATACAGCGCCCTTTCCTCTTGCTGCATGCTGCGCACCTGCCCGCGGTAGGGAATGCAGGCGACCAGCGTGATTTTGTACTTTTCCCGCAGGTCGGCAAGGCACTTTAATGCCGTCAGATCAAATCCGCGCGCCATTCCGCATAAAAAGCGGTCGCAGCCCGCACGGATGCGCTCCTCCAATGCATCATACAGTGCATTGACGTTGAAATTCTGCGGGAGCGCGCGATGCCCCGTCAGGGCACAAGTCAACCTCATATTCTCTCTTTCTCTCCTCAAAGGGGATTTTTCCGCTCTTTTCCGTTGCCGCGCGGATACTGCGCAGGCGTATGCTTTCTCTTGTACGTCACGATGAGCGTGCGTTCCCCATACCCTTCGGGCAGGTCGTACCCGATCACCTCCGCTGCGCCGCCTAAGATCGCGATGGCGCGCCGCCCCGTCTCCAGTTCGTCCGCGCTCCCCTTCCATGCGACAAAACTGCCGCCCACGCGCACAAAGGGCATACAGTACTCGGCGAGCGAGGCAAGGGGTGCAACGGCGCGCGCGATGACGGCGTCAAACTTTTCGCGGAAAGAGGGATCTTTGCCCAGCTCCTCGGCGCGGGCATTGACGACACTCACGCCCGTCAGCCCCAGCTCCTGCACCGCGGTGCGCAAAAAGGCGCACTTCTTGCCCGTGCTCTCCACAAGGGTAAAGGTGAGGTCGTCCCGCACCAGTTTTATGGGCAGGGAGGGAAAGCCCGCGCCCGAACCGATCTCCACGACGCGGCTGTTTTCGGACAAAAGATGGGCGCCCGCGAGCGAATCGAGGAAATGTTTGTGGAAAACTTCCTCTTCTTTTGTGATCGCCGTTAAATTGAATTTTGCATTGTATTCGATGAGCAGCTGATAAAAGCGCTGAAAGAGCGCCTCTTTTTGCGCTATTTCCGCCTGTAAGGCGGCAAAATCGGGTGAATTCGTTTGCATGCTACGATTATATCACACCTTCCGTTACTTTTCAACCGCAAAGAGGAAAGATGGACAAACTTTTTCCCCACTCCCCAAAATTTTGGGGATAACCCCTTTTTTGCAGCTTTTTTTCTTTTACGAGGCGTCGCCACTCTTCCTGCTCCCAAAAAGGTTGTCCCCTTTTCCCCGAAGATAACAATTTTTTCCACATCTGTTTCCACACCCTTATCCCCCGGTGAAAAATTGGGCTGTTTTGCAAAAACAGGTCAAAATGCTTGTATTTTCCACCCTTTTTCGCTATAATAGAGGGGTAAAAAAAAGTTGTCCACTTTTCCCCCGCCCCTATTATTATTACTATTATAAATATTCTTTTTATATCCTGTCAGGATAAAGGCGGCGGGAAGAGCAGATCATTGGAGGAGTGCAATGAAATTTGTATGCGACGGGCTCTCCCTTTCGGAAGCGGTCATGAAGGTGAGTAAGGCGTGCGCCGTGAGAACGACCGCGCCCATCATGGAATGCATCAAACTCTCCGCGTACGGCACAGAAGTCAATCTGCTTGCGACCGACGGCGAACTTTCCATCAGCAAGAGCGTCAGAGCGGAAGTGTTCGAGGAGGGAGATGTGTGCGTCCCCGGCAAGCTCTTTTCCGATTTTATCGGAAAACTGTCGGGGGAAGAGGTCTGCATCGCGACGGGAGAAAAGGGCGCGGAGATCAGCTACCGCGACGCCGGCACCTTTTTACAGAGCCTGCCTGCCGAGGAATTTCCGCGCATCGACTTCTCCGTCGGCGAAAATTCCTTTACGATGAAGCAGCAATCCCTCAAGAAGATCATCGCGGAGACGACGTTCTGCTGCGCGACGGACGATTCCCGCCCCATCCTCAAGGGCTGCCTGATGGAGTTCAAAGATGAACTTGAGATGTGTGCACTGGACGGGTACCGCCTCGCCTGCACGAAGGCGGAGATCGTCACAAAGAGCGGCGAAAAGAGCATCATCTGCCCCGCGCGCACCCTTTCGGAAATTTCCAAGCTTCTGGAAGGAGAGAGCGAGGAGATCACTCTCTATACCCAGGGCGGCATGCTGCTTGTAAGAGAGGGAGATACCACCGTCGTCTCCAGACTCTATCAGGGAGAGTTCATCCGCAAGGAGAACGTCATCCCGTCAAAATTTACGACCGTCGTCACCCTGAAGCGCGAGGAGATCATCGCCTCTGCAGAGCGCGCCGCCATCCTCATCCGCGGGGACAAGAACAACCTTGTGACGCTGGATATCGGCGCGGAGAGCGTGAAGATCTCCTCCGTCTCCGACTACGGAAACGTGGCGGAAACGGTAAAGGCGGCAGTCGATGGAACGGAGATCACCATCTCCATGAACGCGAAGTTCCTTTTAGACGCGCTGCGCGCCCTGGAGGAGGAAGAGGTCGTCCTCTCCTTCAACGGCGCCGTTTCACCCTTTATTTTGCAGAATTTGGAGAGAAAAGACAGCCTCTATCTCATTTTACCCGTCCGAAACGCCGCATAATTGCTTGACGGAACGGATGAAATCGCCTATAATCAAAAAAATAAAAAAATTGAGTTTCCAAAAAAGGAGTATTGTATGAAGAGAACGTATCAGCCCAAGAAGCGCCAGAGAAGCAAGGTGCACGGATTCCGTCAGCGCATGAAGACCAAGGGCGGCAGAAACACGCTCAAGAGAAGAAGAAACAAGGGCAGAAAGCACATTTCCGCGTAAACGCCGTGAAGATCCTGCGGGTCAAGAAGAAGAAGGAATTTTCCAGGGCCCTGCGGGCAGGAAAGAGGGCGCATGCGGAGAGCCTGACCATCATCTTTCTGCCGAGCGATCGGACGAGATTTGCGGTCTGCGTCGGGAAAAAATATGGAAAGAGCGTCGTCAGGAACCGCATCAAGCGGTTGCTGCGCGAAGCATTCCGCGCGCACGCGCACGCGTTAAAAGCGCCCTATCTCATCCTTCTCATCCCGCGCGCCGCAAAGTCATATTCCTATGCCGCGTTCGAGCGCGACGTGGGAAGGATCTTCAAAAGGGAAAAACTTGTTGAAGATTGCACTCAGGAGCCTGCTGCAGCAAAATTGGCGGTACCTCAGAAAAAAGGCATATAGGCCGGTTCTGAAAGGTCTTTGCATCAGGTGCATTTGTTTCTATCAGAAATATCTCTCCAGAGGGATGTGTCTGTACAAGCCCACTTGTTCGGAATATACCAAGCGCTGCATCAACAATCTCGGCGTCGTGCGCGGCATTTTGCTCGGCGCATGGCGCATTTTGCGCTGTAATCCCCTTTCGCGGGGCGGGATCGATCCCGCGCCCGAAAAATATTCCAAGAAAAAGTGGTTGCTGTGACATTTGCGGCGATAAAAACAAGAAAGTGAGTTATCTATGCAGTCGATCATGACGTTACTAAACAGCGTGGAAATCACGCTGCTCAGCGAAGGCTATCGGATCGGGCTGGACTGGCTGGGTCAGTTCGTGCAGGCGATCATTGAGAGCGTCGGCATCATCGGTGTCGGCATCATTTGCTTTACGCTCATTTTAAAGGCGATCACGCTGCCATTCGATACCTACCAGCGCTATACCACGCGCAAGCAGACGCTCATTATGCGCAGCATGCGGGAGGATCTGGACAAACTCCAGAAGCAGTACGCGAACGACAAGACCATGTACAACCAGAAGATGATGGAGCTGTACAAGAAGAACGGCTACAGCGTCTTCGGCGCGTGCCTGCCGATGATCATCTCCTTTGTCGTCATTATCGTCGCGTTCCAGGGCTTCAACGCCTATTCCAGATACGCCAACCTCGATTTCTTCGTGCAGATGTCGTCAAGCTACAACGCTGCGATCACCGCGCACGGGGCAGAGGGTATCGACTTCATGCTTGCAGATCGGGCGTCCGAACAGGAAGGATACCGCCTTGTCTATACGAATGCGGACGGGACGGAGCAGTCCCTTTCCTTTGGCGCGCCCGGTGAGAGCGTGACGGAGGGCGAATGCAGCTATACCATTGCGCAAAACGGTGATATTCTCTATCTGTATGTGACGCCGCTGGAGGAAGAAAAGTTCATCAGCTACAGCTATTCCCTGGAAGCGACGAGCGTAAGTAAGGAGTATACCATCGATACCGACCGCCTGCTTGCCTACCTTCAGACAAATGACGCGGCGGCATATGAGAGCATTGCGTCCGCCGAGGACAGGGATACCGCCTGCCTTGACTACGTCAAGAAGATCGGCGCGGACAGCGCGCGCGACTGGTATTTAAGCAACCGCGCAAACTTTTTGTGGGTGGCAAACGTCTGGTATCCGGACGTCTCCTACAACCATCCCATCCCGCAGGATTACGCGACGTTCCAGCAGAACTTCGGCAACAATGCGCAGGTCACACTTGCAGACGGGTCGACGGCACAGTTGAGCAGCGTCTTTAAACAGGCAAACTACGATGACCTGACGGCGAGCCTCACCGAGCAGAAGGAGGAGCCCAACGGTTACTTCGGGCTCATTATCATCTCCATTGCGCTCATGGTGGTCTCGCAGGTCGTCATGATGCGCTCCAACAAGGAGAACAATAAATATCAGACGGTGGACGGACAGGGCGCAAGGACGCAGAAGATCATGCTCGTCGCCATGCCGCTCATCTACGCCGTGTTTGCGTTCATGTACAGCGCCGCGTTCACGATCTACATGCTCATTTCGAGTTTGTTCTCCCTGATCGTCACCCTGCTCTCCAACCTCATCCTTGGCATCATCTTCAAGAAAAAGGAAGAGAAGAAGGCAATCGCGCAGATCGGGTACAAGCCGCAGTGGATGATCGAGCGCGAGGCGCGTGAAAAGCAAGAAAAGGGCAAGTCCCGCAAGAATAAAGATAAGAAGGAATAAGGGCATGGAAAACATTTTTACCGGAAAGACGGTGGAAGAGGCCGTCAAAGTCGGACTTGAAACGCTGGGCGTCAAGGAAAGCGATGTGACTGTGGAAGTGCTGGACGAGGGCAAGAAGCGCCTGATCGGTTCCAAGCCCGCGCAGGTCAAACTGACCGTCATCGAGCGCACGGACGGCGAGAGAGCGGTCGAGTTCCTGGAAGGGCTCTTTCCCCTCATCGGCGAGGAGGTCCACGCCGAACTCAAGGGGGAGGACGAGAAGATCGTCATCGAACTGACTGCCACTTCGGTGAAGAACATCATCGGGCGGCGCGGCGAAGTCATTGACGCCGTGCAGACGCTCGCGGGCGCAGTCGCCAATATCGGCAGAAAGGACTACAAGCGCGTCGTCGTCGACTGCGAGAACTACCGCGAGGACCGCGAGGAGACCTTGAAGCGGGTTGCAAACAAGCTCGCCGCCAAGGCTGTGCGCCTCGGGAAGCGCGTCCGCCTCGAGCCGATGAACCCCTACGAGCGCCGCATCATCCACTCCGCGCTCGTGGACAATCCCGATGTCACGACCAAGAGCGAGGGAAAGGAGCCTGCGCGCTTTGTCGTCATCGTTCCCAAGAACATGCGCACGTACGATAAGCGCGACAGAAACGGCAGGAACGACCGCGGCCGCGGCAAGTACGGCGACCGTTCGCGCGGCGGCTACAACAAGCCCCGCTACGGCGAGAGAAAGCCGTACCCCAAGCGCGAGCTTCCCGCCGAGGGAACACCTGAATCGTCGGGCACCAGCTTCAAGCACGAGAGCGGCAGCTCGAACGGCTACAAAAAGGGCGGCTTCTCCGGGTTCTTCGGTACCTATCTCGGTAAGGATACGGACGACGAGAACAAGGACGAATGATCAAAAAAGGACGCAGAGATGCGTCCTTTTTCCAAGGAATGGTACCAATTTTTGGGGTACGTTATCGCATTTTCGTAACCAAACAAGAAAAATGCCGGCGTACGACTGAGGAGATATCATGCGAAAATCAGACAGAGAAATCCAGAGTTTTTCGGAAATAGTTGAGATTGTAAACAGTTGCCAGACTGTGCGTATGGCGATGTATGCGGACGACTTCCCCTATATCGTCCCGCTCACGTTCGGCTACGACGTGCAGGACGGCGCGCTCGTCGTCTACTTCCATTGCGCGACGGAGGGCAGAAAACTCGACCTGCTTGCAAAGGACGCCCGCGTCTGTCTGGAGTGGGACGCGCTTGACGGGTACGTTGAGACGGGTCACTCCGTCACAGCGGACTATCAGAGCGTTATCGCCTTCGGGCATGCTTCCCGCTGCGAGGGTGAGGAGCGCGTGCGCGGGATTGCGCGCCTGCTGGAGCATACGGGGTATGCAGACTATTCCGCCGAGACATGCGCGGCGCTACCCGTTGTGGACGTCTGGAAGGTCGTCTGTCAGAACGTGACGGGTAAGCGGCGCTTTCCGAAGCAACAAAGATGATTAGCGTTCATATTCTTCCGATACGCAAACGAAGCAGCCATTGAAATGACTGCCTCGTTTTTATTATCGTGCGAACTATTCAATACTTGCCTCCCCTGAAAATCAAAGTTTTTCAGGGTGAGGCGTGCGTCATGCGCAGCAGAGCGGTGCGCTGTGCGCGCACGCCGAACTTAGAAATCGTCATTTTCAGCGGCGATTTCTTGCCCGAAGGCGGCGCTTTCCCTTGGCGCCGCCAAGACGGTAGCGAGCGCGAGCGGGGCCGGAAGGGTCTGTTTCATCACACCCCTCAGACGCCTTCGGCGCCAGCTCCCCTAAATCTTTGATTCAGGGGAGCCAGAGTATTAAAAGTGCCCCAGAAACTATTCGTAAAATAATTTTGCGGCAAAAATTCGGGCTCCTGCACGTAGTGAGAGCCAAAAGCTGGCAGTCATTTTCTGATTTTTGCGGTACAAAAAAGCCCTGTCCTTTCTCAGACAGGGCTTAAATTGTATGTTCAGTTCTCTTCCAGCCACTTCTTGGCGTTAGCCTTGGTGTAGGACGTGATCTTCTCCGTCTTGTAAGCGGATTCAGCGCCGCCGTTCGTGTAGAGGAAGTAATCTCCCTCGGGCGTGAGATACATTGTCATCTCGTAGCCGGCGGGATCGCCGTATGCACCGCAGACGACCTTCTTCACGACGGTGGCGGTATCAGTATCAAAAGTCTTGGTCTTCGTTGTCTTAACCATGATGTTTTTCTCCTTATTTGGTTTATTTAATTGTAACTGAGGAAAGTCACTTTGTCAACAATATCGAAAAAAATTTCAAAAAAGTTGATGAAATGTACTAATTATCATCGCTTGTTTCTTTATGATACAGTTTTTGAGAGATTTTCACAACATTCATTAGTTAAGTTCTGAATTGAGTTTGCGATAATTTCTGCCATCGAATATACGACGCCCATGCGCGTCAGGTTGAACAGCGCATAAGTAAGCGGCGACTTTTTTGCGACGATCCCGAGGACAGAAACGTCTCCGATCTTGGGAAGTTTTTTATTTGCGCCTGCGCCAGGCTGCAATGGCTGACTGACAACTTTAATAAGTCCTATATCGGAGTCTGCACCGACTGCGGCGTCGACCGCGATTATCTTGCTGTGTGGATGCGTGCATCTGAAAAATGCGGAAAGATATTTTGCTTCCTTGGCTGTGATCGGATTTTTGAGTGTGCCATAGATGTAGCCGGAAAAGCTGCCATCTTTTTTCTGTAACATGGTTCCGGTGACCGGTCCCAGACTGTCACCGACGGCGAGATCGCTTCCGATGCAAAGGATAACAGGCGGAAATGTAAGCGGTCCTAAAGCCTTTCTGAGTGCCAGATATACTCCCGTTTCCGCCATGCAGTTATTAAAATGAAAGGTATGCTCCATGATCGCCTCCACGGTTGTTTTTGACCATTGCGTGAATTTTTATAACAAATTACTTTAGTGGCGTGACTTTTTTTGCAAAATGTGCTATAATCATTGCATTCTTAGGAAAGGAGGTAATTGCGTGCCACCCTGGGTTTTGGATGTCATTCTCTTTGCAATTTTGCTGCTTGGACTTCTCTTTGGTTCCTGGCGAGGCTTTGTAAAGGGAATTTGCAAGCTTGCCGGTACAATTTTTGCGATCATTGTGGCCGTGTCCTTTTGTAATCCATTCAAAAATGCGCTTGAGAGCTGGTTTGGAATGACGACCGCAATTGCAAACGGCATTGGAGAAACTCCGGCAAGTATCGTTGCGCTTATCATATCGTTTATCTTGCTTTTTGTGATTGTAAAGTTGGGCGCGATGCTCTTAGGTGCATTTGGTACAGCGATTGCGAATTCTTGCAAGTTCTTTGCGACGATCAATCGCTTGCTCGGTGCAGTTCTGGGGCTTTTGGAGGCGATCGTCATCATCTATCTGATTTTGACGGCATGCTATTGGATCAATTCGGATAGCCTCAATCTTCTCATTTCGCAGACTTCTGTTGTGAGCGTCATTTACCACTCCGATTGGTTCATTTGGGCAGCAAATTTCCAATATTTTAGTTTGATCGAGTAAGCTTCACTGTAGGCGTCGCAATCGCGACGCCTGTTTCCTTACATTTTTATAGATAAATGGCTGTCATATAACATAAACCATGTGCACTCAAAATATATTTTTGCGTTGTATGTTTCACGTGAAACACCAAATATTCTTAAAAATTCTTCGGAGTGTTTCACATGAAACACTTTTTGGCAAAAATAAGATAACGCAAAGCAAAAAAACGCCAAAATAATGGCATAAAACCGCCATTTTAAGGGAATATAGTGATAATTATGAAAAATCGGAAAGATTTTCAAAGAAAGGCTTGCCAACGGGACAATTTCGTGCTACAATAACAAAGGCATATCGGGGCATACTATCGATATCAAAACGATGAAACAAAAAGGAGTGAAATTTTGAGTAGAACGGTAAAAACGGTGATCGCGATCGTTCTGGTTGCTGTGCTCGGCATCGGATTATACTTTCTGATCACGTCGCAGATCAACGCAACAAAAGAACGCACTTTTAGTGAATTCCGCGATCTGATTGAGGTTAAGGAAGGAGAAGTGCAGACAGACAACTCGGAACCACCGATCAAAATGATCTACATTTCCGGGTACACGATTTACGGCTATACCACCACGAATACGAATTCGCAGTATTCATACTGGACGCATGGCCCAAGCTTTTATGACGGCTACGATGAGAGCGGCTTGCTGGCTACCTGGGAAGAAGATTACGGCATTGTTGTAAGATTTCAGGATCCCAACGCGGGTGCGGGCTGGAGCAATGCGATCGTCTATCTGGGTGTGCTGTTCGTCGTGGGCATCGCAATGTACCTCATCATGCGATCGATGAGCGGCGGCAGCGGCAAGATCATGAACTTTGGCAAGTCCAAAGCTCCGATCGCGAACAATGTCAAGGTCCGCTTCTCGGACGTCGCAGGTGCCGAGGAGGAGAAAGAGGAACTCAAGGAAGTTGTTGAGTTCTTAAAGACTCCTAAGAAGTTCTCCAGCCTGGGAGCGAAGATCCCCAAGGGTGTGCTACTTGTCGGCCCACCCGGAACGGGTAAAACGCTGTTTGCAAAGGCGGTCGCAGGAGAGGCGGGTGTGCCCTTCTTCTCCGTCAGCGGCTCTGACTTCGTGGAAATGTACGTCGGTGTCGGCGCCTCGCGTGTGCGCGACCTGTTTGATACTGCAAAACGCAATCAGCCCTGCATCATCTTCATCGATGAGATCGACGCCGTCGGCCGTCAACGCGGTGCGGGACTGGGTGGCGGTCACGACGAGCGGGAACAGACCCTCAACCAGATCCTCGTCCAGATGGACGGCTTCGAGACCAACGAGGGCGTCATCGTCATGGCGGCAACCAACCGTGCCGATATCCTCGACAGTGCTCTCCTTCGTCCGGGCAGATTTGACCGACAGATCTACGTCAACCTTCCCGACGTCAAGGGCAGAGAGGCAATTCTGAAAGTCCATGCCCGCAACAAGCCGTTAGCTCCCGACGTCAACTTTAAGGTAATCGCCCGCATGACGAGCGGTTTCTCGGGTGCGGATATTGCTAATCTTCTTAACGAAGCTGCCATTCTCGCCGCACGTGCGAACAAGACGATGATCGGCAACCTCGAACTGTATGAGGGCATCAACAAGGTCATCATGGGGCCTCAGAAGAAGAGCCGCGTTGTCACGGAGACGGACAAGAAGTGTACCGCCTATCATGAAGCGGGACACGCGATCCTCGCCAAGCTGTGCGAGCACAACGATAATGTTCACGAAGTGTCCATTATTCCCCGCGGCTCGGCGGCAGGATACACGCTCACCCGTCCCGAGACGGATGACTCCAGCTATACAGTTAATCAGCTTAACGATATGATCTGCATGGCGCTGGGCGGACGCGTCGCGGAGGAACTCGTCATTCACGACGTCTCTGCGGGCGCGAGCAGCGATATCCGCAAGGTCACGCAGATCGCAAGAAAGATGGTCACCGAATGGGGCATGAGCGACAAGCTGGGCACGATCTGCTACGGCAGCGACGGGCCTGTGTTCCTCGGCAGAGATTTTGAGGAGCGCAACTCCTACAGCGAAGCGACGGCGGCGCTCATCGATTCGGAAGTGCACAAGATCGTCGACGCGGCGCACCAGCGCGCGAGGACGCTGCTCAGCGAAAACAGGAGCATCCTCGACAACATGGCGCACGTCCTCGTGGAGCGCGAGACCATCTACACGGCGGAAGTGGATATGCTGATGAACGGCGCACCCTATACCGAAGTGCTCGAATATATGGAGCAGCACGACAAGGGCCGTCCCGACGACCCGTTCGGCACGCAGAGTGCAAAAAAGACTGAGACAAAGCAAGCAAAGGAGAGTACGGCTGAAGTTTCGACGAGCGCAAAGGAGAGCGTGACCGAAGCTGAGGCAGACAAGAAGGATGAAGCGTCCGACAAACCGGACGAGGAGTGAGGAATATGGGAAAGATCATATCGTTCTCCAACCAGAAGGGCGGCGTCGGAAAGACGACGACGTGCGTCAATATGGCGGCTTATCTTGCGCAGGCGGGCAAAAAAGTGCTGCTCGTCGACCTCGATCCGCAGGGGAACGCGACGACGGGGCTGGGATTTTCCAAGGGAGCGCTGAAGAAGTCCGTCTACAACGTCATCATTGAGGACGAGGCGGTCAAGGACAATGTTCTGGAAACCGAGCTGGAGGGGCTGTTTCTGCTGCCCGCCAATATCGATCTGGCAGGCGCGGAAGTCGATCTCGTCTACAAGAAGAACCGCGACAAGGTGCTGCGCGCCGCGCTCACGCCCGTGAAGGACGCGTTCGACTACATCCTCATCGACTGCCCGCCCTCGCTGGGGCTTCTCACGATCAATGCCCTCACCGCGGCGGACAGCGCGATCATCCCCATCCAGAGCGAGTATTACGCGCTGGAGGGGCTTTCGCAGCTGATGAACACCATCTCGCTCGTGCGGCAGCACCTCAACAAGTCGCTGAAGGTGGAGGGCGTCGTGCTGACCATGTACGACGGGCGCTCGCTCATTTCCAAGCAAATCGCGGCAGAGATCAAGAAGTATTTCTCCAAGAAGCTGTATGAGATCGTCATCCCGCGCAACATCCGCCTCTCCGAGGCGCCCAGCCACGGCAAGCCCATCCTTCTGCACGATCCCAAGTGTATGGGCGCGCGTGCGTACGCGGCGCTCACCGAAGAATTTTTGAAGAAAACGGAAGGAAAGGGGGAGTAAGGTATGGCAAAAGGACTTGGAAGAGGGCTTTCCGCCCTGTTCAGCGACACCGAGGAGGCGTACGAGAACGCGCGCGCCGAGTTTGGCGACAACGCCGCGGGCCCTGCGGAGCTTCCCATCGAGGATATCTTTCCCAACCCGCACCAGCCGAGAAAGACGTTCGATGAAAACGCGCTCAACGATCTGGCGAACTCCATCCGCGAACACGGCGTGATCAGCCCCATCGTCGTCAACAAGGACGCCGACGGAAAATATATGATCATCGCGGGCGAGCGCCGCTACCGCGCCGCCATCCGCGCGGGACTGGAGAAGATCCCCGCGATCGTTCGCGACCTCAGCGACAAGGAAGTGCAGGAAATCTCTCTCATCGAGAACCTGCAGCGCGAGGACCTCAACCCCATCGAAGCGGCGACGGGCATGAAGCGGCTGATGGAGGAGTTCGGGTTGACGCAGGAGATGCTCGCCGAGCGCCTCGGCAAATCCCGCCCCGCGATCGCCAACACGCTGCGCCTTTTATCGCTTGCCGACGAGGTCGTCGATCTCGTCCGCGAGGGCAAGCTCTCCTCGGGGCACGCGAGAACGCTCGTTCCCGTCGCCAAAGAGGCGCAGATCGCGCTCGCCGGGGAGTGCGTCAAGAACGGCTGGTCGGTGCGCGAAATGGAGCGCGCGGTCAAGCAGTTTTTAAACCCGCCCGAGGTGCTCGACAGGGAAAAGGAGAAGAAAAACGCGGTCGCGAGCGCAGAGCTCAAGCACCTCGTGGAGCGGCTGCGCTCGACGCTCAAGACCAAGGTCTCGCTCATCGGAACGGACAAGAAGGGGCGCATCTATATCGATTACTACACGCGCGACGATCTGGACCGCATCAGCGAGCTGCTGGATATTATCGACCGCATGGATTGAAAAACGGGGGGACGTACCCCGAAAAATCGTACCAAATATGCACAAAACACATACAGAGTGACCGCCGTTTGCGGTCATTTTGTATCATTCGGGAATTGCTTGTTCAACACGATATCGCAAAAAAGGAGAAGATCGTCCGCACTGCGGACAGCCTATGCTGAATTTTACGGACATCAACAAAGAGGCGATCGGGCAGCTTGCCCCCTTCTTCGCAGGGCAATGCACGCACCTTTCCGACTACTCGCTCGGCTATCAGTTCATGTGGCGCAAGTATCTTACGCCCGCGTTTGCCGTTGCGGAGGACTGTCTGATCATCAGGGAGCGCTATGCGGGCAGGGACTGGTTCCGCTATCCCCTCTCGCGCACGGGAGACATGGAGGCGGAGCGGCGCGCCGTCGCCTTGATCGAGCGCTGCTGCCGCGACCACGAAGTGCGGCTGCGCTTTTCGGGCGTTAAGGCGGACGCCGTGCCGTGGCTGACGCTGCGCTATTCCGACGTCTCCGTCACCAATACCCGCCGTTGGCGGGACTACCTCTACGAAGCGGAGTCCTTCCGCACCTTCGCAGGCGGGAAGTACGCGGGGCAGCGCAACCATGTCAACAAGTTCAAAAAGATGTACCCCGACTGGTCGTTCGAGGGGTACATGCCCGCGCGGGAGGCGGAACTGGTCGCCTTTCTCAAAGAATACGAGGCGGCTCAGCGCGCCAAGGCGGACGAGCTCGCGGACGAGGAGATGAATGAGGTGTACGGGCTGGTGCCCATGATCGTCCCCTTCGGGCTGCGGTGCGGACTTCTGCGCGCGGGCGGGAAGATCGTCGCGTGCGCCATCGGCGAGCGCTGCGGCGACATGCTCGTCGTGCACGTCGAAAAGGCGCTGCGCGGCTACGAGGGCGCCTATCCCATGGTCGCGCAGCAGTTCGCGCTCGCGTTTGCGGGGGACGTCACCTACCTCAACCGCATGGACGACGCGGGCGACATGGGGCTGAGAAAGTCCAAATTGCAGTACCTGCCCTGCGAGGTGGTCGGCAAATATGCCGTCATGCCCCGCCGCCCCATCGATACCCTCTCCGAACTTCCCGAACTCACCACGCAGCGGCTCACGCTCAGAGCGGTGCGCGAGGAGGACGCCGCCGTCTATGCGCGGCTCGCGGGGGACGGGGCGCGCAACCGCTGGTGGGGGTACGACTGGCGCGCGGACGTCGCTGCGGACTTTGTCCCGACGGCGGACTGGTTCCTCTCCGGCGCGCGCGAACTCTTCGCAAAAAAGATGGAGATGCCGCTTGGGATCTACCGCGGCGACGTGCTCATCGGCGAGACGACCCTGCACCGCTTCGGCTATACGGCGGAGGCGGAGATCGGCGTGCGGCTGCTGCCCGAGTACGAGGGCAGCGGGTATGCCGCCGAGGCGCTCGCGGCGTATATGGCGTACGCCTTTTCCAAGCTGGAGCTGGAGCGCGTGGAGGCAAAGCACTTTCGGGAGAATGCGCGCTCGGGCAGGAGCCTTCAGCTCGCGGGCATGAAGAAAACGGGTGAGGACGAGGCGTTCGTTTACTATGAAAAGACGGCGAAAATGTGACGTCATTGTCCGCAGAAACGACAGAAATCGCAGATATTGTTTACAAAATGTATAAAACGAGTCTCAGACCACAATATGTTGTATAGGCGGCGCCTTTCGGCGTCGCCGTTTTTGTCGGAATCGTGCTTACGGCACAGGAAATTCGGTGAAAACGCCCAAAAAAAATCGATAAAAAGATGAGAATTTCACAAAAAAATTTTAAAAATCCCATTGACAAAGCGCTTTTTGCATGGTATAGTATGGACAGTACAAGATGTGACGTCGGGGGGAAGTCACGATCGTGGAAGCGTCCGGGAGACGCAGAGCGCTCTTTTTGCATCTCAATAGGAGAGGGTGCAAAGAGGGGGTTTTGTTCCCGTTCTCTTTTCATGGTCAGGAAAGCGCCCCCTCGGCAGCATGCCGAAGGGCGCTTTTTTTGCTTTTCCCGGCACCCCCCATCCGTCGGGCGAGCAAGCAAGAGCGGAACCGATCCGCGTGCAAATCTTGATCAAATTATAAGAGGTGGACAATGAAAAAGAAGTTTCTGAGAAATGCCAGCCTTGTCGCACTTTCGGCGGTGCTCGTCGGAAGCTCGGCGGTGGCACTCGCAGCCTGCGGTCCCGGCACGACAGGTGGGCCTAACGGCAACGACAATTATACGATTACCGTTAACATTTTCTGCGGCGCTGCGGACGAGGATACCAACGAAAGAATCTGTAATAACTGGGCAGAGGAGTATTCGGCGGAGCACGCGGAGGAACTCGGCGGGAACAAGATCAAGGTCGATTTCCAGCCCAACAACGATTCAGGAAAGTATTTCGAAACGCTTCAGTCGCAGATCGGTACCGGCAACTATGCCGACATCATCTATCTGTCGCCCAAGAATGTCATCTCCTATGCCGCTTCGGGACACGTCCTTGATATCGCAAGCTATGTCGAAGCAGACGCGACGCTCGTTGAGCAGCTCGAGAGCATCTGGCCCAAGTCGCTTGCATTCTATGCAACGACGGGTACGGGCCGTAACCGTCAGAATGCTTCCAGCATTGAGTTTGACGGGACGCACTTTGTCGACTCGGCATCGGGCGAGCAGGCGAGCCTCTACGGTCTTCCCAAGGACTACTCCAACTTCGCGCTCGGCTACAACAAGAACTACTTCACCGACGAGATGAAGGCAGCGTACACCACGCTCAAGGCGTCGGATGCGCGCAACGTCACTTCGAGACTCTGGTCGAGCGGCGCGCTGGTCACGGATGGCGCGGTCACGCACACCGGCGCGTCCTCCGGCGCGATCACCTATGCGACAGGCGGCAAGTACACCAATCCCTACACCGGGGAGGAGGTCACCTTCCAAGCGGGCGACGAAGCTCCCTTCGTCGTTGTCGGCGTGCCGATTTCGTACAAGCCCTTCAACTACTATAAGTACGAAACGTATGACGATGCGCTCCTCGCGGGTGATCCCATGGCGGTCAGCGTTGAGACCTTTACGGGCGGAGACGGCTACACGATCGTCATCCCCGGCTTCCCCGGCGAGACGTTTACGATCAGCGAGGATACGCCCAACGCATACAACGCGGATGCGGAGTATGATGCGGGTACCGGTCACATCGTCCTGACCTGGACGGAGTACGGCGCGCTCAGCTGGGCATGCACCTACATGCTCAACTCCTTCGCCTGGAGCGAGAAAAATCCCGATACCGGTCTTGTGCGGGTCAAGGAGCACGATGCGACCTACACGCAGTGGAAGAGCGGTGAAGGCGGCGTCTACACTACGGCGGGTTACTACAATGTCTACGGCGGCGAGCAGTTCGAGCACGTCTCCGGCGGCGCAGAAGGCCCCAACCTCTACGTCAACCCCTGGCTGTACTCCAACGATGCTTCCTATATCGATCAGACCAACACCAAGTCCCTCAACGAGAGCAGGGGCAACACGGCGATCGCTTCCAGCACCGGCAACACCTGGAGCTGGACGGACGCTGTCAATCCGAACGATCTGAGCTCCTATATCGGCAATGCGTATGAGGAACTTGAAAAGACCAACCTCGACGGCACGACCCGTATGTCGCACAACCAGTACGGTATGAACAGCGAGAACTTCGTCGAGGCATACGGTGCATTCCACGAGCACAACGCAACCTGGAATGCGCACGTCGGTCAGACGGGCGATGTCGTTACCGCGGCTTCCGATAAGGATTTCAACGGACAGGCTGCATTTGTCGCAGGCGCCAGCCTGTTCTACGGCGTCGGTACCTGGGATATTTCCGAGTATCAGGAAGTCCGTACGGACACCCTCGACGTCGGCATCACGCCCACGGCGGTCTCCAACAGGCTTGCGCTCTATGTGGAGACGCGTGACACCTATTACACCAACGATACCAAGAAAGTCTACTCCAACGGCGCGACCAAGCAGACGGGCGACGGCGTTAACGACGAGTATGCACAGAGAACTGACGTCAGCAGCGGTCGGATGCAGTACACGATGGATGAGATCTACGCCAACCAGCTTCTCCGTCAGGACAAGTGGGGCGCCCGTATGGACTCCGTCGGTTATGCCGTCAATGCACACGTTGCAGACGAAGGTCAGCCTTCCTGGAAGGCGGCTGCATGCGTCTCCCTCGTCCTTGCGCTCACCGTCGATGAGAATGCGCAGGTCACGCTGACCTACGGCGGCGCACAGATCCCCAACGTGATGTCGCAGTGCAACGATTACCTCAACTACAATGTCGAAGGTTATGAAGAAGGCGCTTTCGTCGATATGATCACGCCCGAGGGCGATGCTGAAGGAAACGACGTCTGGGATGGCTATTATGCCCTTGCGATCGAGATGGCATCTGCCGGTTATGTCAACAAGAGCCCGCAGACCGTCCGCGAATTCCTCAACGGCAGAAAGGTCACGGATGCCGAAGGTGTCGAGCACGAGGTCAAGTACGACGAACAGTACGCAGATGTTAAGTTGGTCGACTTCACGACGGCAACCTCTTCGAAGACGATGCTTGCATATGCAATGCGTGTCCTTCGCATGATCAACTACACGAGAACGGAGCGCGACCTCTCCATCCGCATGCAGTATATGAACTCTGCGCGTCAGCAGTCCCTGTACACCGTCGGTACCAACTGGATGACCTGCCTTGCAGCACAGGCGCTCTCCAACTTCCTTGCATACCGCAACCAGGCGGCGCTCACCGACGGTCTGGACGATCTTACGACGTCCGTTGCAAAGAGCATGGCAGATTGGGACGGCGGCAATTACACGCTGATGACGCCCGCGCTCTATTGCGTGCGTACGGTGCTCACTTCCCAGAACTATCTTTCCAACAACCAGTAAAACGGTCAGCGGACAAAGAGAATATGTGTATTCGTGCGCTCTCCCGCCTGCGCGGGAGAGGGCGCGAAATACAAAAAAGGAGGGAAATCTGAATGATGGAAAACAATACTGCGGCGGCGGAAGAAGTTGTAGAATCTGCCGCAACCGCAGATGCAGCCATAGCTGTAAAGCCCAAGCGGCATATCAATCAGCAAAAGCTGCAGGATAATCTGTGGGGCTGGATCTTCTGCCTCCCCCTGATCGTCGGCACGGTGCTCTTTATCTACATAGCGCTCATCATGGCGGTCCTGATCTCGTTTACGGTCTACAGCTCTACGCTGCACGGAAACGTCTTTGACTTCCTCGGCACGATGTTTTCGGGCGGACAGATCAACTATGACGGCGATCTGCTGAACGTCTTCAGCGATCAGATGCTGGTCGACGGCGAGTGGGTCACCAGGACGGATGCGCTCCGCTGGTACAAGTACATCTTCACCAACGTGGAGTCAAGCTGTGCAGACGCGGCGCAGATGGAACTTGAGATGAGCACGATGGGCATGACTCTGTTCAACACGGTGTTCTACATGATCGGCATCCCGATCGGCATGGTGCTCTCCATGTTCTTCGCGGTCTGCATGTCCCGTGATATCAAGGGCGCGAACTTCTTCCGCGTGCTGTACTATCTCCCCAGCGTTGCAAGTACGGTCGCAGTCGTCTTTACGTTCAACAAGCTGTTCACGGACAGCGGCGTGATCAACTCGTTGCTGGGATCGAGAATCCCCTGGTTCAACACGGGCGACGGCAAGCCGCTGCTCGGCGCTGAAGCGGGAATAGACCCGTTCTGGCAACAAGGACTGCTAAATAAGACAATGGTCGTCATCATGATGGTCTGGAAGGGCCTTGGCGGTACGATCATTCTGTACATTGCAGGACTTTCTGGTGTCAATGCCTCCACCAAGGAAGCGGCGCAGATCGACGGTGCAAGCGGCTGGAAGATCTTCTGGAAGGTCACCATGCCCGATCTGTATCCCGTCATCTTCTACAACATCGTCACGTCGGTCATCGGCGGCATGCAGATCTATGCAGAGCCCGAACTCTTCTTCCCGACCTCGGGCGATAACCACCTGGGTATGCCTAATCTGCTTACGTCCGGTTATGTCGCGCTCATCTGGTTCTGGGGACGCAATCCTACCACTTCGGTCGGCGCGGACGTCATCGACCTGACCGGTATGTCGAGCTCGACGCCGTTCGAAAGCCTCGGCGCTGCCTATGGTATGATCCTTGCGATCATCATCTTTGTGCTCACTCTGTTCCAGTTCTGGCTGGACAAGAAGAATGCGGAGTAAGGAGGGATTTGTTGTGGAAAACGTTTCTGAAAACAAGAAAGAATATTCTGCCCTTCGCTATGCATGGGGTTCCTTCCTCGCTTTCTTCGGGATCTCGTCCAAGACGCACAACGCCAGCAAGAAGCGTGCAAAGCTGGTCGGCGATATTCTGACGTATATCGTCCTGATCGCGGGCGGCTTCCTGATGGCTTACCCCTTCTGGTGGATGCTTGCGGGCTCCTTTGCAAATGCATACGACACTGCAACCTCCAACCAGCTCAACGCAATGATCTGGTGGCCTGCCAACTCGCTGCCCGCAACGGCATATCCTATGGGCGTGGAGCAGCCCCGTCATCTGTTCTGGAACTACTACGAACTGTTCACGAGTGCAATGAACAGCTCCCAGGGTAACCTGAACATCGTTGCCGGCTATACCTACTGGCGTGCGGTGCTCAACAACCTCATTTACTCCATCGTGCCCGTCGTCGTCGGCGTCGTCACGTCGGCTTCCGCGGCATTCGCGTTCGCAAAGATCAACTGGAAGGGCCGCGACGCGGTGTTCATGTTCCTGCTCGCAGCAATCATGGTCCCCGGTCCCTCCATCATGACAACGCAGTTCGCAATGTATACGGCGTTTGGCTGGCTGGAGCCTGCAAATCAGTGGATGACGCTCACGATCCCCGGCATGTTCGGTGCGATCATGACGGCGTTCTTCATCCGTCAGTTCCTGTACGGACTTCCCACCTCCATCATCGAGGCGGCGAAGATCGACGGCGCGGGATACTTCCGCATCTTCTGCAGCTTCATCCTTCCGCTTGCAATGCCCGCGATCGTGGCGCAGGGTCTGCTGTCCTTCATGGGCTGCTGGAACAACTACATGGGTTCGCTGATCTACACGACGCCTACGTCGTCGCTTTGGGTCAACCTGCCGCATGCAATGGTTATCATGAACACGAGCAACTCGGGCAACCAGGGTCCCGTCATGGCGGCAGCCGTCATGTGCGTCCTTCCCGTCATTATCCTGTTCGCGATTTTCCAGAAGATGATCATCGGCTCGCTGATGCTCACCGGTTCCAAGGAGTAATCAAAACAACAAAAAAACGGGGCTTCGGCTCCGTTTTTTGTTTGCCGTTCGGAATCGTACCTCGCTTAGACCGACCCTACCGCCTCGCTTCGCTCGGCACCTCTTCACAAAAATACTGGCTCTATAATAAATGTTGGGGTGAGGGAACTTGCTTCAACATTTTTTGTATAATGGCACAAAAAAAGAAGCATAG